>CALLIL010000088.1 GCA_938009755.1 uncultured Marinomonas sp.
ACGACGTTCGACGGTTTCTAAACTAGTATAAGTGTTTTCCTACACTCCTACTCAACCAAAGACGGTAGTTCGGCAAACACCGTATACAGCGGTTACGGTAACGGTGACGGTAGTAAATACTGTATCGGTGACGGCAGTTGCAACGGCAACGACAACGGCCTAAGTCTGCTGGTCCAAGATCGATGTGCGTTGGTGTGCAGTTCGTTTTGTAACTACTGTACCTCTCCTTCTCCTGCGTACCGGTACGTACGTTCGTGTGTGTCTCAATGTCTGTCTGGCTGCCTGGCTGCCCATGTCTACGCTCGTCTTTCTGTCTACCTGCTTATCCACCCGTGTCTGTCTGCCCGTCTACCCGTCTGCCTGGCTGCGCCCCCCTTTCGTTTGAAACGACTGTGTTTCATTTTAATTTTGGGGGTACTCTCGTCGAAAACGCACAACAGAGTCTACCAAACGTACATCAACATGATGAACGAGCACATCCGACAGCAAATGGACGTTGCCAACCCTTTCAAGTTCCAGCACATCACCAATCTCAAGAGCATCGATCAGTTCGACGACTCGGGACCGTCGGTAAGACCCTACAAGGTAACGGACAGGGGGGGGAAATGTATAATGCGGTAGCGGTCCCTATATTGTGCCGGTATTGTTTCAGCCAGAAATACCGGCACTATAGGAGCAACCGACACTACTCCGCACACAGCCACTACCTGATGTTCCCATCTGTGCCAAGCGATTTCACCGGCACTGTATACGGCCTCAACCGGCAATGTAGAGGGACCTTTACTGTACGTCGGATGTGAGTTCGACCGATTGAATCGCCGATACTCAGTTTGCAAGCTGCGCGATACGTCGGCCGCGGCTTTGTAGCGGTTGTCACCGGCTGTATAGCTGCTTTTGTAACGGCTTTGTAACGGATTTTCAACGGCTTTGTAACGGTTTTGGAACTGCTTTGTTAGCGATTTTGCAACGGCTTGTATTAATTGCTTGCAGCTGCAATGGTAACGGCTTTGTAGCGGCTTTGTTACTGCTTTGCAACGGCTTTGTAGCGGATTTGTAACTGCTTCGTAACGGTTTTTCAACGGCTTTGTAATTGCTTTGTTAAACTTTATAACCGGCTTTGCGGCGGTTTTTCAACGGCTGTGATCAGTCTCGTCGTCTTCCCCGCCCTTGCCGTGTTGCTGGCGCAGGTGGTTATGGCTTCGCCCGGGATGCTGCAGAGCGGGGTTTCACGAATGGTGAGTCCGCATCTTGCGTGTAGCCAGGGAGGGGATGAATCTGAGTTGTCCCCTCTGTTCCCGCCGCCGCAGCCGAACAAGTGATGTGATTTGATTTGGTGGGATGGAGTGCTATGTGACTTTTGAGCGGGATGGGACTGGATGTAATATGGTTTTGATGGAATGGGATGGAATGGGATGGGGACGGGGGTGGAACGGTAGGGGATGGGGTGTGCTGTGCTGTGCTGTGCTGTGCTGTGCTGTGGTGTGATGGGATGCGTTGTGATGTTTTATTTCTTTATTACGAAAAGAGCATAACATCAGCCGCCAACGTAAACTTGACTAAATGAGGGTTTGTTTCCGGATCGCTCGCAATTAATGTGGTTTTGTGTTATGTCATATTATCCCATGTCCCATACATACCTGGTACAGTACCGGTAGACCATGGTGCTTTTTCATGTTACGCCACGAAATGGGTGAAACGTGCTCACTAACAGGCGATTTACTTTTGCCAGTGCCGTGGTGGAACACCCACCTGTTTATTTTTGTATGCAATGCCTGCTCTTCTGTGGTAAACCCAGCCCAAATCTGTTCTGGTTTTGGTTTCTGTTTCTGCAGCTGTTTGATCGTTGCTGCACCGACGTCAATGTCCGCCCTTCTGCCGTAAGCCCAACCCGACTCCTGTTGTTTTTTTGTTTTGTTGGCCTCTTTGTTGTTTTCACTGCGGTTCGATCTCTGGTGCACCGGTGACAAATGCCTGGTCTTCTGTAGTAAAACCACCCCGAGTCCGTTCTCACTTTGTTCGTTGTTTGTTTGGTTTTTAGCTGTTTGACCCACCCGACTCTTGTCTGTTTTGCCTTTTATTGTTGTCGTTTTTGTCTTGCTTTGTTTTTTTGTTTTTATTTTTTCTTTAGTCTTTTTTATTTATGCATTTTTTCTAATTAACCGTCCTTTATGGGCGGTTTTTTTATATCTGTAATATCTAAATTACATATTTCTTCAATATTTTTTTACTATTTTAATAAAATGGTGTTAAATTGTGGGATAAAGTGTCGATTAGTGGGATATTTCAGTGTTTAGAGGGATTCATCAAGTCAGTGTGGATGCGAAAGGGCGAATGTCCTTACCTACGCGCCTGCGCGATGAGCTCTCCCAATACGATGACGAAGGCGTGGTTGTCACGATCGATCCTGTTTCGCGCTGTTTGTTGTTATACCCATTATCTGAATGGGACCTGATTCAGCAGAAACTGGATAAATTACCCACTTTTCAGCCACAGGCGAGGCGACTTCAAAGGCTGTTGGTTGGACACGCAACCGATTTAGAGGTGGATAAAGCAGGGCGAATACTGCTGCCTGCGCCACTGCGAGAGTTCGCCCGTTTGGATAAAAAGCTCACCATTCTTGGTCAAGGTAAAAAGTTAGAAATTTGGAGCCTAGAAGAATGGGAAGCACAACGTGAAGATTACTTGTCTCAAGATGCGCTTGAGGACTTACAAATAGAAACCATGATGGATATTTCTCTATGACAAACACGATGGCAGAACACATTAGCGTCATGCTGCATGAGTCCGTCGATATGCTGGTGACCGATGTAGATGGTCTGTATGTCGATGGCACATTCGGTCGTGGTGGGCATACTCGCTTGGTTTTAGACCGATTAGAAAAAGGTCGCTTGCTTGGTTTTGATAAAGACCCTGTAGCGATTGGGCATGGCAAACAGCTGGAGCAAGAAGATGCTCGCTTTTCCATAGTTCAAGACAGTTTTGCCAATATGGATGTTCGTATTCCAGAGATTTTTGGCGTTGATAAAGTTGATGGTGTGATGATGGATTTGGGGGTTTCTTCTCCTCAAATTGACGACGCCGAGCGTGGCTTTAGCTTTATGAATGATGGGCCACTTGATATGCGTATGAACCCTGATGAAGGTATTAGTGCCGCCGAGTGGATCGCAACCGTAAAAGAAAAAGACATGGCCGATGTGATGTATCAATACGGTGAAGAGCGTTTTTCTCGTCGTATTGCAAAAGCTATTTGTGAATATCGTGCTCATACGCCTATTTTAACGACACTTCAGCTTTCCAAAATTGTTGCCGAGGCGAACCCTGCATGGGAAAAGGGGAAAAACCCTGCAACGCGCGCCTTCCAAGGTATTCGTATACACATCAATAATGAATTGGGTGATTTGGAAACTGGGTTAGAGGCTGCTGTTGATGCATTGAAAGTGGGTGGTCGATTGGCAGTGATCAGCTTCCATTCTCTAGAAGATCGTATTGTGAAGCGATTTATGAAGTTGAAGTCAAAAGGGCCAGAACTGCCAAGGCATTTGCCAATTCAAAATGCCCATCTCGATATCAAATTTAAAACAGTAGGCAAGGCGATTAAGCCTTCTAAAAATGAAGTGGATGACAATGTTCGCTCACGAAGTGCGGTGTTACGTGTCTTGGAGCGAGTAAGTGATTAAGTGGCAGGCATCCCCGTATTCACCATTGATATTTATTCTTGGTGTTGTGGTTTTGGGGGTGGTCTCAATTGCTGTTGTCGTACAGGTTTACGACTTTAGAAAAGATTTTTCTTACCTTCAGTCGATGAAGCAAAGCGAAGTCGATTATGAAGTGAAATGGGGGCAGCTGTTGCTTGAGCAAAGCGCGCTGACTCAACCAAGTCGATTGGAGCAATCGGCGATTAAAGATTTAAACATGCACGCACCATCACAGGATGAATTGGTAATAGTGAAACCATGAGTATTCAAAATAGCATTCACAGTCCAGGAAAATGGCGCTTTAGATTCGTTTACGGCATTGCATTTATGTTGTTTATGATCGCGGGTGGTCGACTTTTCTATTTAACCGTTGTTGATAAAGCTTTCTTGCAAAATCAAGGTGAAATTAGAGCGGTGCGAACAGAATCTATTCCGGCAACGCGAGGGATGATTTTGGATCGTCGTGGCGAGCCTTTGGCAGTCAGTACGCCAACGTGGACAATTATTGCAGACCCTAAAGCCTTGTGGAAACTCAAACCAGACCCAGAAACAGGGGAAGGTGGTCCAGAAGAAGAAATTGAACGTTTGGCGCATGTTATGGGTGTGGGTAAAGCGTGGCTGCAAGAAAAATTTGAAAGCAATAAAAGTCGCTCGTTTATGTATTTGAGAAGACAAATACCACCCAATGAAGCGGACGCTATTATGGCGGCTAGCATTGTCGGTGTGAGTAAGACCAAAGAATACAAACGTTTTTACCCTGCGGCTGAAGTTGCGTCGCACGTGGTTGGTTTTACCAATATTGATGATAAAGGCCAAGAAGGCATTGAGTTGGCTTACGACCAAGCATTGCAAGGTGAACCTGGGCGACGCAGTTATGTAAAAGACCTTTCAGGGAATATCATTCGCGGCATTGGAGTAGATGAAACGGAGCACCCTGGAGAGAATATTGAGTTGAGTGTTGATCTTAGATTGCAGTATTTGGCTTATCGTGAACTTAAAGCGGCGGTTACTGAGCATCGTGCGACATCCGCTTCTGCGGTTATTCTCGATGTGAAAACGGGTGAAATATTGGCGATGGTGAACCAGCCTTCCTATAACCCAAATGATCGTTCAAAATTAGAATACGAAGAGCTTCGTAATCGGGCTGTTATTGATTTGTTTGAACCGGGTTCAACAATGAAGCCTTTTACTATTTCTGCTGCGTTAATGTCGGGTCAATATACAACAGAAACCACCGTAGACACATCGCCCGGGTATTTACGTTTTGGTCGTTTCACAATTCGTGACTCCTCTAATCATGGAGTTATCGACTTTGAAAAACTCTTGATAAAATCCAGTAATGTTGGTGCTTCAAAAGTTGCTTTGTCGTTACCGCAAGACGCTATTTGGAATATGGATTACGAACTGGGGATAGGTTCTTCTGTCGGGATTGGTTTCCCTGGCGAAGCTTCAGGTGTTTTGCCGTCGCACCCTAAATGGCATCCATCGGAAATTGCAACGTTATCTTATGGTTACGGCTTATCGGTTTCTACTTTACAATTAGCGCAAGCTTATATGACGCTGGCTAACGGTGGTTACAAAGTGCCTGTTACTATTTTCAAGCAAGATTCACCTGCTGATGGTAAACAAGTCATTCCACGAGGTGTTGCAAAAGACGTTGTGAAAATGATGGAAGCGGTTGTTTTGCGAGGTTCAGGTAAAGCGGCTCAAATCCCTGGATATCGTGTTGCAGGGAAGACGGGTACTGTTCATAAAGTTGGTTCAAAGGGTTATGAGTACGACCAATATATTGCCTTGTTCGCAGGCGTTGCCCCAGCGTCTGACCCTAGATTGGCGATGGTTGTTATGGTGAATGACCCAAAAGGTCGTGAGTATTATGGTGGTGAAGTCGCCGCTCCTGTATTCTCTCGTGTTATGGAAGGAGCATTGACAACTTTGAATATTTATCCGGATTTACCAGAAGGGCTTAGGGAAGTGCGCTTAGATCAGAAAAAAGTGCCTTACCAAGTGGTACAAGGCCATTAAATGGCAAGTATTACTCATGAGCAATTATTAGCCGTAGCAGGTGTTTCTAATACAGAAGCGCCTTCTTCGAAGGTGTATTCACACCTTGAAACAGACAGTCGAAAAGTAGACGCGAATAGCGTCTTTTTTGCGTTAGCGGGTGTGGGTTCGAATGGTTGGGATTATCTGGATAAGGTGGCCGCATTAGGTTGCACTGTTGCTGTGGTGCCGGCGAACTCAGGAATACAGTGTGCTGATCTTGATTTGATCGTTGTTGAAAAACCTTCGGCGGTTTTGGTTGCTTGTCTGCATCAATATTTTGGCCATATGCCAAAAAAAATCGCGGCGGTTACCGGAACAAATGGTAAGTCTTCTATTTGTTTTTATATGGCGCAATTGGCTGAAGCCATTGGGCTAAAAAGTGGTTTAGTTGGGACGTTTGGTATTGGACCTTTGGATGACCTTGTTGAGGCTCAGCAAACAACACCAGATGTTTTGACTTTACACCTTACGTTAATGTCTTTGGCTAAAAAAGGCGTCGATTTTGTGGCGTTTGAGGCTTCTTCTCACGCCTTGGATCAAGGTCGTATTGAAGGTGTGCCTTTTCAAGTTGGTGTTTTTTCAAACTTGTCTCGCGATCATCTTGATTACCATGGCGATATGAATGCTTATGCAACCGCTAAGCAAAAACTATTTACCTTTCCTTCTGTTCAGCATTCCGTTTTTTGTTTAGATGATGAATACACGCCTTTTATGACGCGTGCGGCGTTAAATTCAGAATGTCATTATTATAGTGAGCAAAACCCGTTAGCTGACTTCTATGTTAAAAACCTATCTTTGGAGCCTGCTGGCTGTCGTTTTACCTTGTCTCATCCAGAGGGTGAAGATGATGTTGTTTTGCCTTTGTTGGGACGATTTAACGTGCAAAATGCGTTGGCTGCACTGACCAGTCTTTGGTTTGATGTCGATGATAAAAACGCACTTATAGAAGGTTTATCTCGCTTACGAGGTGCGCCTGGGCGAATGGATAAAATAGAGCAAGCGAACGCTCCTCTTGTGGTTGTGGACTTTGCTCATACTTCTGATGCTTTAACGGTTGCCTTGCAAGCGTTAAAAGAGCATACCTCAGGAAAACTTATTTGTGTGTTCGGTTGTGGCGGAGATCGTGACAGAGGAAAGCGTCCTTTAATGATGCAGGCCGCATTATCTGATTCAGACTATGTATGGTTGACGTCTGATAATCCGCGTACCGAATCGATAGACCAAATATTTTCTGATGTTTTGTCTGAGACAGAGGTCAATGATGAGTTGTTCACATTTGAACCTGACCGACGTGCCGCTATTCAAAAAGCGATTTTATCTGCTGATGAGGGCGATGTGATATTAATTGCTGGAAAAGGTCATGAAACTTACCAAGACATCAATGGAACTAAGCATCATTTTGATGACAAAGAAGAAGCATTAAAGGCGTTAAGTGATTATGTACATTAAGCTGAGTCTTGCAGAGATTGCACAAATTTGTGATGGCGTATTGGTTGGAGAGAATCGCGACGTCAGTGTTGTGGTGACGGATACTCGTAAAATCATTACTGGGTGTGTGTTTGTTGCATTAAAGGGTGAGCGTTTTGATGGTCATGATTATGCTTCTGTTGCCATAGAACAGGGTGCTGTTGGTGTAGTCTCTGAAATGGATCTTACGGTCTCGTCTTATGTGAAAGTGAAGAATACGACATTAGCTTACGGTCGTATTGCTCGTCGCATTCGAGACGCTTTCGACGGCCCAGTTGTCTGTATTACCGGAAGTAATGGTAAAACCACTGTAAAAGATTGGTTGGCGCAATCACTTACTGAACACAATGTGTTAAAAACCCGTGCAAATTTAAATAACCAGATTGGTGTTCCACAAACCTTACTAGCGTTAGAGCAGCGGAATAATGTTGCTGTTATTGAGACAGGAACAAGTGTTCCCGGTGAAATAGCGCGTTTGGCAAACATAGCACGACCAGATGTGGTTATTTTGACAAATGCCAGTGGCAGCCACTTTGAAGGCTTTGGTAGTCTTGAAGGGATAGCAAAAGAAAAAGGCTGTCTTATCTCGGGGGCTGCAGTTGATGCAAAAATCATCTTAAATTCGGATGATGACTTTTATGATTACTGGTGTTCTTTAGCAGAAGGTAGAAGTGTCGTTTCGTTTGGTTTTACTGAGACCGCTGACCTTTATGCATATGATTTGGTGTTGGGCGCTGAATCAAGCACGGCAATGTTTCGTTATAATGGTGAGATTGTGCCCGCTTTCATTGCTGGTGCAGGCAAGCATCAGGTTGCCAATGCAATGGCGGTCGTGTTGGCCATGTTGTCTTTGGGTTATCGCTTTGAAGAGTCGATAGAAAAAATAGCCCGATCTGTTAGCGTATCGGGTAGACTTGAGCGGCTTGTAACAAAAAGTGGAGCTCTATTAATCAATGATTGTTACAATGCCAGCCCAACTTCAGTGGAAGCTGCTATCGACGTGCTTGTCATGCAACCCGTTGATAAAACCTGGCTTATTTTAGGTGCGTTGGGAGAACTTGGAGAAAAAGAAACAGATATTCATCATGGGTTAGGTTGCTATGCCAAAGAAAAGGGGGTTTCTTATTTGGTATGTGTTGGCTCTGTGGCGAGTATTGCTGGTGCTGCTTTTAGGAGTGAAGGTGGTGACGCAGTGTTTTGTGATACACATGAAGAGGCGGCTAACGTCGTTAGCGCTCTTGGGGAAAAACATGCCATTTTAGTCAAAGGCTCTCGCTCAGCTAAAATGGAAAATGTTATTGAAGCATTAAAATAATTAGGATGTTCCTTACAGATGTTACTTCTATTAACAGATTACTTGAGTAAATATTTTACTTTCTTTACCGTTTTCGATTATTTATCACTCCGTGCAATTCTAGGTGTTTTAACCGCCTTAGCTATTTCATTAATGATTGGTGGCAAAGTGATTGTTTTGCTACAACGCCTTCAAATTGGGCAAGCGGTTCGTGATGACGGTCCGCAATCTCACCTTTCTAAATCTGGTACGCCAACCATGGGCGGCGCATTGATTATTTTTTCCATTTCTGTGAGTACCTTACTTTGGGGAGATTTAACCAATCAATATGTTTGGGTGGTTTTATTAGTCATGTTGGCATTTGGCCTTGTTGGTTGGGTCGATGACTATCGCAAAGTGGTGCAGAAAAACTCGCGCGGTCTTCCTGCTAAGTGGAAATATTTCTGGCAAAGTGTGTTTGGTTTGGCGGCGGCTTTCTACCTTTATTATACCGCTAGCACACCTGCAGAAACGTCGTTAATTGTGCCTTTGTTTAAAGACGTTGCCATTCCTCTTGGTGCATTTTTTGTTGTATTGACCTATTTCGTTATTGTAGGAACCAGTAATGCAGTGAATTTAACAGATGGCCTTGATGGTTTAGCTATTTTACCAACCGTTTTAGTGGGCGGCGCTTTGGGCGTATTTGCTTACTTAACGGGGAATATTCGCTTCGCTGATTATTTATTAATTCCTTATGTTCAAGGCTCTGGTGAATTACTGGTCTTTTGTGCCGCATTGGCTGGTGCTGGTCTAGGTTTTTTGTGGTTTAACACTTACCCAGCGCAAATTTTTATGGGCGATGTAGGCTCTTTGGCACTTGGCGCAGCGCTAGGTGTGATTGCAGTTATCGTTCGTCAGGAATTGGTGTTGTTTATTATGGGTGGCGTTTTCGTAATGGAAACCGTGTCTGTTATCTTGCAGGTTGCTTCTTATAAATTAACCAAGCGTAGAATATTTAGAATGGCACCTATTCACCATCACTTTGAATTGAAAGGTTGGGCAGAACCAAAAGTAATTGTTCGTTTTTGGATTATTACTGTTTGTCTTGTGTTGGTTGGTTTCGCTACATTAAAAGTACGTTAGGAGTTTTTGCATGTCGTTGATCGGGTCAGATCGGATAAGAGCTGTTGTCGGCTTGGGGGCGACGGGCTTATCTTGCGTACGTTTTTTAGCAAGTAAAGGAATTGAGTTTTTTGTGGTGGATTCCCGAGAGAACCCTCCGGGTTTGGAGCAAGCAAAAGCTTTGTGTCCTGAAGAGCGTATTTTTACAGGTAATTTATCTGTTTTAAATACCTTGGGAGTGACGGAGCTTTATGTAAGCCCTGGAATTCCTTTAAGTACACCAGTCTTGTCTGATTTGGCCAAACAAGGCGTTGCGATGAGAGGTGACATTGATTTATTTTGTGATTATGTCAATGCCCCTTTTGTGGCTATCACGGGGTCAAATGCCAAAAGTACGGTGACGACTTTGGTCGCTTTGCTACTTCAGGCGTGTGGTAAAAATGCGAGAGCCGGTGGGAATTTGGCGCCGCCTGCTTTGGAATTATTGGCCCCTAACATTGATTTCTATATTCTAGAATTGTCCAGTTTTCAATTAGAAACCACGGATGCTCTTCAGGCTGACCTAGCTTGTTTATTGAACGTTTCAGAAGATCATATGGATCGATATAAAGATCTTTATGATTATCAGCGTACCAAACAAAAAGTCTATCGAGGTTGTAAAGCGGCGGTTTGCAATAAACAAGATATTTTAACCGCACCGCTTTTATCTGAAGGGGTTCCTGTCCGTGCCTTTACAACGAAAAGTCCAGACCTAAAAGAGTTTGGTATGTTGACGGATGACCAAGGTGCTTGGCTGTGTCGAGGTGTTGAGCGTCTTTACCATACGTCTAAAATCGCATTAAAAGGGTCTCATAACTACGCCAATATTTTGGCAGCGTTGGCTATGTTGGAATTATTAGGTATCGATTTACACCATGAGGGAATCGCCAAAGTTCTGGGGGAATTCGGTGGTTTACCACATCGCTGTGAGACGGTGAGAATGTATCAAGGTGCAACGTTTATAAATGATTCTAAAGGCACGAATGTAGGCGCAACCTTAGCTGCGTTACAAGGCTTGGGTTCCAGTGCCAATAAAAATATTGTCTTAATTGCTGGCGGAGAAGGCAAGGGCGCAGATTTCAGCGATTTGGTTAAGCCTGTTGCAGATTATGTGCGCAAGCTTTATGTCTTTGGTAAGGATGCGAGTCGTATTGCGGATACTTTGTCTGTAAGTGCTCAAGTGCAGCATAAAGCGACGTTGGACGATATTGTTGAATCAATTTCTGCGGATGTAAAAGAAGGAGATATTGTTCTTTTTTCTCCAGCGTGTGCCAGTTTGGATATGTATAAAAATTATGAAGTGCGTGGCGAGCACTTTGTTCAGCTGGTTTCTTCCTTATGACATGGTTGAATATTTTTGATCGTGTCTCTTTCCGTGAGTTTTCTCGGATTGATTCTGTTTTTCTTACTGCGGTTGTTTCTATTTTAGTTTTGGGCATGGTGATGGTATCCAGCGCCTCTATTTCGATTTCTGAAAACCTCCATGGACACCCTTACTTCTTTATGAGGCGACAGGCTTTATATCTCGTGCTGGCTTTAATTTTTGGCTGGGCTTTGATTTCTTTGCCGACTGAACAGCTTCAGAAGTGGGGCATTTTAATGATGGGGTTGTCACTCATTTTATTGATCTTGGTTTTAGTGCCAGGAATTGGTAAGAGTGTTAACGGTAGTCGCCGCTGGATCAACCTTGTGGTGTTTAACTTGCAGGCCTCTGAAGTCGCCAAGGTTTGTATGGTGGTTTATGTGTCTGGCTATTTAGTACGACGCGCGGATCGAGTTCGTGAAGGCTGGGCGGGTTTCCTCTTGCCATTATTCCTTTGCAGTATTTTCCTCTTGTTCTTATTGTTTGAGCCAGATTTTGGTGCGTCTGTGGTTTTATTGGGGACGGTAATGGTGTTGCTTTTTTTAGGTGGCGCGCCCTTGTATCAATTTCTGCTTTTGATGATGACTTCTGTTGCCATGCTAGGCGTCGTTGCTGTGTCTGAGAGTTATCGACTAAAGCGCCTTATGAACTTTATTGACCCTTGGGCAGATCCTTTTAATGAAGGCTATCAACTTAGTCAGGCATTGATTGCTTACGGGCGTGGAGAGTGGTTTGGTTTAGGTTTGGGGAACAGTGTTCAGAAGCTGTCTTATTTACCAGAAGCACATACTGATTTTGTGTTTTCTATCTGGGTCGAAGAAACTGGCATGTTTGGTGGTTTGCTGCTTATTGTCTTGTTTGCTGTGATGGTTGGTAGAGTTTTTAAAATTGGTCGTCGTGCGATGGCGTTAGCAAAGCCTTTTTCTGCTTATATGTGTTTTGGTTTTTCTATACTGATTTTGGCTCAAGTTATCATTAATATTGGTGTGAATACTGGTTTTCTACCGACCAAGGGATTGACCTTGCCTTTGATTAGTTACGGTGGCAGTAGCTTGATTATTACATTGGGCAGCTTGTTTGTTGTGGCTCGAGTGGATATTGAAAACCGTCGAGCAGAGAAAGCTATTAGCCCAGTTGAAACAACTCAAAAAGAAGAGAGTGCTGAATGAGTGACATCAAAAAAGTCATTGTTATGGCAGGTGGAACAGGTGGACATATTTATCCAGCGTTGGCTTGCGCTCACAGTTTTAAAGAGAAAGGCCTTGATGTCGAATGGTTAGGATCAAAAGGTGGGATGGAAGAGATGCTGGTGCCTGAATATGACATAAATTTGCATTCTTTATCTATTAAAGGAGTGAGAGGCAAAGGAGTGTTTGGGTTGTTAATGGCGCCTTTCAGGATTTTGCATGCGATTGGTCAGGCAATTGCTGTATTGCAAAAAACGAAGCCGGATGTCGTCTTGGGAATGGGGGGATTTGTTGCTGGGCCGGGTGGTGTTGCGGCAAAACTGTTAAGAATTCCTTTGGTTATCCATGAGCAAAATGCCATCGCAGGAACCACAAATACATTGTTGGCAAAAGTGGCAACATTGAAGTTACAGGCATTTGATGGTGCTTTATCGGGAGGTTTGACGGTAGGGAACCCTGTTCGTCAAGATCTTTTGAGTCAGAAAGTCCGTACGCCACGTAATGACTCTGCTCGTCCATTGCGCTTATTAGTGGTTGGTGGCAGTTTAGGTGCTAAGGCAATTAACGAGATTATGCCGCAAGTATTGTCTAATTGGCATTTTTCCCAGCGATTGGATGTTTGGCATCAAACAGGAAACAGAAACTTCGATGAGGTGGTTGACCTTTATCGTGAGGCCGATGTTGATGCTCGTATTGAGCCTTACTTAGATAATATGGATCAAGCTTATTATTGGGCAGATGTTGTATTGTGTCGAGCGGGTGCTATGACCATCAGTGAATTGGCGATTGCAGGGTTGCCTTCTATTCTGGTGCCTTATCCATATGCTATTGACGATCATCAAACGGAGAATGCCCGTTATTTAGAAAAAGTAGGCGGTGCTTATTTACTGCCTCAGTCAGAGCTGACTTATGAAAAAGTCTTGTCTTTGCTTTCGACTTTTATAGATAGCGAAGAACCATTATTACAAATGGGAGAAGAGGCCAAAAAAATGGCTCACCCAAATGCAACGCAAGATGTTGTTGCTCACTGTTTAAGGTTAATAAAATCATGATTGATAATAAAACTCAGTATGACATCCCGACAATGCGCCGTATCCAAAATATACATTTTATTGGTATTGGTGGTGTAGGAATGTGCGGCATTGCCGAGGTGTTGCATAATCAAGGGTATCAAGTATCTGGCTCGGATTTAAAAGCGTCTTCTGTGACTGATCGTTTAGAAGAGCTGGGTATCAAAATCTATTTGGGGCATTTGGAAGAAAATGTATACGATGCTCATGTGATTGTTGTGTCTACGGCTATTAATGAGAAAAACCCAGAAATTATTTGGGGTAAAGAGCATCGTATTCCGATTGTTCGACGTGCGGAAATGTTGGCTGAGTTGATGCGTTACCGACATGGTATTGCGGTAGCGGGAACGCATGGTAAAACGACAACAACCAGTTTGATGGCTTCAGTGTTGGCTGCAACAGGTGAAGCGCCTACTTTTGTTATTGGTGGGCGATTGACCAGTGCGGGTGCCAATGCTCAATTGGGAAGTAGTTCTTATCTTGTGGCAGAAGCTGATGAAAGTGATGCTTCCTTTTTGCATTTACAGCCTCAAACAGTGATTGTGACCAATATAGATGAAGACCATATGGACACGTATGGTGGTGATTTTGAAAAAGTAAAACACACTTTTATAGAGTTTATTCATAATCTACCTTTTTATGGCTTAGCTGTGTTGTGTGTGGACGATGAGAATGTGAGAGAAATATTGCCTTCTTTGAGCCGACCTGTTTTGACTTATGGTATTGATGAAAAAGCAGATTTTTATGCGACAGATATTGTGCAAACAGGTCGTTATTGTGAATTTTTAGCGCACCGTCCAGAAGGTGAGCCTTTGAAAATTCGTTTGCCTATGCCGGGTCGTCATAATGTGCTGAATGCGTTGTCGACGATTGCTGTTGCCACGGATTTAAATGTTGATGCTGCCGCTATTCAAGCGGGCTTAATGGGTTTTGAAGGTGTTGGACGACGTTTTCAAGAGCAAGCGCCTTTGACCTTGTCTGATGGTTCCGAAGTCATGTTTGTTGATGATTATGGACATCATCCAAGTGAAGTGTTGGCAACCATTAAAGCAATCCGTGCGGGTTGGCCTGAAAAACGTTTAGTCATGGTTTATCAGCCTCACAGATACTCGCGAACACGTGATTTATATGAAGATTTTGTGCGAGTTTTGTCGCAAGTGGATGTTTTGTTGTTACTTGATGTGTACGCTGCTGGCGAAGCCTCTATTAATGGTGCGGATAGTCGCTCTCTGTGTGGCAGTATTCGCCAGCGAGGTAATGTTGATCCAATCCATGTGGGCAGTGAGTCTGATTTGCGTTCGATTCTAAGTAATGTGCTACGAGAAGGTGATTTGTTAATTACCCAAGGTGCTGGTGATATCGGCGCTGTCTCTAAAAAGCTTGCTGTTAGTGGGATTTAATATGTCAAAATCATTAAAAGAATCCGTTATTGCTGTTGTTTATGGTGGTCGTTCAGCAGAGCGAGATGTGTCTCTTTCTAGCGGTCCGTTGGTTGTTGAAGGTTTGCGTTCGAAAGGGCATCAGGTTGTTGGGGTCGATTTGTATGGTCCTGATGGCGATTTGGACCCAGTTGCTCAATTGCAGTCAGTATCGTTTGATCTTGCCTTTATTGCGCTTCATGGTGGCGAAGGTGAAGATGGCCGCGTGCAAGCATTATTGGAGATGCTTGAAAAGCCTTATACAGGCAGCTCTCCATTAGCATGTGGCTTGGCAATGGATAAGGTACTCACGAAACGTTTCTGGAAAGGAATTGGTATTCCAACACCTGCTTATATGTCATTTGTTGGGACGGCTGATGCTGAAACAATTGAGGCAGAGTTGGCTTACCCAATGATTATTAAGCCCTCTAGAGAAGGTTCGACAATTGGTATTAATAAAGCCACAAGTCGCTCTGAGTTGGATGAGGCGCTATCAAAAGCGCTTGAGTATGATTCTGATATCTTGGTCGAAGCGTTTGTGGATGGCCCAGAATATACCGTTACAATTATTGATGATGCTGCGTATCCTGCCATTGGACTTAAAGCGTCTCCGGATCACACTTTGTATGATTACGAGGCGAAATATATCGCAGACGATACAGAATATTTATTGCCATGCGGTTTGAATGAAGACGATGAGAACGAGTTACAAATGTTGGCGCTTGATGCTTATCGCTCGTTAGGTTGTTCTGGTTGGGGGCGTGTGGATGTTATGCGTGACAATGATGGTGTTTTTTGGGTGTTAGAAGTTAACACGGCACCAGGAATGACGTCTCATAGTTTGGTGCCAATGGCGGCAAATCATGTGGGTATTGACTATAATTCTCTTGTTGAAAAAATCGCTCAAGCGGCTTGGGACACGGCAAAACGTGCTTAATTTATGAGAATAGCGGCTTTAATTGGAGCAATTTTGTTAATAATTGTAGCGACTTTTCAAGATGATGAGTCGCCGGATACTTGGTTTGTTATTAACGATATAGAAATTAAAGGTGACCTAAAATACGCGTCAGCGGAAGAGCTCAAAGTGGATTATGCGTCTTTATTTGGTCGCAGTCTTCTCGGTTTGTCCATTGCTGATGCGCTAGAGATTGCGCAGTCGTCCCAATGGGTTGAAAGTGCAGAAGTTCGTAAAGTTTGGCCAAATACCTTGCAGGTGCTTGTCCGTGAGTACACGCCTCTAGCATACTGGCGTAATGAGCAGTTGATCTCCACATCCGCTGTAGTTATTACACCTAGAAATTTACCTAAACTGCCTTTGCCGAAACTATATGGACCTGTGAACTCAACAGACATTGTGCTTGAGCAGTTTGGTTTGATTAGTCAGGTGATTGCAACAACATCATTGCGAATTTCTCAGCTTACTTTAGAGGCAAGAGGTGCTTGGAGTGTAACCTTTGTAAATGGTATTCAGGTAAAGCTAGGCCGAGAAGAAGTTTTAGAGCGATTACAACGATTTATAGCGGTGTATAAAAGCGATTTATCGGGTAGAATAGAGCAAATTACCTCTGTTGATGCGCGATATCCTCATGGTGTTGCCGTCGGTTGGAAAGAAAATGAATAATATGGGTCTGTTTTTTGCTCAATTAGTGCTTTCGAAAACAGGTACCACCATAAACGAAACACGCAATGCCGGGAAGGTGAAATGATAGTCGGTTTGGATGTAGGCACATCAAAAGTTATCTGTGTAGTTGGTGAAGTGCTGGCTGATGGTAGTCTGGAAATTGTCGGAATTGGCTCTCATAGCTCAAAAGGCATGAAGCGTGGTGTGGTTATTAATATCGAGTCTACTGTTCAGTCTATACAACGTGCTGTAGAAGAAGCAGAGTTAATGGCCGGTTGTAATATTCATTCTGTTTATGTGAGTGTGGCGGGAAGTCATATTCGCAGCTTGAACTCTCACGGCATTGTTGCTGTAAAAGACGGAGAAGTTCAAAGAGAAGATATTGATCGTGTTATTGATGCCGCGCAAGCTGTGCCAATTTCTTCTGATCAAAGAGTGTTGCATATTCTTCCTCAGGAATATCATATTGACTCCCAAGAAGGTATTAAAGACCCACTTGGTATGTCAGGCGTGCGTTTAGAAGCCAATGTTCATTTGATCTCTGGTGCAGTTAACGCCGTGATGAATATTGAAAAGTGTATAAAACGTTGTGGGCTTGGTGTTGATGGTGTCATTTTATCCCAACTTGCTTCAAGCGAATCATCCCTGAGTGAAGATGAGAAAGATTTAGGTGTTTGCCTTATTGATATTGGTGCAGGCACTTCTGATATTGCAGTATGGATTGATGGCGCTTTACATCATACGGCCGTTGTCCCTGTTGCGGGCGATCAAGTAACGAATGATATTTCAATGGCACTTCGTACGCCAACTCAGCATGCAGAAGAAATTAAAGTTAAATATGCCTGTGCGATGTCTTCAATGGCGTCCTCTGAGCAAGTTTTGCAAGTGCCTAGTGTTGGTGATCGCCAACCAAGATCAATCACTCGACATGCGTTAACAGAGGTGGTTGAGGCAAGATATGAAGAAATTTACAATTTAATTTTGGATGAATTAAGACGCAGCGGATACGCGGAGCGTATCCCTGCAGGCATTGTTATTACTGGCGGTACGTCGCTTATGGAAGGCGCCGCGGACTTGGCTGAGAAGGTATTTCAGATGCCAGTTCGATTATCCGTACCAGATTGTACTAAAGGAATGTCAGATATTGTCGATAACCCTATATATTCAACAAGCGTTGGATTATTGGCTTATGGTAGTAAAGAGGCTGAAATGCCTGAAACCTCCAAGCGGACAGTATCTAAGACACAAATTAAACGAGAGTCATCAATTCTTGATCCTAAAGAAGCCGGGCCATCTTTCAGTGTAGCGAAAGCGTGGCAGAAACTTAAACACTGGTTTCAAAGTTATATTTAGTCAGAATTGAGTGTGAATTTACTGAGGAGCGATAAGCCCATGAATGTCTTTGATTTAGCGGAAGATAATTTGTCCGATAATGCTGTTATTAAAGTGATTGGTGTTGGCGGCGGCGGCGGCAATGCTGTTCGTCATATGCTTGAGAATCAATTGGAAGGTGTGGAGTTTATTTGCGCTAACACAGACTCCAAAGCATTGATTGGTTTTGAAACAGGTATTTCATTGCAGCTAGGCTCCGCTATTACAAAAGGGCTGGGAGCTGGTGCAAACCCTGAAGTTGGTCGTGATTCCGCACTGGAAGATCAAGAAAAAATTACACATTTGCTGACTGGTGCCGATATGGTATTTATCACAGCAGGAATGGGTGGCGGAACAGGTACCGGTGCTGCACCAGTTATTGCAAAAGTTGCTCGTGAGCTTGGTATTTTAACCGTCGCTGTTGTGACGAAACCTTTTCCTTTTGAAGGGCGTCGTCGGGCAAAAATTGCCGAAGCTGGTGTAAGAGAATTAAGAGAAAATGTTGATTCATTAATTACGGTGCCTAATGAGCGACTTTTACCTGTATTAGGTAAAAATATTACTTTGTTAAAAGCGTTTGGCGAAGCCAATAATGTTTTGTTTAACGCAGTGCAAGGTATAACAGACCTAATAATGAGACCAGGTTTAATCAACGTTGACTTTGCAGATGTAAGAACAGTTATGTCTGAGATGGGGATGGCCATGATGGGTACGGGCTCAGCATCGGGAGATGATAGAGCGAATGTTGCTGCTGAAGCGGCAATACATAACCCATTGTTGGAAGATATTAATTTAAAAGGCGCTCGCGGTGTGCTTGTGAACATTACAGCCAATGAAGAGGTTGGTTTGTCTGAGTTCACAGAAGTGGGCGGTATTATTGAAGAATATGCATCGGAAGATGCAACTGTCGTAATTGGTTGTGCAATTGATCCCAGTGTTGGTGATGAAATGCGAGTTACGGTGGTTGCGACTGGTTTAGAGGGTCGTCCTGCAGTAGAGGTGAAATCTGCAGTAGGTGAATCTGTTGTCTCTCAACCAGTTGTGGCGAAGACGGATCCTGTTGTTGAGAATCGAGTTTCTCAGCCTGAGGTGAAAGAAGCGCCAAAGCCTTCGGAAACAATGAAGGCGGAAGTGGTTGAGAAAAGCTTAGACGAGAAAGTAGAGTCTGATGATTCTACCTCTTCAACAAGCGACGATAAATTATCGTATTTGGACATTCCAGCATTTTTGCGTCGACAAGCTGATTAGTTTGCGCAAAAAACATGCAATATCATGGTGTTGGATTGTATTGGAAGGGTGTAATTGATATTATTTTGTAATAAATAGTATCCAGTCATAAAATTGTAGGAATAACATGGTACGCCAACACACACTAAAGAACATTATTCGAGCTACTGGAGTCGGTTTACATTCAGGTGAGAAAGTGTATTTGACACTGAAACCTGCACCTGTAAATACCGGTATTGTCTTTGTTCGTACAGATCTGGATCCTGTTGTAGAAATACATGGTGATGCGCGATCGGTTGGTTCGACAAACTTTGCCACGGCCTTGTGTCAAGGCGATGTTAAAGTCAGTACTGTTGAGCATTTGCTTTCTGCTATGGCTGGTTTGGGTGTTGACAATGCTTATGTAGAAGTTAGTGCGAGTGAAGTGCCTCTTATGGATGGCAGTGCTAGCCCTTTTGTTTTCTTGTTGCAATCTGCAGGTTTAGAAGCTCAAAATGCACCAAAGAAATTTATTCGAGTTAAAAAACCAATTCGAGTGGAAGAAGGCGATAAATTTGCTTCTTTAGTGCCTCACTCTAAATTCCGTCTTTCTTTTACGATTGATTTTGAGCATCCAGCGATTGGTGAAGATGTTCAAAGTACGTCTTTTGATTTCTCAACAACGACATTCGTTAAAGAAATCAGTCGTGCAAGAACTTTCGGCTTCATGAAAGACCTTGAGTACTTCAAAAACAATAACCTAGCGCGTGGCGCAAATATGGAAAATGCTATTGTTCTTGATGATTATCGTGTATTGAATGATGAGGGTTTACGCTACCGTGATGAACTTGTCCGTCACAAGGTGTTAGATGCTATTGGTGATTTATATCTTTTAGGGCACAGTTTGATTGGTGAATACACCGCACATAAATCTGGTCACGCATTGAACAATAAATTGCTTTTGGCTCTTCTTGCTCAGGAAGACGCTTGGGAGTATGTGATTTTTGAAGATGAAGCTCAAGCAAAACCAATTGCTTATACAGAGAGCGCTTTTGCTAATGCGTAAGTAGCTGATTGAAATTTGATTGTATTTATAAACCAGACATTTTGTCTGGTTTTTTTGTTTATAGGTCCTTGATATTTCATGATTTGTCATGCATTACCATGGTAGACTGTCATTATTACTAATTGGATACGTTGAGTTCAAGATGTTAGGAACTGTAATTAAAAAAATTGTCGGCACAAAGAATGACCGAGAAGTAAAACGATATAAGAAAGTTGTTGCACAAATTAATCAGCTTGAAAGCACTATTAGCGCTTTATCTGATGATGCGTTAGCTGCAAAAACCAGCGAATTTCGTGAACGCCTTGTTAATGGTGAAACGCTTGATTCCATTATGGCTGAAGCATTTGCCGTTGTTCGTGAAGGTAGTTCACGAGTAATGGGCATGCGTCATTTTGATGTGCAGCTGATAGGTGGCATGGTGCTCAATGAAGGGCGAATTGCAGAGATGAGAACAGGTGAAGGTAAGACACTTGTTGCAACGCTAGCTGTGTATTTAAATGCGCTAACGTCTAAAGGTGTCCATGTTGTCACTGTGAATGATTATCTTGCTGGGCGTGATGCAAATTGGATGCGTCCGTTGTATGAATTCTTGGATATGAGTGTTGGTGTTGTTTTCTCTGGCCAAGACCGTGAGGATAAAAAAGCCGCTTATTTGTGTGATATTACTTATGGCACAAATAATGAATTTGGCTTTGACTACCTTCGTGACAATATGGTTTTTCGCTTGGAAGACCGTGTGCAGCGTGATTTGAATTTCTCTGTGATCGATGAAGTTGACTCGATCTTGATAGATGAAGCTAGAACACCTCTTATTATTTCTGGTGCTGTTGAAGACAGCTCTGAGCAATATCGTAAGATCAACTTACTCGCGCCTTTACTTGTTAAGCAGGAAGAGGCTGAAGAAGGAGAGGAGGCGTCAGGTGGTCATTATGTGTTTGATGAATCTCAGCGCAGCATTGACCTGACAGAAGAAGGTCACACCTTTGTTGAAGAGTGGTTGGTTAAGAATGAGTTATTGGGTGAAGGTGAAAGTCTTTACTCTGCTGGTAATCTTGCCTTGCTTCACCATGTTCATGCCTGCTTAAAAGCGCATGTTATTTTTAAGAAAAACGTCGATTACGTTATTCAAGGTGATCAGATTGTTATTGTTGATGAGCATACTGGACGAACGATGCCAGGACGTCGCTGGTCAGAAGGCATTCATCAGGCGGTAGAAGCAAAAGAAGGTGTAACTATTCAGGCTGAAAGTCAAACACTTGCTTCTACAACGTTCCAGAATTATTTCCGTTTGTATGAAAAATTGTCTGGTATGACCGGAACCGCGGATACTGAAGCATTTGAGTTTCAGCAAATATATGGACTGTCCGTTATTGTTATTCCTACGAACCGACAGGTTCAAAGGAAAGACTTTAATGATTTGATCTTCATGTCTACAGAAGACAAATTTGAAGCGATTGTTTTAGATATCGAAGACAATGTGAAACAAGGTCGTCCAGTGTTAGTTGGTACAGCTTCTATTGATTATTCTGAGCTGTTATCGAACTTTCTGAATAAGAAAAATATAAAGCACAATGTTCTGAATGCAAAACAGCATGAGCGTGAAGCAGAAATTGTTGCTGAAGCAGGCCGACCTGGGGCTGTGACTATTGCAACAAACATGGCTGGTCGTGGTACAGATATTGTGTTGGGTGGTAATTTGCAAGTTGAGTTATCACAACTTGGCGAGTCCGCATCACAAGATGCTATTGAAAAGCAGAAAGCGGATTGGAAAATACGTAATGAATCTGTATTAGCGGCTGGCGGATTGCATATCATTGGTACAGAGCGACATGAATCTCGTCGTATTGATAATCAGCTGCGTGGTCGTGCTGGTCGTCAAGGTGATGTTGGTTCATCTCGTTTCTATCTTTCTTTAGAAGATAACTTAATGCGCATCTTTATGTCTGATCGAATTAAGAAAATGATGATGGCGCTAGGTATGGAAAAAGGCGAAGCCATTGAACATAAAATGGTATCTAACGCGATCGAAAAAGCGCAACGTAAAGTTGAAGGTCGTAACTTTGATACACGTAAGCAGCTTTTAGAATACGATGACGTAGCAAATGATCAACGACAAGTTATTTATCGTCAGCGTTTTGAAATGATGGTTTCAGATGATCTTTCTGAGGCGATTGCCTCAATGAGAGAGGAAGTTGTTGAAGGGGTTGTTGATGAGTTTATTCCACCACAAAGTATTTTTGATATGTGGGATCTGGAGGGCTTAGAAGAAAAGTTACGTAATGAATTTAGCTTAGAACTTCCGGTTGCTAAATGGGTTGAAGAGGATAAAAAACTGTATGAAGAGCCTCTTCGTCAGAAGATCCTAGATAGCTTTATTGCTGACCACAAAATGAAAGAAGAATCTGCTGGTGAAACGGCATTTAGATCTTTTGAAAAACAAGTTTTGTTGCAGGTTCTAGATACGCTTTGGAAAGAGCACCTTCAAACAATGGATATGTTAAGGCAGGGTATTCATTTGCGTGGCTACGCACAGAAGAATCCTAAGCAAGAATACAAGCGCGAATCTTTCGAATTGTTCCAAGGTTTATTGGATCAGGTGAAGTTTGAAGTAATTCAAGTTATTACCCGAGTGAAAGTCCAAACAGCGGAAGAGGCTGAAAAAATAGAACAAGCTCGTCTGCAGCAAGATGCTAAAATGAAGATGAGTACGGTTCATAATTCAGTAGGCTCTTTATCTGATAATAATGAACAGAACCCTGCAGATGATGGAAAGCAATACCCTAAAGTGGGGCGTAATGAGCCGTGTCCTTGTGGCTCAGGTAAAAAATACAAACAATGTCATGGTCGCTTGGTATAGCTGGAGAACACTAAAATGGCAGTAGGATTGCATGAATTCCCTCTTATTCCTGAGATTAAGGGGATAAGAATAGGTGTGGCTGAAGCGGGTATTAAAAAACCAAACAAAAAAGATGTGGTTCTTTTTGAGTTGTGTGAAGGTGCTTCTGTCGCAGGTGTATTTACTCAAAATGCATTCTGTGCCGCACCTGTTCGGGTGTGTCAAAAACATCTTACATTAGAAAATAGTCGTTATTTATTGATTAATACTGGTAATGCAAACGCTGGCACTGGTAAATCAGGTCTTGAAAATGCATTGAAAACTTGTCATGCATTGTCCGAGCAAGTAGGGGTTAGTGTAGAATCTGTTTTGCCTTTTTCAACGGGAGTAATTGGTGAGCCTTTACCTGTTGAAAAGATTATCTCAGCGTTGCCTTTTGCTATTCAAAACTTATCTGCGGATAATTGGTACTCGGCTGGTGTGGGTATTATGACGACCGATACGTTGCCGAAAGGATCAATTCGTACTTTTGATTTTGAAGGTCGTACTTATACGGTTGCTGGAATATCGAAAGGCGCAGGTATGATTCGACCGAATATGGCGACCATGCTTGGCTATATTTTTAGCGATATTGCTATTGAGTCGGATGTGCTCCAGTCAATTCTCAAAGAAACGACTAATAAAAGCTTCAATCGAATTACAGTGGACAGTGACACGTCTACAAATGATTCTTGTATGGCTGTTGCTACCGGGATGGCTGGGAATGAAAAGATTACTTCCGTAAGTGCCCCTCTTGCTGAAGCGTTTATTGCTGCTTTTACATCTGTAATGAAAGAGTTAGCCCATGCGATTGTTCGTGACGGCGAGGGAGCGACTAAATTTGTCACGGTTGAAGTGGTTGGTGCGGCAAGTGAAAATGATGCAACAAAAACCGCTTTTGAAATAGCGCATTCTCCGCTAGTAAAAACGGCTCTGTTCGCCTCAGACCCAAATTGGGGACGAATTCTCGCGGTTGTGGGGCGTGCGGGTGTCCAAGATCTGGATGTTGATAAAGTGCAGCTGCATATAAATGGTTTTGAAATTGCTCGAAATGGTGGCAGATCACCTGACTATCTAGAAGAGCATGGTGAGTTGGCTATGGCTCCTGAAGAAATACATATTTGTGTGGATCTGGGGATGGGGCAGAAAGCTGATACCGTTTGGACCACAGATTTCTCACATGACTATGTCACCATTAACGCGGAGTATCGTACTTAATGTTAATTCGAGTATCTGCTGGGATTATTATTAAAGGAAATAATGTTTTCATTGCCTTGCGTAAAGACAGTCAAGATCAAGGTGGTCTTTGGGAGTTTCCAGGTGGTAAATGTGAAGAGCATGAGACACCTGAGCAGGCTTTAATTCGTGAGTTGGAAGAGGAGTGCGGTATCCACGTGATGGTGTGCGAGCTTTTTAAAAAAATATCTCATGATTATGGTGCGAAGCAAGTGGAGTTGTCTTTTTTTAAAGTTGAAAAATTCAAAGGGGAGCCGATAGGTAGTGAAGGTCAGCAAGTTTGCTGGGTTCCTTTTAATGAGCTGCCGGCTTATCAGTTTCCTGAGGCTAATGTATCAATAGTGACTGAGTTGAGTCAGTCTTACTGACTTGCTATTTTGTATCAAAAAAAAGAGCTTCAAATGAAGCTCTTTTTTTGGGTGGAAACAAAAGGGAAT
>CALLIL010000089.1 GCA_938009755.1 uncultured Marinomonas sp.
ATATGAAAAGCGACTTCGTAGATTAACAGGTCAAGCTATTGCTGATTTCAACATGATTGAAGATGGCGATAAAATAATGGTTTGTTTATCTGGAGGTAAAGATTCTTATACCATGCTTGAGATTCTTCGGAATTTACAAGCAAGCGCGCCGATTAAATTTAGCATAGTCGCGGTTAATTTGGATCAAAAGCAACCTGGTTTTCCAGAGCATATATTGCCTGCGTATTTAGAAGAGACCGGCGTCGACTTTCATATATTAGAGCGCGACACATACAGTATAGTGAAAGAAATAGTCCCTGAAGGTAAAACAACGTGCGGTTTATGCTCACGTTTACGTCGAGGGTCTTTATACGGTTTTGCAGAAGAGATTGGTGCGACTAAGATAGCACTAGGCCATCACAGAGATGACATATTGGAGACTTTGTTTTTAAACATGTTTTTTGGTGGTAAGATGAAATCAATGCCGCCTAAACTGCTCAGTGATGATGGAAAGCACGTGGTTATTCGCCCATTGGCATATTGTAAGGAAAAAGATATTGAAGCTTTTTCCATTATGAAAGAGTATCCGATTATTCCTTGTAACTTATGTGGTTCTCAGCAAAATTTACAAAGGCAAGTTATAAAAGACATGCTGCAAAAATGGGATCAAGAGTTTCCAGGAAGAACGGACTCTATGTTTACTGCAATGCAAAATGTTGTTCCGTCCCATTTGGCTGATACTGAGTTATTTAATTTTAAAGATTTGAAGCAGTCTGATGATGCGTCAGATCGGTTGAATATTATTTCGTTATAGGAAGATAGAAATGAACCTTACATATAAAGCCCTATTTTTAACAGCTGGTCTTCTAGGTGCCTCTTTAGTTAATGCTTCATCGGCTGGTGTTAGTTTGACAAATGAGACAGTGAAAGGTGATATCAATCTAAGTATGGGGAGCTTTGGCATTGATGCTGGTGTAGTTCAAGATGTCGAGACAAATAGCTCTACTGCACATGTCGGTTTAAGTGTTCAAGACTCTGAGGGCGGAAACGGCCCGCTTGAAGTGGGCATTGGTATTAGATTTACAGTGATAGACGCGTCCCTAGAAACAGACGAAGAAGATGAACTATCAGCAGCCTTAAGTCTAGGTGGTTGGTACCGCTACACTTTACCAGAAGCAAACCGTTTGAGTATTTATGGTTCTGGCTATTATTCACCTGAAGTATTGTCTTTTAGTAACCTTAATCACACTTATACTTATGATTTCCGCCTTGAGTACCGAACAATGCGTAATGCAAGAGCGTATGTGAGCTATACAAATACCGTTGTTGTCTATGATGATGAATCTCGAACTGAAATCAATAAAGGCTTCTCTGTCGGTGCTAACGTAGATTTTTAAATGTTAATCAATCTTATATTGTAAGCATAAAAAAAGGTGGCTCAGGCCACCTTTTTTTGTTTTTTAGTTCGAATCAGTCTCCTGCGTAAGCGCAAAGACTAAAAACAGGAACACCGCCGTCTTGTAATTTCTGACTACCACCTAGATCTGGAAGGTCAATGATTGCCGCTACTTCTTTGATATTTGCACCTTGATCAGTAAGAAGCTTGATCGCTGCAAAGAGCGTTCCGCCAGTCGCGATCAAATCATCAAATAACAACACTTCATCACCTGGTTTTACCGCGCCTTCCTGTATTTCCAGCTCAGCTTCACCATACTCTAGAGCGTACTTTTGAGAAATGGTTTTGCCTGGTAACTTACCTTTCTTTCGGATAAGAATAAGAGGTTTTTGTAATTCATAGGCCAAAACCGCAGCAATTAGAAAACCACGCGCATCAATACAAGCAATGTGCGTGATTTCCGTTGACATATAACGATGAATATAAGCGTCAACCACCATTCTCATCCCTTTCGGATCGCTAAAAATAGGCGTAATATCTCGAAAGCTAATGCCTTCTTTTGGCCAATCTTCTACGGTTTGTATTAGTGATTTAACGTAAAAATCATCATAAAGCATATCTTGTTTCGCCTCAGTTTTTATTAATTTCGGCGATTTTACCACAATCGCTGGCAACCCCAACGAGTTTTTGTATTTCTGGGAAATTAACTATTTCAATTTCCTTTCCATCCACATGAATCATTTCGCTTTTTTGGAAGCGAGTGATGACACGGCTAACCGTTTCAACCGCTAATCCAAGGTAGTTACCAATTTCACCACGAGACATTGATAGGCGAAAAGAAGTCGCAGAGTAACCACGTTTCTTAAAGCGAGTAGATAGGTTCAAAAGAAAAGAAGCGACCTTTTCGTCAGCGTTCTTTTTACCAAGCAATACCATCATTTGCTGATCATCTGAGATTTTTCGGCTCATAACTTTAAAGATTTGATGCTTTAGGGACGGTATGTGAGAGGAAAGTTCCTCTAAATGACTAAAAGGTATTTCACAAACCGTCGTGGTTTCCAATGCTTTTGCTGACACAGGGTAAGTGCTTGAATCGATGCCACTTAAGCCAACTAGCTCACTAGGGCAATAAAAACCTGTAATTTGTTCTTCACCATAGGCGGTAATATTAAAAGTTTTTAGTGTGCCAGACCGGACTGCGTAAACAGAGTCAAACTTATCGCCTTGGCGAAAAAGCATTTCACCTTTCTTAAGCGGTTTTTTACGCTCAATGATTTGGTCTAATTTATTAACATCTTCATCAGCTAATGCAATAGGAAGGCATAAAGCACTTAAACTGCAATTTTGGCATTGAGAAGTTAGCGTGCTGCTGAATCTTGAATGTGTGTGTGCACTTGACATAAAACTCTCCCGAATCTCGATTTATATAACTTTCGAATATTTAATATTGCTGTTTAAGTATTTATCAAACACCATACAAATACAGCGAATGAGTAAGCGTCCTCGTTCTGTAACTGCCAAAGTAGTCTGCTCGTTACTTTGCTCTATCCATAGCATCCCATCTTCAATCATAGGGGTAAGTTGATTGATCTCTTCTTGGAAATACTCTCTAAATTGAATTCGATATTTTTCTTCCACTTCTTCGAAGTCTAATCTAAAGGAAGAAATTAGTGTCATAATGACATGATGGCGAATTCTATCATCTTGGTTACTAATATACCCTTTATTGATCGCTAGTTGGCCTTTTTCGATACTGATTCGATACTGATCAATATCAACATGATTTTGTATGTAAGTTCCTTGTAAGTCACTTATAGCACTTACTCCAAAAGCCACTAAGTCGGTGCCTGAATGTGTTGTGTAACCTTGAAAATTACGTTGTAGAGAGCCTTCTTTTTGAGCAATGGTCAAACTGTCTAAAGGTTTGGCAAAATGATCCATCCCGATAAATTCATACCCAGCGTCAATTAAATATTCTGTACTCATCTTGAGTAGATCGAGTTTAATATTCGGTGTTGGTAGACTTTCATCTAATATACGCTTTTGTGCAGAAAAACGTTCAGGAAGATGCGCATAATTAAACAAAGATATGCGGTCAGGAGAAAGCTTCACAACATGTTTTAATGTTTCTTTAAAACTCTCTAAAGATTGATAAGGTAAGCCGTATATTAAATCAAAATTAATGGATTTTATTTGCATTTCACGAGCGTATGAAACCAACTCTGCTACCATCTCTAACGATTGGACTCTGTGGATGGCTTTTTGAACTTTAGGATCGAAATCTTGTACGCCAATGCTGATTCTATTTATGCCCATATCCATAAGCAACTTTAACTTAGAGCGGCTTATTTCTCTTGGATCGATTTCAATGCTGTAATCTTGTGTACCATCGTTAATTAGGCTGAAGTGCTGTTTTATGTCATGAAACAGTTGCCTAATAAGTTCTTCTGTCAAAAACGTTGGTGTACCTCCTCCAAAATGCAGCTGAGTCACTTTTCTTGCTTGATCTAGCATTAAGCTGCGAAGGCGCATTTCTTCGCCTAATAACTCTACGTATTCGATGCCTTTCTCATATTGCTTAGTAACGACTTTGTTGCAAGCACAGTAGTAGCAAAGGTGAGCGCAAAATGGAATATGGAAATACAAACTTAACGGCGCTTGAGACTCTCTCAACATTTTGTCAATTAATGATATTTTACTGATGCCTGTATCAAATTGTGGTGCTGTAGGGTAAGAAGTATAGCGCGGCCCAGACAAATTATACTTCTTAATCAGCGCTGAATCCCAAATCATGATGTGTTCCTATTAAATTTTCTAATAGGAAGTGTACGCTGTCATAGCGCTTTGTTTTCTGATCTGAGTCAAGCTTTTATGTTTGAAAGGGGGGCAAGGCTTAGCTTATTGATTTTCCATTGAGTTTTTTCTTCGCGTGAATTCTGATTTAATGCGTACTCAATCAGCCATTACGCTTTATATATCGTATGTTATCAATTTCTTTTTTTCTTGCTCATGGTGCAGGAGCAGGGCATGAAAGTGCTTTTTTACAACAACTCAATCACTCCATATCGAAGAAAATGTCCAAGGCGGTTGTCCCTGTTACATTTTCTTATATGGAGGAACAAGAGAAAACAGGTAAAAAAAGGCCGCCACCTCGATTTCCTAAATTAGTTCCTGAGTTTGAGAGTCACATCACTCATGAAGAGTGCTGTGTTGTTGCTGGTAAGTCTATGGGGGGAAGAGTGGCGACTCAATTATCTACTTTGCCGCAAGTAAAAGGGGTCGTGTGTTTTGGCTTTCCCTTCTATCCTGCCGGTAAGCCAGAGAAAAATAGGTTGGGATTTTTATCGGATTTAAATGTTCCTTGTCTTATCATTCAAGGAACAAGAGATGCATTGGGAAATTATGATTGGGTGACAAAACAAACATTACCTGAATGTGTGAAGGTTGTTTGGGTTGAAGGCGCTGATCATGACTTCAAGACGCTAAAAAAACAAAACAAAGATGTTTCAGAGACCATTAATGATTTGGCAAACATTACTTATGAATGGCTTTTAGAAAATATTTGATTTCAATAATATCTAAAGAGAAAAACTATGAACCACCAAGCAGAATTGGATGCAACAGACTTGCTTTGCCCTGAGCCAGTCATGATGCTGCATGTTGAAATGCGCAAATTAGAATCAAAGCAAATACTGAAGGTCATCGCCACCGATCCATCAACCACTCGAGATATTCCTAAATTTTGCCAATTCCTTGGGCATCCTTTATTGAAGCAAGAGAAGGACGGCGATATTTACTACTATTGGATACAGAAAAAAGAAAACGCATAAACAAAAAAAGCCATACAGCATTAAAGTATTTTTCATGCTGTATGGCATACCTTATTTAGTGGCTTATGTCTTAAGCCACTTTTAGTCTTTTTATTTCTCCGTCAACACCTAAGATGGTTTTTGCATAAACGCCAGCAAAGCTAGATCGAGTAATATCCATACTTAAACGAAGTTGGCGAACAATGTCATTACAAGATATAACGCCACGTATTGTTTTGCTTTCTTCATCCATGACCAATAAGTGTTGATATTTATTGTCTTTTTGGCTCATGAGTAATGACTCAATATCTGCTTTTTTAAGAGAAGAATAGGACAGTGCTAACACTTCATCTTTTGGCCTCATTAAATCGGCAACCAGTAAATCTGAGCGCTTGTATTTTTCTGCCACTTTTTTGATGAATGCGTCTTCAGATAAATCTTCTAGGCTAATAACACCAATAAATTGGTTTTTTGAATCGACAACAAGCTTCATTCGAACATGCTCTTTTTTCATCAAATGTACAAGTTCATCCGCTGGTGTGTTGGCTTCAATAACACGAGGCCCAGCGCTCATGAAATCGGTAAAAACAGACAAAGCAGGAGAGTAAAGGTTTGAATTGTCTGTAACGGCTGGCCAAGTTAATTCGTTAACATTTTCAGTAGAAATATAAGTTAATGTTTTCATAGTAAAACCCCAATTAAATAAATTTAAAGAAAGAAATGGGTTAGGATATTGCTATGAAAAAGGAGGTGCTCTTGGCTGGGCTTGTTGTTTGATTTGTCCTGTAAAGGATAAGAAAGCAAAGAGAGGGCGTGTGTTTGGCTTCCGATAAAGTATCGTAGCGGCATTTGCATTGGAGATGAATGCATTATCAGAGTCTTTTTCTTGATCTAAAGCAGTAACTTCGCCTAGACGTTGTTCTATAGTAGGCTCTAACCAACGCAATTGACTTGTCTCCTGAGCATTGGCGCGTTGAGATATCGTCAATACAGACGATAGCATCACGGCAATGATCATAAGCAATTGAGTTTTCATAGTAGCCTTCAATGATTATTGGATTCTTTCCTGATGAAGAGTCCAAGAATTGAGTGTTCTTACAATATAAGCCCGCTTTATATTAAATCCCAATGTTTTTTTTAACATGACGTGTTTTTTCATGATTTATGAAATATTAGACGGGTTTTCTTATCGAATATTTTGACGACGCTCCATGCAAATAAAAAAGGAGTGGCCGCTCTTCTATAGCAGACACTCCTTTTATCGATGACTTTTTAATAAATGAGTTACTTACGCTTTGGCTGGCAACATAATCGTTGCTTCCCCAGAAACAACCACTTTACCATCGCATTCACAAATGGTTTTTAGAGTGGCGCGACGGCGACGTTCGTTTAAATCTGTCACAGTAACAGTAGTAATAACTTCTTGACCGATATAAACAGGTGAGCGGAACTTCAAAGACTGTTCTAAATAAATACAACCAGGTCCTGGTAATTTCGTACCAATCGCAGCGGAGATAAACCCAGCTGTTAGCATGCCGTGAGCAATAGGTTGTCCGAATGATGTGCTGGCCGCATAATTTGCATCCAAATGAACAGGGTTTGTGTCACCTGTCACTTCTGCAAAAGCTTGTACATCGGATTCTGTTACTGTTTTTCGATACTCAACACTTTGATCAATACTAAGTTCTTCAAATGTAAAACCAGAAGTCATGACTTGTCCTTATATTGTAATTTATCGCTATGTTACACTTTCGCCACATTATTCTTAAGAGGTATCTATGACGAAATTGGTTATTTTTGATTGGGACGGCACTTTGTTTGATTCCATCGATAAAATTTGTCAAAGCATGCTTCATGCAGGAGAGCTGACCAATGCACCTAAGCGTTATCATAACGATGTCAAAAATATCATTGGTTTGTCGTTGGATAATGCCGTAAAGGTTATTTGGCCTGAATTACCCGTAGAGCACTTAAATAACATTGTTGAGCATTATAAGCGTTTATATGTTGCAAAGGATCAAGTGCCACCAGAGTCCTATAGAGGCGTTATCGATACGCTGGATTTACTCAAGCAAAACGGCATCAAAATGGCCGTCGCAACCGGTAAAACGCGAAGAGGGCTAGATCGAGTGATGACATTAACAGAGACAGCTATTTTTTTTGATACTTCTCGTTGCGCGGATGAAACATTATCGAAACCGGATCCATTAATGCTTAATGAAATTTTAGAAGAGCTGAACATGTCTGTAGAGGATGCCATTATGGTTGGTGATACCGAGTATGATTTAAATATGGCCAACAATGCTGGAATGAGAAGCGTTGGCGTAACTTATGGCGCTCATGATGTATCACGCTTAAAAGCATGCAAACCTCACGCTATAATTAACGAATTCAACCAATTAACCCATGTTTTAGGATTATAAATAATGAGCTGGACTGAAGACGAAGACAAGCAACAAGCTCTTGATAACGCGATAAAAAATGATGGCAAAATGTCGACAGAAGAAACAAAAACAGTGGATCCAAATGTCGCTATTTGGACGTTATTAGAAAAATCCTTACAAGATAACTTAATTGAGAAACGTCGAACACGCCGTTGGAAAATTTTCTTTCGAGTAGTAACTTTAGCCATTACATTAACAGTCATCGGCAATTGGATCTTTAATACTGATATAGATGAAATGACATCGACTGGAGATATCGTAGCGATGGTACCAATGCGTGGTGTTATCGGAGCTGATAGTGATATTGAGTCGTTTGAA
>CALLIL010000090.1 GCA_938009755.1 uncultured Marinomonas sp.
AAACGCAGGCCAACAACAAAAACATTGGCTTTTGATAAAACCTTAAGGCTTAGCTTGGCTTTGCCTTTTAGATATTGATCTAAGAATTTAAGGTAGGCTTCAGATGCGGTGATGCAAATAATAACCCGGGACAGACCGCGATTAAACGATAGACTCAACAACCTGAGCAAACAACACCCTCCCTACAACGTGAACCGCTCCCGCAAAAATCGCGCAATTCCATCTTCATGATTATTGCCAATAACCTGATCCACAACTTGTTTAATCTGATCTTTCGCGTTGTCAGGCGCATAACTTTCATCCGCAATCTGCAACATACTCAAATCATTGGTACTGTCGCCAAACCAAATAACATTACTGGCACCTAAGTGCTCCTTCATATTAATGACGGCGGTGCCTTTGCTGGCGTTACTGTGGTGAATATCCAACCAGCTAAAGTTGTTACCCTCAAGTGCTGGGCCTGAGTAGGCAACTAAGTTTTTATGTTGATTAAGCTGTGTCCATATTTTATGAATCGGCTTTTGATCGCCGATCATACTAATATTAGTCACTCTGCTGTTCTCCGCTAGTTCGGTTAACGGCAAGAGCTTGGCGGGCGTTTTAGAAAGGTATCGGTCAATCAGGTTTCTCTCTATGTCATGCTGTGTGTCAGGATGAAAGATCAAGTATTGATTATCAAGATCAATTGCATTTACAAAAGGCGTTATTGCGTGCCGAGCAGCGGCATCGACAACCATTGAGACTTCTACGTTATTGAGTAAATTATCAAGCGTTAGCTGCTGAGTCTCAGGGTGCCAGACCGTCACCCCATTACTATAGATTTGTGGCAAGTCAAAATCATGCCCTTGCATAATCGGTTGTGCCGACAACATAGTGCGACCTGTTGCTACGCTGTAGGCGATGTTGTTGTCTCGTAACAGCGCAAGTGTGTCTTTGGTAAACACAGTGATTTCAGAGGCATCGTTTAACAGAGTACCGTCCAGGTCAAAAAAGATGAGGTCCATAGTATTAAGGCTTTGGAATTTGGAATTTGAATTTAACAACACTAAAACTGTATCACACCTCCCTGCCCGTTTTAGGTGAAACAATCACATAAAATGGGAACAAAACACGGTTAACGAATACCGGTTAAGGCACCACATCCTGAAGAGTGCCTGCAATGTGTTTTGATTCGATAAAAGATATTTTCAACGAAGGAGAAATCAATTTATAAAAAAGCAATTAAAGGTAATATTATTTACAGAGTCAGCTTTTGATTTACTATAGCTTTAAACGCATTGAGTCGTTTATCCAAAATGTCAGTGCGGGCCGCACTGGCATATGCAAAACGGCACTTTGAAAAGCGCGAGTTGGCCTAGCACTTTCGAGTATCGCGTCAAATTCTAGGTGTGGCAAAATAGTTTTACTAGATTGCCTTTAGGGCGGTTTTTAAACCTAATAATTATAAACTTACATTGGACGGAAACTGTATGAGTTCTTCGCTGCAACCAATCGCTGATAATCTTTGGACAGAAGGCCCTGAGCCGCAACTGCTTGGCGGTCGTGATGCTAACGGCGCTATTGTGTTCCCTATTCCTGACGGTGAAGCGGGCAAATCCGTGGATGTGGTTAAGTTATCACGCACGGGCACGTTGTGGTCTTACACACGACAAGAGTTTAAACCCGGCCCGCCGTATGATGGCCCTGAGGAGTTTGTGCCGTTTTTGATTGGCTTTATCGAGTTGCCGGATGAGATTATTGTGCAAGCGATGATTGTCGAAACCACCTTAGAAGACTTAACCTTAGGCATGGATATGGAGCTGGTGATCACGGCATTTGATGATCAACGTTCGATGTATGCTTTTCGACCTGTCGAGGGGAAATAACATGAGCGATGTCTATATTATTGGCGCTGGCATTCACCAGTTTGGCCGTACCGAAGATCGATCTGGCCGTGAACAAGGTATTTTTGCGGTGCGCCAAGCACTCAATGACGCAGGTCTTGAATGGCCCGATGTGCAATTTGCGGCGGGCGGTTCACGCGATGGCGGCAATGCCGACATTATGTTGAATGACCTTGGCCTAACCAGCATACCCTTTGTGAATGTGTTTAATGGTTGTGCCACAGGCGGCAGTGCTTTAGCCATCGCCAAATCGGCGATTGCTGCGGGCGAATGTGATATTGCCATGGCGGTTGGTTATGACAAGCACCCGCGCGGTGCTTTTACTGCCGACCCCAAAGCCTATGGCCTGCCCGCTTGGTATGGGCAAACCGGTATGATGATGACCACGCAGTTTTTTGCGCTAAAAATTCAGCGCTATATGCAATTGCATAGCATCAGTCGTGAGACATTGGGCCGAGTCGCCAACAAGTCTTTCCGTAATGGTGAAAAGGCAGACCATGCTTGGCGCCGACAACCAATTGATATGGACACCATTATGCAGTCGCAAGTGATTAATGACCCGCTTACTAAATATATGTTTTGTGCTCCGGGCGAAGGTGGTGTGGCATTGATTTTAGCCAGTGCTAAAAAAGTGCGTGAACTGGGTTCGGATGCGGTTAAGATTTCTAATGTTACAATTCGGTCTCGCCCGCCTGGTTCGTTTGAAGTGTATTCACCGACGATTGATTTGGTTGACGAAGGCATACCAACCACCTTGGCGTCTAAGGCGGCTTATGAAAGTGCCGGTATTGGCCCAGAAGACATTGACGTGGCGCAACTGCAAGACACTGAAGCCGGGGCTGAAATTATGCACATGGCTGAGAACGGCATTTGCAAAGATGGTGAACAAGAACAATGGCTGGCCGAGGGCCGCACCGAGCTGGATGGCACATTGCCGGTGAATACCGACGGTGGTTGTATTGCCTGTGGTGAGCCGATTGGTGCGACTGGCTTACGCCAAATATACGAAAACGTCACTCAGTTACGCGGTCGCGGTGGTGCTCGTCAAGTTAAGAACAAACCAAAGACGGCGTATAGCCATGTGTATGGCGCACCGGGTTTATCCGGCATAACTATCTTGGAGGTCTAGTGCCAAAACGTATTGATGCTCATTTTGTTGCAGCGGGTTTATATCACGACATTGATTTTGCCCGCCTTGAGATATTAAAGCTGCTCGCCGAACACGCGGAGATTCGCACTACGGTTGCCTGCGATTACAGCAACATTGAACGCTTGAACGACTGCAGCATGTTGATTACTTATTGCTGTGACTTAATGCCCAGCGAAGACGAAATGGCGCAGATCAAAAGCTGGCTTGAGGCTGGCGGCAAATGGTTGGCTTTGCATGGCACGAATTCGATTTTAAAGTTTATTGAAGGCGGCGTTGATACGCCCGATATTCGACCTGATGTGATGGACGTATTGGGCACC
>CALLIL010000091.1 GCA_938009755.1 uncultured Marinomonas sp.
AAACAATTGGTTGACGAGAGGGCTGGCCTGAAAAATGTACGACAGTCCGTCGCCTTTATTTTGTAGAGATGAATTATTTGGAACACCGTTTACACCGAGTAGCTGTTCCACCTCCCAAAACCCAAGCTCTACTTCATTGGAGTCCCAAAAATGAGGTGCAACTTCCGCTTTTCCTCCTACTGCCCCCCCCCCTCCCCCCCGCGCGCGCGCTCTTAGGCGAAGCTTTGACCGTTCCATATGTCGCTGCAATCAGAGGAGAAATATGTTCAGGCGTTTCGTCGCAACTGTCCTCCCCTACCGTGTCCGCGGCGTGGCGCCGGCCCCCCTCCCTGCTGATCATCCGATCGATGATGATCCTTCCCTCCACTCCATCTCTAAGGCATCACGTTTTGACCTATGCTAGTTAGACTATGCATACAACATTGATAGACGTCGTGTCGTGGTCACTACCCCCTCCACCCGCCGGCTCCCCGCACCCGCTCCCTCCCGTCGGCTCGTTGTTGTTGTTGTTCTTGTTTTTCGTCCCTGTTTTTGTTTTGGTTTTCATTTTTGTTTTTGTTTTTGCTTTTGTTCTTGTTCTTGTTCTTGTTCTCTTGTTTTCGTTTGTAAAGTATTCCTACCGGTTTTTGGGTTGTTTGATTTTCTAGTTTGCATTGCTAAGTACCTAAAGTTTTGTTTGGAATTAACTCTTGAAAACAAAGAATTAATTTCAAACAATGCAAACTGACTTAGGTTATTTAAGTATACCTTTCCTGTTCCTTTCGCACATCAATTTCCATTAAAAACAAATCAAAATGCTGCACTTACGGATTGTGCTCTGTGTTTTTAAATAGTTGATATCAATTTATTCCCAGCGGAATTTCAATTTGCCGGAATAGGTCAGAATTGGCTGGTTTGATTGCCACATAAATAGTTGTTTGCCCGGATAAATCCAGGCTTGATATTCGCCATTCCATGCCATTGTATCCTTGCCAGCCTAATGGGCGTGCGTTGATTGCAAAAGTAGCATTGTCAAAACCTAGGGTATGTATGTCTTGGAAGGCATAGCGTACTTCATGGGTCAAATCATTCTGATTTTTGTCACGGTTCCAGCCAACAATTAAATCATTGGTCGAAGGGACATAAACACCGTTGAGGCTATATACTTGATTTACGTTTTCTACGCGTGTTTCTTCATATACTTCAAAATCGTCGAAGTATATTCTTGTGCCGACTGGAAAATCTTCATGGATTTGTACGTAGAAACGAGTGAGCAAATCAAAATAATTATAACCAAGCTCGTCGGTAGGGTACTGCTTTTCACCATGCTCTGTGCTACCAGAGACTCCGCGCTTGGAATTTGGGTGCCAGTCTACGATTATTTGGTGCCACTCGCCCGTATAGGGGATATTGTAGTGGTGATACCAGTGCCCGCCATCCGACTCATAGGTGTTGGTACGCGTCGTGGTTGATCGCGTGTAAGTACCAAAGTGCATATTGTCGTTGCCATTACCAGCTTGTGTTGTGCCAGGCGGTGCTTTTAGCCAAAACCGTAAGCGGTTGTAGGTATCCAATTGCCATTCATCGGTATCTACTATTCGCTCCCGCATATAGCTAGTTATGCCTGAGCATCCCGTTGGTCGAAATTGGAAGTTTGATTTATCTGCCGACTCGGTAAGCATCTCTTCGAAGCTTTGGCTGCCAGAATGCACCTCTATGGTGGAAATTGCTTCTTCACCACCTCCGATACCATCATAGTGGTTGAAAAAATATTTATTTGGCGGGTCAATGCTGCTGCAACTTTCTCGCAGTCCAGATTCAAAATCATCGATAACCAATCCGTTAAAAGAGGTCTCCTCTATTGCTGTTGTTGGCTTAACTATTGGTATTATAAGCGGCTGATCATCAAGGAAAATAATTATTGTCGGTGTTGAAACTTCTGATTGAGCGAATGCTGCACAGGTAAGCATAGTGCTGAGCAAGATGACCACGCTCTTCAAATTACGCCGAGCAAACATACTAAGCAAGTATTAATGTTCTATTTTTTGTATCAAAATGACGACGTTTAGATTGGTTTGCGAAACTTTAAGGTCATGCGATTTGATTCGCCGATAGCATCCGCTGCGGCCTTTTTATCAGGATCATCTGCGCTTCCTGAGTAGACTGGCGGTAAGCGCCAAACACCATCACCCATATTCGCTTGGTCTTTGTCGTTTTCATTGACACTGCTTTCGCTGACGAATTCAAACCCCGCCGCCTGCATTGTTTCCACAACAAAGCTCTTCTTTAAATAACCATTATTGCCATCGGCCCAAGCATCAGGACGGTCTTCACGTGCTTGATGTTGCACTATGCCAACAATGCCACCGGGTTTAAGTACAGCGTAGGTATCTTGTAATGCATTTGTTAAAAACCCGCCTTCGCTTTCAAACCGTACTAGATTATGTAAGGCGCGTATAAATAAAACGGCGTCGGCTTTACCGAGCATTGACTCAGGCATTTCTTCTAGTTGAAATGCACTGACGTTAGCGCTTGTTTCATTGCCCCAACCTTGCGCCTGTTCGGTCCAGGTTGTTACCCATGTTTCCTTTTCTTTGATTCGCTCTGGTGTCATAAAACTAAAGTTAGGCCATAGTTTTTGAGAATAGTCAGCACCGATTAATTGGCCATTATTGCCTAGGTAAGGCAGTAATATTTTTGAATACCAACCACCACCGGGCAATACTTCTACCACGGTCATGCCAGGCGCAATACCAAAAAAGCTAAGCGTCTGTTCTGGATTGCGCGCGTTATATCGAGCTTTAGTCGCGTTATCTTGTGCGTTTAGTGCGGCTTCTAGTATTTCGTTTTTTGCTGCAGTAACTGGCGTTTCGGCGGTGCTCGCACAGGCGGCGAGGGTTGTAATAAAGGCAGCTGATAAGATTTTGATAATTTGGGTTTTAATCATTGATTTTCTCCTAATTAATCTAAGGATAGTCAGATATTTTGACGTTTGTTACTGACTCATTGTTACAACAACAATAGTTTAATGCAAAAAAAATTGAGCTAGAACAAAGTTTCGTATGGTCTAGCACTTTAGAGAGCATTTAATTGTTATGACTGAAAGGGTGGGTATCAGTAATTTGCCTCTAACTCTAGGGGTTAAATTGAAGATATGGACTATTGTGAGGGTTAGTAAGCTATATGTTTATACGTTATGATTAATGTTTATCCGTTTTAACAATCGCCTTTAGGTCTAGCAAATTAGTTTAATGAAAAAACAGTCAAAAAAGATAAATTTAGGCCTTGTCAATGGCACTTTTCTGAGCACATTACTATTGTCAGCCTGTAGCCCAGAGGATGTTGTCGATAAAATTATCGAACGAGTTATCGAGAAGGCGCTTGATATTGAAGAGTTAGGTGCTTGCTTGCCCGAAACACAAGCAACAGCTTTTGCAGAGTCTGCAGTTGATGACTTATTAAACGACGGTATTTCTTTTTCTGCTTCTGCGTCTGAAGCACCTTATTATCGTTTTAGTCTTGAGCAAGCGCAGGCGATCACGATTTCAGCCACAGGAGAATCAGCCGACCCGTCAATAATTCTGTATGACTCACAAGGAAACAGTATTGAAGAGAATGATGACTTTGGAGACGGGTATAACTCTAGAATACCACTGAGCGAGCCACTCGACTCTGGTACGTATTGTATTAGTGTGCAAGCCTTGGAAGATGATGACATTCCAATTGAGCTATCGTTGAAGGCATTTGTCGAAACAGATTTGAATAGCGATGATGTGAATGCTTGTTTACCCGACACTGCTGCAAAAACATTTGCTGAATCAGGCATTGATCAATTGCTGGAAAAAGGGGTGTCTTTATCAGCCTCTGTTGCTGAGACACCTTTCTATCGCTTTAGTCTTGATGGTCCTCAAGCAATCACCATTTCAGCGGAAGGCGAGTCTGCTGATCCGGTATTAACTCTGTATGACGGGCAGGGTAATGAACTCGCTGACAACGATGATTATGGAGACAGCTATAATTCGAAAATAAATCTCCGAAAACCGTTGGAGCCCGGAATTTACTGTATTGGTGTGAGTGCAATAGAAAGTAATTCCTTACCTATCCGAACTTCAATTGAGGTTTTTGACGCAAGTTCTATTGATCACCAAACGTATGATCTTGTCGATGAGGTCCCTCCGTTGGATGGCAGTTATCCAATTTCGATGTTTGAGTATTCAGGCAATCGTGCTAGTACCGATGTGACGCTTGGGGGTAAAGCTATTTGGCATCGAATAGACGTAAACGCGCCCAGTATTTACTTTTTTGAAGCCAATGCCGTGGACAATAGCCAAGTTGATCCAGAACTGAGTTTATTTAATAGTGATGGTGACCAGCTCGCATATAATGATGATGGACTAGATACGGATAGTTTATTAGCGGCACGATTAGAAGCTGGGATATATTTGCTAGCGCTAAGCCAAGCCGAAGAATCGGAAGCTGAATCAGTGCGGGTTTCAGTTGAACGCTTTGCGAAAACTGAGCTTGATTAACCGGATAAATATAAAAACTAACCGTTCTACCCCAATACTATTAGATACCATCCACGCGCTCTTGTGTTAGATCATTGCATTCGTAAGGATCAAATGCAGCGTTGGTAAGCATCATGCGATCTTCGCTCTCGTAAGGTTTGCTTAAGAACAAGGGGTCGCTGGCAATGTAACGCCGCCGTAAGGATCGGCCATCATTTTCAAGGGTAAAGTACTCAACGGTATGCAGTTGGTTACTGTGCTTGATGCCGTGGCGAGCATCCAGATACCCCTCAGTAAACCCTTTGCTATCAACGACCAGTGTTTGTCCTTCCCAGTAGCCTATTGAATGACCAGCACGACTTGGAACAATGTTCTCTGGCTGTTCTTGTAAGTTAAGATGAATCGTTCGGACGATGTCCATAAAGCCATAGGTCATAGTGATTACATCAGTATTCTGTTCAATTTTATTGACATGCTGATCGAAGGTCCAATCTTGAAAAACGTTAACTGCTTTACAATTAAATCGAGGGCTGTCCTCAATAACAAACCCTTTTGTCTCTTTTGTACCTGCGTCAGTAAGGGAAAAGCGTCGAGCACTGCCTCGTAACGCGTCACTGTTTTGCCAAGGTGAAACCCAATTACCATTTAAATTCGGTACACCGTCATTTAAGGTTGCTTGTCTCGCTAGTCTGTCTGACTCCTCACGACTTAATACGCTGCGGCGTCCAATCGCAGGGCCACCATTAAAAGAAATGGTTCTCAGATAACAACCGGTCTCTTCTCGCCACATGGGCGCGCCAACAATATCGACTTTGGTGCCTGGCTTAAACATCTCTTCGGTCCAGCCCGCGCGTTTGTGTATGCTCCCTGCCTGCAACTCACAACGCCAATTATCTGTGCCGCCTTGCTCATTGATAACGTCGAAATAGACATAAGCATGCGGATTTACCATTTTGATCTCGGTGATCACACCACTAACGCTGACTCTTCTGGATTGATCGAACTGACTGGTATGTCCGTGATGGCCATACACATTGGTTGTTAGCAAGCTTATAAGAACGAGCGCAACTATTTTTATTAAGCTTAGCGTTCTTTTCACAATCTCTCTGTCTTTACTTAAAACCATCAATACTAATATCTGAATAATGGGTACCCAATGTAAACTATTTTTGAGTTTTAAGCATAGACGAAATGTGATGAGAAAAACGAAAAGAAAAGTATAGATATTATATCATTTTGAAAATACGACTTAGCTCGTTATCCACATGATGCGCCGGCGGCAACCCACTCATCGATCATTTGCAGCCACTGCGCTTGATTACCCGGTGGTGCTAATTGTAATGTTTGGCCATCAGGTAGAGAACCATCTTCAATTGCCCAACGAACATGAGGACTTGTTCTTAACAACTCCGCAACTTCATTAGCGCTTCCCCGACGCTCTACCGCGGTGTTGCATACATCTCTACCAGTTCTACCTGTCGTGGTCATACTAATTTGCGAGGCGCGCCAGTCCTCTTGGATATGACAAGTAGCACAATTGTTTGAGCGATTTTGGGATGCGTGAGTTACTGAAACGGCATTGCCTTCATTGAACGTGTGACAGTTGACGCATCTGGCATGAAATGTGGTGTTGTCAAATATGGATGCATAATCGCGAGCAAGCGTTATGTCAGAGCTAGCACCGGAACTAGAATTGCCTGACCCGCAGCTACTAATCAATAACATACACGTTAAGGCAAGGCTTACGTGTTTCAATAATAAAAAACACCCCATATATTTTTCCCCGACATTGATGAAACAGAGGCCTTAGTGTTTTTTAATGAAAACGTAT
>CALLIL010000092.1 GCA_938009755.1 uncultured Marinomonas sp.
AGTGTTTGTATTTGATGTCAGTTTGCACCCAATTAATCCTTTTTATTGATCATGTGATAAATTCTCAAAACGCTCATAGATAAGTAGCCAACTAGAGTCCAAAAAAGGCCGCAGCCTGCGATAATCAACCCTAATAAGGCGATAATCTCTTGGGGAATGGAGGCTTCCAACACATTGTCCGCCACCATTAACATCAAGACACCAAATACAAACACTAAACCACCTTGCACCATTTTCATGAGTGCAAGTCTGGGATTATTTCCCAATTTCATTGCTAGTGTGTGTAATGAGATTTTCATTGCGATTATCAGGCCTTATTTAACAAATAAATTCTCAAGGATGCGAGCATAAATGCTTGATAACTTGTTTAAGCTCTCTGCATCAATGCATTCGTTTATTTGATGAATGGTGGCATTAATCGGCCCTAATTCAACCACTTGAGTACCCATTTTAGCAATGAAACGACCATCAGAAGTGCCACCAGAAGTTGAGAGCTCTGGTGTAACATCGACGGTGCTTTGAACCGCTTCAACAATGGCATCAACCAAGTTTCCAGGGCGAGTTAAAAATGGCAAGCCGTTGTAAGTCCACTCAATGTCGTAACGTAAATTGTGTTTGTCTAGAATGGCTAAAACTCGAGACTTCAAACCGTCGAAATCAAGCTCGGATGAGAAACGAAAGTTAAATTGAGCGTTTAATGTGCCTGGTACAACATTGGTTGCGCCTGTGCCAGCTTGAATGTTCGAGACTTGGAAACTCGTTGGCGGAAAGAAATCATTGCCATCATCCCAATGCGCTGTCGACATCTCAGCTAAAGCTGGTGCAGCTAGATGAATAGGGTTTTCAGCCAGATGAGGGTAAGCCACATGACCTTGTTTGCCATATACCGTTAAGTTACCGCTGAATGAGCCACGACGACCATTTTTGATGATATCGCCCAATGTATTGGTACTGGAAGGCTCACCTACAATACACCAATCGACTTGTTCATTGCGTTCCATTAACGCATCAACAACACGAGTTGTGCCATCAACAAAAGGGCCTTCTTCGTCGCTGGTAATAAGAAAAGAAATCTGCCCTTCATGTTCAGGGTGTTTGCCAATAAATTCTTCGACAGCCGTAACCATAGAAGCAAGGCTGCCTTTCATGTCTGCTGCGCCGCGACCATATAGCACGCCATCAATAATTTTTGGTTCGAAAGGTGGGACTTTCCATTCGGATTCTGGCCCTGTTGGAACGACATCCGTATGCCCAGCAAAGCAAAGGTTTGGACCTGACGTACCACGTTTTGCATAGAAGTTCTTTACCTCGCCAAAAGGCATGTATTCGATTTCAAAACCAATGTTTTTTAATCGCTCAATCATTAGATCTTGGCAGCCAGCGTCTTCTGGTGTGACAGAAGGGCGTGAAATAAGATCTAGGGCAAGTTTTAGTGTTGGTGACAAGTCAGACATTCTTTACCTTTGCGTTAGATTTCGCTACCTTATGGAAGATTCTGTTACTATAACAGGAGATTCAATAAAGGTGCGGTTATGAAATTTGGTCTCATTATATTATTTAGCTTTATCACAATGGGTTGCAGTGTTTTAGGTCAGCAGCAACCGGTTGTGAAAGACACTTTTTTTACACCGGTTATTCAATCGGATGTATCCTCTTCAGGTTATACGCCGAGTGTGACAACACCAGCAACAACACCGAAGAAAACCTCTCGAATTTATACGCCAGTGCTTCGTTAATTGCGTTACGACGTTCCAAGAAGGTTTTCGGAGTAGCTTTCTGGGCTAAACCCTAGAAACGTGCCATTATCTGTGATCAATAATGGCCTTTTAATCATGGAAGGTTGGTCAATAATAACTTGAACAGCTTTTTCATTGTCCATGTTATTTTTCACATCGTCTTCCAGTTTTCGCCATGTTGTACCACGTTTATTGATTACGTTATCCCAGCCTAATAGCTCAATCCACTCTTTTGCTTTTGAACTGTCTACGCCTTCTTTTTTGTAGTCGTGGAAAGTGTATTCAATTTGATTCTCATCTAGCCAGCGAAACGCTTTTTTCATCGTATCGCAGTTTTTGATGCCGTAAATATCGATCACGTTTTTCTCCATCAAAGATATCTGTGAAAATAAACGCCCAATCTTAGTGGATTAGGCGTTTAGACTGTCTATTCACGTTTGTTTAGTTGTGAGCGTGCAGCGCTTCATTTAATGCAATGGCCGTTTTGTTGGTCTTGCATTCGATGGTTCCCGTTTCTGAGTTACGACGGAAAAGTAGGTCTGATTGACCTGATAAGTCACGTGCTTTCACTGTGGAAACCAGTTCATTGTTTTCATCCAATACCGCCACTTTTGAACCGGCTGTAATGTATAAGCCAGACTCAACGATACAACGATCACCTAAACCAATGCCGATACCTGCGTTAGCACCGATAAGACATTTTTCCCCAACACCGATAACGATATTGCCGCCGCCAGATAAGGTTCCCATTGTTGAACAGCCGCCACCAAGATCTGATCCATCACCAACAACGACACCCGCTGAAATACGACCTTCGATCATGCCTGTGCCAAGCGTACCGGCGTTGAAGTTAACAAAGCCTTCATGCATAACGGTTGTGCCTTCGCCTAAGTGCGCACCCAAGCGAATGCGTGCCGCATCGCCAACACGGATGCCAGTTGGTACGACAAAGTTCAGCATTTTCGGGAATTTATCGACACTAAACACTTCGATAGTACGGCCTTCCATGCGAGCGCTTAATTGGCGATCGGCCAATTCACGAACATCAATAGGGCCTTCACTGCTCCACGCGGTGTTGATCAGTAGACCAAACATGCCATCCAATACTGTGTTGTGTGGCTGAACTTGGCGATGAGAGATCAGTTGTAGTTTTAAATAAACTTCAGCTGGGTTTGTTGGGGCTTCATCTGTTGCCAACACACACAATACGACAGGCTGAGTAGATGCTTTTAAACGCGACGCCAATTCGGCTTGCTCGATGTTGCCCGCTTTTAGTAGGCTCATGTGTAAGCGATTTAGGTCGCTTTCATCTAATACTAGAGTGCTGTTTCCGCCCTCGTAATTTGTGCTTTCTAATAAAGCGTCCAATGTGCTTTTTTCAGCGCCGAGTGTTGGTGCTGAATAGAATACTTCTAGCCATTCGCCTTCTTTGTTTTGTGTGCCAATGCCTAGTCCGAATGCAAAGATTGTGTTGCTCATGTTTTTCTCCAAAAGAGTGTGATAACGAATACGATTATTTGTTGGTGAGGTTGTTTCTAATCAGGAAAGATTGAATTCTTTTCGCTGCTTCAACGCACTCAAATTCTTCGGCAACCAGCGCCATGCGAATATGTTGGTTACCAGGATTAATGCCATTTGCTTCTCGACCTAAATAACTTCCAGGAAGGACTAGCACCGCTTCTTCTCGATATAGCGCGATGCAAAACTCTTCGTCTGACATGTCAACTTTAGGCCAAAGGTAAAACCCTGCTTCCGGCTTCTCAACAGACATAACAGGTGATAAAAGTTCCAATACCGCATCGAATTTACGAGCGTAAATGGCGCGGTTGTTCATGACATGCTCTTCGTCATTCCAAGCGGCAACCGAAGCAATTTGATGGTGAACGGGCATCGCACAGCCTTGATACGTTCTATACAGCAAAAAAGGCTTCAACAGAGTTGCGTCGCCTGCCACGAAGCCAGAACGAAGGCCCGGTAAGTTAGAGCGTTTTGAGAGAGATTGAAAAACAAGACAGTGTTTGTAGTCTGTATTGCCTAATTTTTGACAGGCTTCCAATAGACCTAAGGGTGCGTCATTGCCAAAATAAATTTCGGAGTAGCATTCGTCCGCTACAATAGTGAAGTTAAACGCCTTAGCTTTTTCCAATAAGAACGCGTATTCCTCTAACGTAGTGACGGTGCCGCTTGGGTTATTTGGTGAGCACACAAATAAAACTTCGCAACGCGCCCAAACGTCATTGCTAACCGCTTGATAATCGACCTTATACTGAGTGTCTGAACCGCAAGGCAAATAATGAAGTTCTGCGCCCGACAAAATGCCAGCGCCTTCGTATATTTGATAAAAAGGATTTGGACTCACGACAAGGGCATTTTCTTTTTCGCCTACCAGTGTTTGGGTAATAGCGAATAAGGCTTCGCGAGTTCCTGATACCGGTAAAATCTCTGTTTCTGGGTCAAGAGAAGGCAATGAAAAGCGACGCTTAGCCCAATCACTAATTGCACTTCTTAGGCTCAGCTCACCTTTGGTTCCAGGGTATTTGCTTACGCCATTTAAATTGTCAGCCAACGTTTTTAATACGACCGCTGGTGCTTCATGCTGAGGCTCGCCAATAGTCAGTTTGATCAAAGGCTTTTCTGGGTTTGGTGTGATGCCTTCCAGTAGCTCTGCCAGCTTCTGGAATGGGTAAGGGTGCAAAGAATGTATTAGAGGGTTCATAAGTCTTTAGTCCATTGCTTTAGAGAAACGGTCAATTTTCTCTTTCAAAAGGTTACAAATAGTGCTCATGCGATCAGTGTCGGTAATCAGATCACCATTTTCTTCTGTGATGTAAAATGTGTCTTCTACGCGCTCGCCTAATGTGGCAATTTTGGCTTTATGAAGCATGATTTCGTTGTTCATAAAAAACTGGCCAATAAGAGCCAATAGTCCTGGTCGATCTGGTGCCGTTATTTCTAGGGCTGACCATACTTCCTCTGGCTGACTAACAAAATGCACAGTGGCTGGCGAATTGAAAATCTTTAGGATTCTTGGTGTATGTCTTTGTACCACGCCTTCATATTCTTCAGGTGTTTCCAGTTGTTTAACCAAAGTTTGGCGAATGAATTCGATGCGATCTTTGTCTAAATATAAGTTGGTATCTTGATCGTTGCTGTCCATGACAACAAAACTATCCAACGTGTAGTTATTGGTTGTATGGCTGATTTTGGCATCTAAAATGGTTAAACCAAGCTGCTCAAAAGTGGCTGCCATTACCGCAAAAAGGTGTCTACTGATTGGCGTGTAAATGAATACTTTGCTGGCACCTGAAAAATTTCTACCGCCTAATGGTTTTACTGATATTAGCGGTTTGGAGCTGGGGCGATGCTGCAATATGGCTTCTGTGTTCCATGCGATGTCGTCACCATTGGAACGAATAAAGTATTCTTCTTCGATTGTTGCCCAGATGTCTTCGGCTTCAGTAATGTCGACGTTATTTTCGACCATGATTTCGAGTGCCCGTTGTTGATGCTCGTCACTGATCATTTCCGCATCAATAGGTGAGTCTAGACCACGGCGTAATGCACGTTTGGTTTCCAAGTAGAGCTGGCGCATAAGTGATGCTCGCCAGCTGTTCCACATGGTTGGATTGGTGGCGTTGATATCGGCAACGGTCAAGATAAATAAGTAATCCAGATGCTCTTGATCTTTCACATAACTGGCGAATTCCCAAATAACTTCTGGGTCAGAAATGTCTTTTCGTTGCGCTGTTACTGACATGAAAAGGTGATTTCTTACGAGCCAAACAACAAGGTCCGTATCGTGTTTTGATAATCCGTGTCTTTCACAAAATTCACGGGCATCGACGCAACCTAATTCTGAGTGGTCTCCGCCACGGCCTTTGGCAATATCATGATATAAGCCAGCAATATAGACCAACTCCACTTTTGATATATGGCGAATGGCTTGAGAGGAAATAGGGAATTTTTGTCTGTATTCTGGAAGCCAAAAGCGGCGTAGGTTTTCGACCAACTGAAGAGTGTGGGCGTCAACCGTGTAAATGTGAAACAAATCGTGCTGCATTTGACCAATGATGGCGCCAAACTCTGGTAAGTAGCGACCAAGCAAGCCAAGATGCTTCATTGAGCGTAAGATACTGCTGAGTCGGTATCGGCTGGCGATAATGTCTAAGAATAAGTCTGTGTTAACCTTGTTTCTTCGATAGTCGTCGTCAATCAAGTCTAGGTTGTCACGTAACTGCCTAATAGTATTTGCTCTGATGCCTTTGATGTCTTCATAAGTGCCATACAAAACGTACAGTTCGAGCATGCAAGAAGGGTTGTCTTGAAACAGTGTTGGCGAGCAGGCTTCCAATTGACCGTTTACGATTTGGAAGTTGTCATTGATGATTTCAACTCTGTCTGGAGTGTCTGTGGCAAGAAAAGACTCTTCAAAATGCTGTAACAACAAATCATTGAGCTGTTGAATGGCGGCAACGCTTTGATAATAGCCTTGCATAAAACGCTCAACATTGCGTTTCAAGTCGTCGTCATCAAAACCAAATAATTTAGTTAAGGTACGCTGATGGTCGAATAATAAGCGATCTTCCTTGCGTCCTGCTTCCATGTGCAGCGCCCAACGAATGCGCCAAAGATGGCTGACAGCGCCTTTTATCTGAATGTATTCGTCTTCAGAAAGGAATTCTTTGTCGATTAGCTGACTTAGTCGATGAGTGTGTAAATGACGTTTAGCCACCCAATCGATGACTTGCATATCGCGTAAACCGCCCGGACACTCTTTTAAGTTAGGCTCTAGATTGTAAGCGGTATTTTGATACTTTTCATGGCGCTGCTTTTGCTCGGTAAGCTTGGCTCGGTAAAAAGAGTGGCCGTCCCACATGTGTTCTGTATCAACATTGACTTTTAATGTCTCAAGCAGTGCAGTTTCGCCAATTAAGGTTCTGGATTCGATCAAATTTGTAATGACAGTGATGTCGCTGGCTGCCAGTTGGGTGCATTCATCAATGGTGCGAACACTGTGGCCAATGTCTAAATTAATATCCCAAAGAAAGGTAATGAAGGCTTCAAGCTGCTCTTTCGGTGCTTCCGTGTTGTTTTCGATCAGAATAAGAAGGTCAATATCCGATTTAGGGTGTAGTTCTCCACGGCCATAACCACCAACCGCCGCTAAGCTGACGTTTTTTTCATGATGCAGAGATTGTGCTGTCCAAGCTGCTTGCAATATCTCGTCAAAAAAAGACGATAAACCTTTTACAAGCTTTTCTATTGGATATAAAGAATGGAATAGATCGTTATAAGCTTGGGTTTTTTCTTCGATAACCGCTTTGTAGCGTGATATGGAACAGCTAGGTTGAGCCAGTTCGTGTTTTTCTTCCTTGGTGAGGAGTGGCGGAGCGTCTGGAAAAGCTGGAAAGTCCATACAAGGGCCTCGAAGAATGCGATTAAATACAGTTTATGTGAGTAAATAGGTTCGTCATGTGTATTACTGGAAACACGTTTTTCTTATGAAAAACGTGTTTCTTCTGGGCGACGAGTCAATACTTCAACGCCATCGGCAGTCACCAACAAGGTGTGTTCATATTGAGCTGATAAACGGCCGTCTTTTGTCTTAGCAATCCAATTATCAAGACCTGTGTGTTTGACCTGTTTTTTGCCTGCGTTGATCATAGGCTCAATGGTGAATGTCATGCCTTCTTCAAGCGCAACGCCTGTCCCGGCTTTACCATAATGGGCGACCTGAGGTTCGCCGTGGAAAGTAGTTCCTACGCCATGACCGCAGTACTCTTCAACAACCGAATAGTGATGTTTGTGTGCGTGGGCTGAGATGGCTGCGCCAATATCGCCTAGACGAGTGCCCGGTTTTACCATGTCGATGGCAAGGTATAAGCATTCTTGGGTTATTTTTGCTAAGCGTTCTGCGTGTGGCAATGCTGCACCTGCAAAAAACATCTTGCTGGTATCGCCATAATAACCATCTTTAATGATGGTAATGTCGATATTAACTGCGTCGCCTTTTTTGAGTGCTTTGTCATTAGGGATGCCGTGGCAAATTACATCGTTTACGGACGTGCAGCAAGACTTTGGAAAACCGTGGTAATTAAGAGGGGCAGGGATCGCGCCTTGTACACCAACAATGTAGTTGTGGGCAATAATGTCTAATTGCTCTGTGGATACACCTGGGACAACAAATTCTTCTAGCATGACTAAAACGTCAGCGGCGAGTTTTCCTGCGGTGCGCATGCCTTCAATATCGCTGATGTCTGTAAAGCGTGTTGCGGCGGTTTTTGGTGTGGCTTTAGGTACTTCTAAACGACCATTTTTAGTCAGTTCTTCAACTTTTTGTAGGGTTTCGTTGCTCATGATTAATGTATCTTTAAATAGGTTTCTAATAATTGCGGGCTATTCTACATGACTTGAGCGTTAGAATCGCCTACCCAGCACAAAAAATACCTAAGGAATGTGCGTAAAAAACACACTCGACTCTTTTGGTTTTTTATTGAATATGGTATAAAACGCCCGCTCGAATAGGTATCTGCCTAATTTGAGTGAATTAAATAAATCAACGATCTTGCCGCAATAAATGAAAGTGTCTGGGGTGTCATAGGTTGCCTTAAACCTTATCTGACTGATGCTTTTAGCTGGTAAGCATAAATAACCCAAATATAAAGGATAATAAAATGCCTACAGTTTCTATGCGCGACCTTCTACAGGTTGGTTCACACTTTGGTCACCAAACTCGTTACTGGAACCCAAAAATGAAGCCATTCATTTTCGGTGCTCGTAACAAGATTCATATCATTAACCTTGAGCACACTGTTCCAGCTCTTAACGAAGCGCTTGAGCTTGTTAAAAAAATGGCTGAGAACAAAAACAAGGTTTTGTTTGTTGGTACTAAGCGTGCTGCATCTAAAACAATCAAAGAGCAAGCTGCTCGCTCTGGTATGCCATACGTTAACCACCGTTGGTTAGGTGGTATGTTGACTAACTACAAGACTATTCGTGCATCTATCAAGCGTCTTCGTGAACTTGAAGGTCAAATGTCCGATGGTACATTCGAAAAGCTGACTAAAAAAGAAGCTTTGATGCGTACTCGTGAGCTTGAAAAACTTGAGCTTTCTATGGGTGGTATTAAAGATATGGGCGGCCTTCCTGATGTTATGTTTGTAGTAGACGTTGATCATGAACGTATTGCTATTAAAGAAGCAAACAAATTGGGTATCCCTGTTATCGGTATCGTTGATACTAACAGTGATCCAGATGGTGTTGATTACATCATTCCTGCTAACGACGATGCGATCCGTGCCGTTCAGTTGTATGTTGGCGCTTTTGCTGACGCGGTTCTAGAAGGCCGTTCTGCAACAGCGGGCGAATTCGTTGAAGTGGCTGAAGAAGCGGCTGAAGCGTAAGCAAACTTTATAGTTTGTTCTGGTTTCTAAAGGGAGGTTTCAACCTCCTTTTTTAAATTTTGAATTGGTAAAAGAGGATTTAACATGGCCGCAGTATCTGCAGCATTGGTAAAAGAGCTACGTGACCGTACTGGCCTAGGCATGATGGAGTGTAAAAAAGCACTTGTCGCTGCTGGCGCTGATATTGAAGTAGCGATCGAAGAGCTACGTAAGTCAAGTGGCATGAAAGCAGCTAAGAAAGCAGGTCGTACTGCTGCTGAAGGAACAATCGTTATGCGTGTTGCTGACGATGCTTCTTACGGTATCTTGGTTGAAGTTAACTCTGAAACTGACTTCGCTTCTCGTGACGAAGGTTTTGTTGCTTTCGCTAACAAAGTGGCTGACGTTGTTTTTGAAACGAAAGAAACAGATATGGCGAAAGTGATTTCAGGTGAAATGCTTGAAGCTCGCGAAGCGCTAGTTCAAAAAATTGGTGAGAACATCACGCCTCGCCGTGCTGTGATTATTGAAGGTGGTTTAGTTGGTGGTTACCTACACGGTAATGGTCAAATCGCTGTATTGACTCAGTTGGAAGGCGGTTCTGTTGAGCTGGCTAAAGATGTGTCTATGCATGTTGCTGCTGTTTCACCTCGTGTTGTGCGTGGTGAAGATATGCCTGCTGATGTTTTGGCGAAAGAAGAAGAAATCGTACGTGCTCAGCCAGATATGGCTGGTAAGCCTGCAGAAATCGTTGACAAAATGATTGTGGGTCGTATGAAGAAGTTCTTGGCTGAAAATAGCTTGGTTGAACAGCCTTTCGTTAAGAACCCAGAAGTTAAAGTGGGTCAGCTTGTAAAAGACGCTGGCGCAACAGTAACGTCTTTCATCCGCCTTGAAGTAGGTGAAGGTATTGAAGTTGCTGAAGTAGATTTCGCTGCAGAAGTAGCGGCACAACTTAAAGGTTAATCTTTAATTGTGTTTCTCAATATGAAAAGGGCAGTTTGACTGCCCTTTTTTTTGAGAGTGGATAAGTTTTTCTAAGCGGTATTCTTATTGCGTTTTTTCGTCGCTTTGAGTATCGGTTAAAGGTTGTGAAAAGAAAGTGAGCAAACGGCAACGGTGTTTTCATTTTGTTGGCTTTATTGGAAGCTCTGTATCCGCAAAATATGATACATTTGATTGTCGAAAAAAACTGAAAGTATTTATTAGTCATGAGGTTAGCTGTAATAGGTGAATTTCATTGGCTTGAGTTGGTGTGAAACATTAGTCAGTCTGACCTTTCTTATATGTTATGATGACTGCTGATGAGAACACACAGAATAAAGTGAGGAAATTATGATTAACGAAATTCTTAAAGACGCAGAAGAGCGCATGAATAAAGCGGTTTCCTCTGTTGAAATAGCGTTTAAAAAAATTCGTACGGGCCGTGCTCACCCAAGCATCTTGGACTCTGTGAAAGTAAATTATTACGGATCTGAAACCCCTTTGAGCCAAGTGGCAAACATTACGGTTGAAGATGCTCGTACTTTAGGTGTGTCTCCTTGGGAAAGTAACTTGGTTCCTGAGATTGAAAAAGCAATCATGAAGTCTGATTTGGGTTTGAATCCTGCGACAACTGGAAACTTGATTCGTATCCCTATGCCAGCTCTTACAGAAGAAACACGTAAGAATTACTTTAAGCAAGCGAAGAGCGAAGCAGAGAATGGCCGTATTTCCATTCGTAATATTCGCCGTGACTCTAATGGCAGTTTGAAAGATTTGGTTAAAGAGAAAGAAATCTCTGAAGATGATGACCGCCGTGGTCAAGATCAAGTTCAAAAACTAACAGACAAGTATGTTGCTCTGGTTGAAGAGCGTCTTGCTGCAAAAGAAAAAGATCTGATGGAAATTTAATAAAATAAGCGAGCGCGAGCTCGCTTTTTTTATTTGCTAGGAAATACTATGTCTGAATTAAATGAAAGTGGTGAAGAGGCTCTTGCAGGTATTTGTTCTGTTAATATGCCAGAGCACATCGCCATTATCATGGATGGTAATAACCGTTGGGCAAAAAAGAGACATTTGCCAAGTATTGCAGGACATACTGCTGGCGCTGCAGCCGTTAGAAGAACCGTCGAGCTAGCTGCTCGTTCTGGTGTAAAAGTGTTGACCTTGTTTGCCTTTTCCAGTGAAAACTGGAAACGTCCAAAGTTAGAAGTGGATGGCCTAATGGCGCTTTTTACGCGCTCGCTTAAAAAAGAGCTGAAGCGTTTGAATGAACATGGCATTCAATTGAAAGTAATTGGAGATTTGGCAGGTTTTAGCGCAGGTTTGCAAAAGCAAATCGCAGAAGTTGAAGGTTCGACGGCTAACAATGAGGCAATGACGTTGGTTATCGCGGCGAATTATGGCGGCCGTTGGGACATTGCTGAAGCAGCAAAAAAATTGGCAAAGCAAGTACAGGTTGGTGAACTGTCTCCTGACGATATTACAGAGTCGGCTTTAAGTGAGCATATTCAATTGGCGGATCTTCCTGCGCCAGATTTGTTGATTAGAACATCTGGGGAAGAGCGTATTAGTAATTTTTTACTCTGGCAGACTGCGTATTCTGAGTTTGTCTTTCAACCGGTGTTATGGCCGGATTATGATCAACAGCATTTTGATGAAGCAATACAAACTTATCAAAATCGTCAACGTCGCTATGGTGGTCGATAACTATGTTACTCCCTCGTGTTTTAAGTGCCATTGTTATGGCGGTGCTATTTATTTGTGCTGTTTTTATTCTTGACGCTGCTTATTTTATTGTATCTATGGCTGGTGTGGTTTTATTAGCGGGTTGGGAATGGGCAAGATTGTCTGGCGTAAAAGGTCAGCTTGGTAGAGTGTTTTTTGCGGCTCTTATTTGTGCTTTATGTTTTGCTGCTTTTCATTTTAGTATTGAAAAAGAGGCCCTTTATATTAGCCCGTTACTCTGGTTTGTTGCTTTATATTGGGTGATGAAATATCCAGATCAGTTAGTCTGGCGTTATGTGTCTATTCGTCTCTTTTTTGGTGTGCTAGTGCTGACTACAACATGGGCCTCTCTAGTTGTTTTGCGTTCATCAAGTGATTTTGTTGTTTGGATATTGTTGCTCATGGGGCTGATTTGGGGAGCCGATTCAGGTGCGTATTTTGCTGGTCGAGCATTTGGTAAGCGTAAGCTGGCTCGGTTTGTTAGTCCTGGGAAGTCTTGGGAAGGGGAGGGGGCGGAGGAGGAGTGGCGGGAGGGGGAGGGGGAGTAGAAGGGGAGTCGGGGAGGGGAGAGTTGTACGATATTTTTTATTTCCCGGTGAAAGTCCGAAGGGGGAATTGAGCCTGACGAGCTTTTCCTGTGAAATTTCCAGGTGCGGTCGCTACCGTGATAGAGCGTAGCGTGTGACAAAGGTGAATCATAGTGCTCGTCATGTGGCAAGGCTTTCCCCACCCGTCTCGTTCGAAACAGGCGACGGCATTGTTGCTGCGGTTTGGTCCCCGCCGGACAAGACCCTCGCTGTGGTGTGGCGGTGGATGCGCGACGCGACCGGACCGACTGCACGGCGCACCCAAGAAAACAAAAAACGTGCCTGCGGTGCTCACGGCATGTGCGACACACCCGATACACGAATGAATGAATACGAGTGGAAAGTGGATCGCAACCAACCGGAACGGAGTCTGCGGCGTCGGTGCGACACTACCTTACCACTCCGCCCGGCACAAATATTTCGCTGCGGATAACCAACCCCCTTCTAATCGTACTTACTGTACTCGCTACTACTACCCGCCGGCGACGTTTTGTTGCACGCGACCCTCTTTTTATCGGGGGGGAAAAAAAAAGAAAGGTTTTCATACCTTCAAGGCCTTTCTTCTGCTCTGCGCCAAGCGAATTTTCGCTTGGAAGACCAAGTCGTCCAGGCGCCGTTGCTCTCGGTGGAGGTTGGGGTTGGAGTTGTTATTACTCGCCAACGGGCTCGAACCGCTCGGGGACGAGCTTGCCGCGGCTGCGGCGTCGCCCGCGAGATGGCCCCCGATCCCGCCGTCTTCTTTTATCTGTGACAACCGGTATTAAAGGAGATGATACCGTTATTATAGGAGGTCCCCACCGAGGAGAGGTGTCCTTTGTTGAGCAGAGGGTGTACTATCTGCGTGTCGCCGTAGCCACTGGGCTAACGGTCAAGCTTGGATCTATGTACAGCAACCCAAGACTTGGCTCCAGCGGCTGGAGCGGGTTATCGGGATGGCATGGACGCGCGCGCATCTAGGATTCGTAGTTGTTTGGTTGTTAGGATTCATGGTGTTGTTGCGCTTTTTGCTTTTTCGTGGTCTGCATGTTTGGATCATTTCGCACCATTTGGTTTTTGCTGTTGACAATAGTGCTGCACAATGTCGGACGAAAACCACACATAATTACAATACCCAAATGGTGTGTCTCTGATAGTATAACCTCGGCTATCAGAAATACAGCAACTACGTACTTTTTGGAGGGGGCGCGCGCGCGCGGGGGGAACGTATCGCCGTCTTGCGTGTGGTCGGACGGTGTGGGGCGTGTAAGCGGTACACTCGAGGCAGAGGCGCTTCCGCCCCTTTCGGGTGGAAAACAGTACCTGGCATGCCAATTTCAATGTTATTGGTGACGATAAAAAAAACCCCGTCAGCTGGCTCACACCCTCAACCACTAGGTAAGGTTAACCCACGCTTTTGGCAAAAAATACTCGAAATTAGTGTGGACCATCTGGTTCTTAGGTAGTGCAAGGGTTAAAGATCTCTTACTGGTCGGATGCGCCACGTTATCGGAAAAATATGAGGGTAGACGGCGCGTTTCGTTTTGGCCAGGCCAAAAAAATAATGGGGACGCACATTATTGTGCGATAAATTCGCAAAGCGGCGTGTTTATCAAGTCCGCGCAACGCCGGTGTCTTTAGACCCGAGGCGAGTCGGAGGCAACGAAAGATGGCAGAAAACTATGGCTGCCTCTGGGGGGAAAAAACAAGCGCTTATGAACGCGCGGACGACTCGCCTGCAGGTCTGACAGAACCTTCCGGTTCTCCTCCAGCTCCATGCGAAGGCGCTCGACCAGCGCAGCAGAGGCTTGCCCCTGGCTTTCGAGGTCTTCTTTTCTCGCGCCGGCAGCCTTGACAGGGAGAACGGGAGGCGTTGAGTCAGAAGCACGTTCATTTCTGTACAAACTAAAACAAAAAACAGAAAAAAAACTCTTGCGTGATCAGGCGCCCACTTTTTTGGTCGAATGCTGTCTAATAGTTGGCGTTCGGGTGATATATTGTTGTGTCGGCGTGGCGTCGCTTAGAGCAAGAAAGTGTGAAAAAAATCTTCTTCTTTCTTTCTTTCTTT
>CALLIL010000093.1 GCA_938009755.1 uncultured Marinomonas sp.
GTTGTCAGTCAATACGATCCAGAAATCGTCGCTAAGGCGATTCGTGTGACGGCGATGGTGACGTTTGTCATGATGTTGCTGGGTTCTATGTATCCGAAGTTTTTCGAAAAAATTATTGGGGCATTAAGCATTGCGCTGATTTGTGTTTTGATCGTTGAGCTCATCGAAGTGTTTGTTTTTAAGAGTCACAGCAATATTTATGACTGGATTGTGGCGATTATTTTCTGTGGTTATATCGGCTACGATTGGGCGAGAGCCAACGCCATACCAAAAACGTACGATAATGCGATAGACAGCGCGGCGTCTCTTTACATGGATATTATCAATTTGTTCTTACGTATTTTAAGAATTTTGGGAAGAAAGTAATTCGCTAAGACGAATTACAGACAAGCGTAAAAGAAGTAAAAAGAGGCGTAAGCCTCTTTTTTTATAGTAGCGATTAATAGGATATAATGATCTGTCTGTTTTTTAGATTGTTCAGTATCGTGTGTCTATTTTAAAAAAGAAGTGGAAAGTGACTGATTCAAAAAGACATTGGGCGACGTGTAGTCATTGCCAAGGCCGCGGAAAAAAAAGCCGACGCCTGCGTAAAAAAGTACGTTTGGCGTATTTGAAAGCATTAGAGGCCTTTGAAAAATCGAATGGTGAGATGGAAGCGCCAGTACGACCAAAAGGTCATCTGGATGATTGTCCTGACTGTAAAGGCTCAGGTTTGGTGTCTGTAGAGCAATGTCCAGTGGTCAATGACGAATACCCTCATGTTGCCATTATTGGTGGTGGTATTGGCGGTGTGGCGTTGGCCGTTGCGTGTTTGCATCGCGGCATTCCTTTCACGCTGTATGAAAGAGACAGCGGTTTTGACGCTCGTTCCCAAGGTTATGGTTTGACATTGCAGCAAGCCAGTAAAGCCATTGAAGGGTTTGGCCTTTTCTCTTTGAAGAAAGGTGTGGTGTCGACAAGGCATTTGGTTCACACCACAGAAGGCAAAGTCATTGGGGAATGGGGCATGCGAAAATGGATGGAAGGCTCTGAGCACGCGTCGCCAAAAAGAACCAATGTACACATTGCTCGACAGTCTTTGCGTTTGGCACTGTTAGAGCAATTGGGCGGTGACGATGCGGTGAAATGGAATCATCAGCTGGTGGATTTTAAACAAGCAGGTGTGAATGACGAAGTGGCATTAACCTTTCTTGTTGACGGTGAAACGACACACGCAAAGGCCGATTTGGTTGTCGGTGCGGACGGTATTCGCAGTGTGGTACGTCAGTCATTGATCGGTGAAGAGAAAACACCGTTGCGTTACCTTGGTTGCATTGTGATTTTGGGTATTTGTCCGCTCAAGGATTTGAACGGTTTAGAAAGTGACTTATTGGATTCGGCGACGGTGTTTCAAACCGCAAATGGTCATGAACGAATGTATATGATGCCATTCGATCAGGATACGGTTATGTGGCAGTTGAGTTTTCCGATGGAAGAAGCGGAAGCCAAAGCGTTGAGCAAACAAGGCGCGGCGGCGTTAAAAGAAGAAGCAAGACGTCGAACGCAATGGCACGATCCGATTCCTCAAATTTTAACCGCGACTCAGGAAGGTCTGGTATCAGGTTACCCTGCTTATGATCGAACATTAATTGAACCTGAGTGGTTGGCGAATCACCCGAATTCGACCTTGATTGGTGACGCTGCGCATCCGATGAGTCCGTTCAAAGGCCAAGGTGCGAACCAAGCCTTGTTAGATGCGTTGTCTTTGGCGCGCAGTCTTTTTCAAGGCTGTCGACCGCTTTCAGAGAAAGAAAAAGACAATGGAAGTGTGAGGCAGAGTTGGCGAGAAGCGGGCATAAGAATGAGTGCGTTACAGGAATTTGAAGCTGAAATGTTAGAACGTAGCGCGGTGAAGGTAAAAGGTTCTGCTGACGCTGCTGAGTTCTTACACTCAGAGGTTGTTTTGTATGAAGGCGATGAGCCAAGAGGGCGCTGTTTAAAATGAAAGTGATCATGAATGTTGTTATCGGTTTGGCGACGTTAGCCATTATTTGTACTGCTTTGTTTTTTGGTGCCGCTTGGCTTTTTTCTTTGTTGAAAAACTTGACGCCAAAGACACTTTCTTTGGCGAGCTTAGGTTTAATTGTTGTGCCTGTGATTGTGATGGCGGTGTATTTTCAAATTGCGAAAGAAGACACTGGCGCAGCAGCGTATGGCGTTATTGCTATGTTAGGGGTGCAATTGGGCATTGTTGGTTTGATGGTGTCAGGCGTTTGGTATTTGATTAAGCGGTTTTTTTAGTGAATACATTGGCGGCGGGAATCGAATCAGACTCAATTAATTCCGGGTTTCCAAAAGGCATGACGCTGGAATCGTTTGGCTCTATGAATTATTGGACATTGAGTTATTAGGACTATTGTTTTAAACAAGGGAAAAAATGCATTTAACCGCAGAAACAGCAACAAAATCCGCCATTATCGTTAACGCATTGTTTGGCTATTTTAAATTAATGGAAGAGCTTATCAATGATGCCACTTTGTCGGGTAATGAAAAGGAAGAGGCAGAAGAGCGTCTCACTAATACCGCGACGATATTGAATACTATTGTTCAATATAAAGAAGCGTACCCTGATGAAAATGATTACTTTTATATCAAGCTGAATAAGAGTGACATTCTGTGTTTGCTCAACAGCATTGAATCTTATTTAACACTACAGGGTTCTGACGTTTCTGAAGAAGCGCGCGGTATTCTGGATGATCTTTATCAAGAAGGCGTTGAATTTTTAGAGAATTTTGATGAGTCGAAACTGGATGAGGCGTTTGTTCGAAGCTTGTTCGGTGCTTATAAAAATGCGCTAAAAAGCTACTGTGAAGAAAGTATTGAGCAGCATGTAGAAGAAGGTAACGACGAGGTCTATGTTTTTGCTATTTCGGGCTCTCCAGAACACCATTATAACCTTGTGATGATGAATACGGTTGAGTCCTTGCACAGCAATTCGGTTGGCGATGGCTTTGAAGAAGCGGCCAAAAAAGGCTACCAATCGGAGCTGTATAATCCTGCTTGTTTTGAAATTGAATGTGAGCCGTCAGACGAGTTTGAAAGCATTGAGGAAGACGTTAAAGAGCTGTTTGAGCAGTTTTATGAACTAACAAATGAGTATTCTGATGAGGCGTATAAAAAAGGCACTGAAGAATACGAAAATATCATTGCGTTGCAATCATTGGCGTACGAATTATTCTCGAAAAATAGTATCGAGGTGTTACAGGAAGTCGATTTTGAAGCATTAAATCAATCTCATAATTTTTGCGCGATCGTCAGGGGGTATGAAACTTCTGAAGAGGAATTTTATGAATATGCTAAACAGACGATACCTGCCGATAAAATCGCTCTCATTTTCCCTGCTGCAGAGCATGGTATTCAAGACTATATAGATTTTGAACAAGCTTCGAATAAAGAAATCATTGAGTATTGTGTCCAATATCTTCAAGACGTCTATTTGGATAATGTGCCTGAAGGTCGTTATTACAACCAAGAAAAAGCCATCAATAATCTTTTTCATTTAGAGGAAATGGGAACGGAAAAAGATGACCCAATACTCAGTGCGATTGAGTCTTTTATTTATCATCCTCGTGCGCTGAGAGAAGGAGAGGATGAACATAGTTTTCCTCCGGAAACGACCATCGCGAGTCTATTACTGATGCGCTTGTCTCACTCCAAAGTCTTTAGTGCGGACACTCAACAACGACTTGTGGCCATGCTTCAGGCAATTTCAACAAGTAACGAGCCGATTCTTGCTTTTTTTAGTTTGATTCAACATCAATTTATTAAAGTTATTATGCGTACGGAGCCTGGTAAATACCCTAAGTTGGAAACAGATCCTGAGACTTATGTGGTGACCAATACGTCAGAGTACTTGAAATAATGGCAAATCATCAGAGCCTGAGCTCTTTATTAAGCAGTTTATATTTTATGGAAATGTTATGCATTTAACGGCAGAAACGGCAACACAATCGAGTGTTATTGTTAATGTATTATCTGGTTACTTTAAGCTAATAGAAGAGCTCAAAAGCGAGACAGAGCTATCAGAAAGTGACAAAGAGGATGCTGAAGAACGCTTGGTCAATACTGGGAATGTGTTGAATAAGATTATTCAGTATAAAGAAGCGTATCCAGATGAAAATGACTCCTTTTATATCAAATTGAATCAAAATGAACTTGTGTGCTTGTTACACAGCATTGATTTCTATCTAAAAATACAAGATGTTCAAGTGACCGAAGAAGAGCGCAGTATTCTAAATGACCTTCATCAAGAAGGTGTTGAGTTTTTAGAGAGGTTTGATGAGTCGAAGCTAGATGAAAGCTTTGTTAGAACGCTGTTCAGTACCTATAAAGCTGAGCTAAAACGATACTGTGAGGCAAGTATTGAGCAGCATGTAGACGAAGGTAATGATGAAGTTTATGTGTTTGCTATTTATACCTTTCCTGGTCATCACTATAACCTTGTGACAATGAACACGGTTGAATCTCTGCATCGTGATTCGACTGGTGATGGGTTCGAAGAAGCGGCCAGCAAAGGTTTTCATACTGAATTGTATAACCCTGCTTGTTTTGATATTCACTGTGACGCATTCGCACCAGACGAATTTGAAAATGTGGAATCAGACGTGAAAGAGTTGTTTGAGATGTTTTTTGAACTGACAAGCGAGCATTCCGATGAGGCTTATGAAGAAGATACTGAAGAATATGCCAAAATCGTTGCATTGCAATCATTGGCGTATGAATTGTTTTTGCAAAATAACATTGAAGTTTTGCAAGAAGTGAATTTTGAGCCGTTAAATCAATCTCATAATTTCTGCGCTATTGTTTGTGCGTACGACTTTTCTGAAGAAGAGTTTTACGGTTACGCAAAGCAGACGATTCCAGAAGAAAAGTTTCCACTCATATTCCGTAATGCTGGGCGAGTTGCGGAAGACTATATTGATTTTGCGAGCGCTTCAGAAGATGAGATTTCAACCTATATTATCGAATACATTAAAGACTTCTATTTAGATACGGTACCAACAGGGCGTTATTACACAGAAGAAAAAGTCTATGCTTATGCTGACCAATTGCATGAGATTAAAAGCGGCATGGATGACAAGATACTGACGTTGGTTGAACGCTTTGTTGCTGAGTCTAAACCTCACCCAGCTAACCCAAATCAAAAACACTACCTCAGTATTTTTATGCCGGAAGGTCGAATTACTGGCCATTTATTAGGCGCATTAGCTGAATCCACGGATTTCATGGAGAATACACAAGCTCGTGTGATGGCATTACTCAAAATGGTAACCGATGGAATTGACTTGTCTTTACCGTGTTTAACGTCATTACCAAGAGAGTTTGCTAATATTCTGGTGAAAACCGACCCTGAGCGCTTTCCCGATATGGAATACGACTTAGAACATATGAATTTAACCAATGTGTCTGCGTATCTTCCTTAAAGAATGGATTAAAAGATTATGATGTTTTTATTACTTGTCTGCGCCAATTTATTCCTGTTTTGCGGGTCTATTTATGGCTTTTTTGTGAGTGAGCTGAACATTGGATTAGGGGCAAGTTCGAGTATGAATTTGCACCTAACAGGGTGGATTAAAAATACAATCTGCGTGGTAGGGTTGGTGTTTTCTTCAAGTGTGATGGTTTATCCGCTCGTCAGTGCTGTCTATAAAGCGCTGTTGAATGCAAATAGTTAACACGATGAGCATTAGATGAAAGTCGATAATGTGTTACTCGCGTACATCACGCATAAAGATCAAGATCCGTTTATTGATCTTGTTGAACTGTCTAAAAAAGGCACATCGTATCTCTATGAAGGTGAGCGTTGGAGAAAAGGTTTTCCGGGCAGTTGTACAAATGACAAAGGGGAGACGTTAAAAATCAGTCCTCTTAATAAAAGTTACGATATATACGAAGACATAAAAGGTCGCATTTGTATCAAAGACAGAGCGCAGGACCGTTATGAAAAATGGATGGCCGGCTCACTTAAGGCTGATAAATAAAAAGCCACTTTAGATAGTTAGTATTATAGGAGACGTAATGAATAATATAGATTGGGATAAGTGGCGAGATATAGCGGCGGTTATATTTAGTGTCATTTTTCTTGTGGGTAATGTTCTTCCTACTTTGGGAATGGTGTACTCAGTAAACATTTTGTCTTGGCCTTGGTATGTGGGCTCATTGATTGCGTCAGTGATATCATTTTTCATACTAAGGTTGCGTAATGAGCGAATAACGCGAAAAGTATGGATTAAAGACTCTGTATTTTACCTATGTTTTTATGTACTTTTCTTCATCCTTATCTACATCGGTAAAGAAGGCGCTGGCGCGGCATAAAAATCCGTCTTTTGGTGAGAGTCTCTGGCCCGAGCCTTAAGTATGTGTCTCGTAATGAAAACTTAGGAAATGGTAAATGAATTTTAATATGCGAATGGAAGAAACCGTGGTTTCTTTTGTAGATGAAGCGTCTGGCGTTTCAGTTTTTGTAAACTCTGATGATAATGTGGCGTTTTTGGTTCGCATAGGCACAGAGATGGACACACAACCTGCGGGGGTGATTGTGCCGACCACGCATGAAGAGTTGAATGAAAAACTCAATGAAATATGGGACGCTTATAAGCGTATTCACTCTCTTAATACTTAAAGTAAGCTGAAAACACCGAGAAAAAAGATGTGTAAAAAAGCCAGTATGGCGTCCATACTGGCCTTACTTAAACTATCGCTGCCTTTTTGGGCAAGGCATGCTAGTGATGTATTTTAATCATTAACAATCATTGAAACTTTGCTGGTTAAGTCCGGTAGGATTTTACTTTCAACATGGTCGAATGGTTTTGTAATACCAGTAAATTTACCACCGGATTCAATACTTAAATTATCGCTATAAACAGTGCCACTGACATGACCACAAGCCAAAATTTCGATGTTCTCAGCGCGACAAATACCTTCAAAATGTCCATTTATTATTAGGTGTTCTGTCGTTATTTCGCCGGAGACATTGCCCGATTCGCTAATTTTAAGCTGGCTTTTTACTTCAATCTGACCTTCAACTTCACCGTCAATTTGTAGGCGGTTCTCTACGGCAATGTGTCCGTTGATAATGCAACCTTCTGCGATGAGAGTTGTAGTTGATGACTGACTCTTAGTTCTATTGTGTCCACCAAAGATTCCCATCCTATGCCTCTTACGTTTTCAAAAATTGAATCAAAATTATCGACATTCCAGTCCAAAAATGATTTTGGATTTAATGCTCGACCAATAAATCTTACTTCATAATGAAGGTGTGGCCCTGAAGACAAACCACTGTTGCCTGAATAAGCAATTAAATCACCTTTTTTGATGAAATCACCTTTCTTTACAGCAAATTTACTCAAATGTGAGTAGGAACTTGAAAAACCATACCCATGCAGTAAGCGAAGATAATTGCCTGACCCTTGGTTACTAGGTCGAATAATTTCGACTGTACCGTCAGCTGGTGCATAAATACGAGTGCCTGTATTTACAGCGAAATCTTGCCCACGATGAAATTTCTTTATCCCCGTTACTGGGTGAATTCTCTCACCATAACCAGAAGAGGTTCTTGCATTAATAACCGGTGCACCACTGGGTATTTGCGTTAGCATGGCAACACGAATGGAAGAGTGTATAGCGGCTATATCCAAACGAGACTCAAGCTCAGTCGTATCGGTATTATCCATATCCAGTAGACTTTCTAAATCACCTAATCTATCTGATACAGATTGAATTCTTTCTTCCCGCTCTAAAAGGTCACTCTCTAAACTGACTTTCAGTGCGGTAAGAGACGTAATTTCTCGCGTTAAAGATGTCGACTTGTTTTCTAACTCTTGCATTTTTAACTTAGAAAACTCCGCATCGGTTACTAAGTAATATATGACAGCGGCGGCGAGAATGACAGCCAATAAAAAAATGTAACTGGCAAACTTGAAGGTATGACGTGTTCTTTTTCCAAAGCTAAAATGCTTACTTCCATGCATCGAAGAAACTGAAATCGTTATATTATCTTTCATCGCTTTTCTTTTACCAACGTCAATGTTCCTGTTCAGAAATACAATATAACACTTATTGGACTATATTTTTTCATTCTTTTTCTAATTCTATAACAAAAAAATACATTACTGACTTGACGAGGCGAAAGGTGCTTTTTTCTTGCACACTTACGTTCTTATCTAAGTATAGGTTAGGTTATTTTAAAGTTATAAACTTTACAAAGAACAATTAGCGCAAGCTGTATTCGTTCTATTAAAAAGGGCAAGGTGCAACAAACGCTAACCATGCTTTAGTGAAGGGGTGTCGAAACTCTAATCGATAAGCGTGAAGTAATAGGCGAGGATCATTATTGTATTGATCATCATAGAACTCGTCACCAATGATGGAATGACCAATGCTTTGCATGTGTACACGAAGCTGGTGAGAGCGTCCTGTATGAGGCGTTAATCGAACACGTGTTGTGTTGTCTTCGTAGGCGATTGGTTGCCAAAAAGTGATGGAGTCTTTGCTCCATTCATCAGTACAAACAATTTGTCTAGGACGGTTTGGCCAATCGCAGCGGAGTGGTTTTCGTACTTCACCACGTTCACCTAATAATTTTCCACGCAGCAAAGCGCGATATTCTTTTTTAACTTCTCGTTCGCGAAAATGCGCGTACATGCGCTTTTGGCATTCGTGTGTTTTGGCTACCAGAATTAAACCGGATGTGGCTTCATCTAATCGATGAATGGCGAAGGCTTCGCCAAATCTCTGCTCAGCTCTGTGTAAAATAGAGTCGAGCTTGTCTGGGCCTCTTCCAGGCACAGACAAGCAGTTTGCAGGTTTGTTGATGACGGCGAACCATTCATCTTCATAGAGAATATCTAACACCAAAGGTTATTCCGGTTTAGTCGTTAAGATGATGCGAATCGCGTCGAGACGGATTTGGTGTTCATCAATACGAACCAAGCCTTCTTGCATGTTGTTTTCTAAATGCTCGATATCTTCGTCTTTAATCGCGCTATTAAAAGCTTTCAATTCTAATAGGCGATCAATCTCACTTTGACAGCGGTGCTGATATGTCGCTTTCGCTTCTTGAACAATAGGGCGAGCTTGATCTTGTGCATTTAATTGGTGTGTTTGTAGCACTTCAATCAAGTTCTTACGTAAGGCCGCCACCCATTGTTCTGCGACACGGTTTGGCACACCTTTCAGTTTCTCTGCCCATTTTTCTGGTGTGAATTGCTGGTGGAGGAATTTGCCATTGGAGTCTGACAGTTGCCACATTGGCGTCATAGGTAAAGACTGAGCAAGTTTCAAACGCGGATGCGCTGTGGCTTCAATCACAAACATACTTTCGATGAGTACGGTGCCTTCAGGAAGCGCCGCGATCGGTAAAATAGCAGAGGTTAATTTGCCTGAATCAAAGCCTTGCACTTCGTCCATTAACATAGTGATTAGCGGATGTTCCCACGTAGCAAAAGCGACGTTTTCACGTTGACTGGCTTGGCGTCGATCAAGCATGAGCATTTTGCCTTCTTCTTCGATGCCCGGTAAGGCTTCCAACATCATGTCGGTAGAAGGGCGAAGGAACCAAGCGGCGCTTTCTGGTGTGTCGTCCATGCAGTCTGCATAAATATTAAAAGCGTGCGTCACTTCTTCAATGTAATGATGAAGGCCTTTTGTGGCTTGATTGTTAATTTGGTCAATCAATGCGTGTGCTTGTTCAGGTCGGCAAGAACTCATTTCTAATAAGCGATTTCGGCCTTCTTCCATCTGTTTCAACAAGGCTTCATGATAGATTTTGGCTTCGTCGAGTAAGTCCGTGTCATTGTCTTCGCCATGTAAGTAAGCGTGCAAACTCTCGCCAAACGCTTCTTCTACTTTATCGCCAGAACCTGTGGTGCGGCAGAAAGCATTTAGCGCGTGGTGATACCAATTGAATAGACGTTCTTGGACGCTTTCTTTGATATAAGGAACGTGAATTTGAACATCATTTAATTGACCAAGACGATCCAGACGACCGATACGCTGTTCAAGCAAATCTGGGTGTTCAGGTAAGTCGTACATCACAATGTGATGGCTGAACTGAAAGTTTCGACCTTCACTGCCGATTTCTGAGCAAACGAGAATTTGTGCACCGTCTTCGTCAGCAAAATAGGCTGCCGCACGATCTCGGTGAATCAACGGCATTTGTTCATGGAAATCTGCACTTTGGAAACCAGCAAACGTCATTTGATCGTTCAACCATTGTGCCATGTCAGCGGAATGACAAATCACCAAGACTTTGTCGGCTTGGCATTCTAGGAACTCTTTTAGCCAAACCCAACGCGGATCTTCTTCCCATAAACCGTCGGCAACGTCTGTTTCTGGTTGTACGTGATGCTTTGCGGATTCAAAGAATTCGTTGTTTTCAAGTGGATAAGAGTGCAAGTAACGATCAGGGAAACCGCCAACCGCTGCGCGCGTATTACGGAACATTTCACGGCCTGTGCCGTGACGGTCAATCAGCCAACTAATGGCTTCTTTTGCCGCCTCTGTTTGAGCTTTGCCATCTTGTGTTGTTAAGGCGACAAACCAATCTTTGGCTTTCACTTCCTCTAAATAGACGCCAAACGCGTCATTCCAGTTAAGGTTTGTCGCTTCATTGTCTGCTTGGCTGAAAGGTAACAAGGCTTCCGCTAATTCGGCGGCTTGTTTGAACTCTTTCTGTTGAGCTTGATAACGCTCAAAATCATGATAATGATCGGCGTCTAATAACTGTAAGCGAGAGAAATGTTCCCGCTCACCAGTTTGTTCTGGTGTGGCGCTCAAGAGCAATAAAGATTCTGTTTTGGCCGCCAAACGTTCAACGACTTGATAGCCAATGCTTGGTGTTTCTGGGTGCCAAGCAAGATGATGCGCTTCATCGACAACCACCATATCCCATTCTGCTTCCAACATGTGTTGAGTGGCTTTTGGATGTTGGCTCGCCCAATCGATAGGAGCAATGACAAAAGGTTGCTGCTCAAATGGGTTGTCGTCGCCTTCCATGAAATCTTCATAGACAGATTCGTTAATCAATGAAAATGGCTGATGGAATCGACGCAGCATTTCAACCAACCACTGATGCTGAAGGTTGGTTGGTGTTAGGATCAAAGCGCGTTTGCATAGACCGTTTAAAAGACGTTGATGCAAGATCAAACCCGCTTCCAAGGTTTTCCCCATGCCTACTTCGTCACATAACAAGGCGCGTGCTTTTGGACGATTGGCAATGTCGTGAGCCAAGTATATTTGGTGCGGTAAAAGCTCGGCTTTTAACCCCATTAACCCACGGACGGGAGACGCCGCATTGGCCGCTTGATGTTCTAATGTGTGGCGACGTAAGTCGAACCACATACGACGAGCAGGAGAAAGCGCTAGCAAAGAATCTAATTCGTTTTTGTCATTACGAGGAAACTGGATAATGGACTCTTCTAGCCAATCATCGTCATCACTGATTCTGTATTCAATAAGGTCATCTACTTCTTCGACTTCCAATACCGTATAGGTTTCTTCTTGAAAATGTAGTTGATCGCCGGTTGTTAAGGTGCGGCGGACTAAACTGGTTTGGTCATGTGAATATTGACGATCGACTTCCGCATCCGGAAAGTGCAGGGTGAAAGACTTATTTTGTTTGTCTACTATCATGCCGACGCCAAGATCTGGCTCGTTTCGGCTACTCCATCTTTGTCCTGTTTGGTACATGGTTATGCGTTGTCCGGTTCAATTAAAGTTAAGCTGCCTTGGCACAAATCCGTCAGAGTGACTTTGTGTTCGGGCCAAGTTCGTTCAATCACAGCAAGATCAATGATAATGCTGTCACTGTAGGTTTTTTCGATTATTTCAATATCACTCTGTTCCAGCCAATATTCTACCTTGCCTAATAAAGGGTAGGCGATTTTTAATTGAACTGGGAGGCGAGGATAGACTTTTTCACTTTCTACTTGCAATAAGGCTTCTTGAGTGGCTTGGCTGTAAGCTCTTACTAATCCGCCAGCGCCCAATTTTACGCCACCAAAATAACGCGTCACCACGACGGTGATTTCACCAAAATCAGAATGCTGTAAAACATTTAGCATTGGTTTTCCCGCCGTGCCTTTGGGTTCACCGTCGTCACTTTGATCCCACAAGTGCGCATTGTTTGGCGCACCTGCTATAAAACTCCAACAATTATGATTAGCGTCTGGGTAACGCGCTTTCATTTCATTAATAAACGCCTTAGCCGCATCACGTCCTTTGGTTCGGCTGACGGTTGTAATAAATTGGCTATTTTTTATTTCAAGATCAAAGCGTTGAGTGTGTGTTGGGCTGAGGTAGTAATCCATGTAAACTTATCAAGACCTTGGCACGACGACTGTGCTCTTCAATACTTTTTTAATATTTAATAACGGGTTTTTATTTATATGACAGACTTGCTTTCGCAATCCGTTTTGGTGTTATCGGGCTTTTTTACTGGCACGATCATCGTATCTCTTATTGCTGCGGGTATTGTACAGGCTATGCGCCGTCAGTGGCAGCGTACACAACAAAAAATGCAGCAACAAAATGAAGAATATCAGCTCCTTTTGCAACAATCGAAAGAGCAGATTCATTATTTGGAAAAAGAAGCGCTGACATTGGAGCAGCAATTTTCTACAGCACAGACGGTTTTTCAAGAAAAAGAAGCCTTTTATCGTGAGCAAAAGAAGACGAATGAAGCAGAATTTAAGCAATTGGCTCACGATATTATGAGCCGTCAAGGTCAGCAGTTGGCAAAAGAAAATGAGCGTCAGCTTGGCTCATTGCTAACACCATTGGGTTCGCAGATTAAGAAATTCCAAGAAAGTGTGGACAAAAGTTACCAAGAAGAAGCACGAGAACGTTTTTCTTTAGTTAAAGAGATTAAGGGGTTGCAGCAGCTGAATCAAAAAATAAGTGATGATGCGGTGAGTTTGACTCATGCCTTAAAAGGTCAGAACAAATTACAAGGCGGTTGGGGTGAGGTGATTCTAGAGCGTATTTTAGAGCGTTCAGGTTTAGAGAAAGGTCGTGAATACGATGTACAAACCTCGTACCAATCGGAAGAAGGACGACGCTTACAACCTGATGTTGTGATTCATCTTCCTGAAGGTAAACAAGTCGTTGTCGATTCTAAAATGGTGTTGGTGAGTTATTTGGCATACATGGAAGCCGAAACAGATGAGGATAGAAACCGCGCGCTGAAACAACATTTGGATGCGGTTCGTCGACACATGAAAGACTTGAGTGGCAAGTCTTATCAAGATTTACCTGGCATTACCTCATTGGATTTTGTGCTCTTGTTTATTCCCATAGAAGCGGCGTTTGGCTTGGCTTTGCAAGGCGATAATGGTTTGTTTAGTGAAGCATTCGAGCACAATATTATCATTGTTGGACCTTCGAACTTATTGGCAACACTTCGAACCATTCAGAATATTTGGCGTAATGAAAAACAAAGTCAAAACGCCATTGAAATTGCTCGCCAAGCTGGCGCTATGTACGATAAATTTTCTGGCTTTGTGCAAGACATGGATGACATTGGAACCAAGCTAGAAGCAGTCAATCGCAGTCATGATACTGCCTTGAAGAAGCTAACAACCGGCAGAGGAAACCTTGTATCACGAGCTGAGAAACTAAAGCTTATGGGAGCAAAAACCAGTAAAGCCTTACCAACAGAATATTTGAATGATGAAAGCGCGTCAGATCATCAATAAAATGAAGTGTTTATCTATTCCCTTTCCTATATCACTCGCCACAAAACAGTGGCCGTTTGAATGTATTTCGCTGTTTGTAAATCCAATAAAATACCTGCGGTTAATCGTTTCAAATCGCTACCTTCTGGTGTTTTATCAGAAGAGGCAATGATCTCAATATTCAGAGTGCTATTTAGGTAATGCAGACGAGTGTTTTGAAGGTCGATGTAATCGGTGTGTTGACGAAGTAGAAAGCCTAAGTCTGCCAGTATTTGATGGCGTGCTGGCAATTGTAATTGTGGTGGCTTTTCCGAGGATGTTTCATTGATAAAGCTGTCAGTTTGAATTTTTTCATCCGTATCGATATGAACCATTACGTCGGCGACTTGAGGGTGCGCTTTTTTGATTGTGTAAGCGACGAGATCACCAAGGTAATGACCTTCGCTGACACTGGCGTGACTAGGAACATGAATGTGCATGTCTAAGTAGACTTTTCCTGCCATGGAGCGAGCTCGTACATCATGAGGCGCCATAACATGTTTTAGACTGTTTGCAGTCTCTTTAATCTGAGCGATGAGCTTTGGATCTGGTGCCGTATCAACCAATTCGGCAAGATTTTCCCAAACCATGCTGATTGCCATTTTACCAATCAAAAGAGCAACGATGATAGACGCCACTACGTCAGCCCAAGCGTAGCCAAAATATACGCCAATTAAACCAATCAATACGGCAACAGAAGACAGGGCGTCACTGCGACTGTGCCATGCGTTTGCAATCAACATTTTGCTGCTGATTCGTTCGCCTGCTTTTTTTGTGTAATGAAAAATGGCTTCTTTGACGGCAATGGTTAATAGCAAGGCGGCCAATCCATACCAAGTAAATTGCGCTACTGTTTCTGATGTTTGCTCAAAGAATAAGGCAGAAGAAATAACGGCATCATAACCAATGCCTAAGGCGACAATGATCAGTACTATGCCAAGAAAAACCGTTGTTAGGGTTTCAAATCTGAGATGGCCGTAAGGATGATTTTCATCTGGCCCTTGGCGAGCGTTTGCCGAAGCAAAGTAAACAAAAACGTCCGTAACTAAGTCTGATAAAGAGTGGATGCCATCGGCAACTAGAGCTTGAGATTGAGAAAAATAACCGGCTACGATTTTCGCCAGTCCTAAAACAGCGTCCCAAAATGCGCCAACAAGTGTCACTTTTTTAGCGATATTTTGTTCTTGTTGAATCTGTGACATAACCTTGCTCTATATAAAATGGGTGGATTAGCATCAAAGAATAGTTGGTTGAAAAAAGCACAAAATAAGGTGTGCCATTGTACTTATTGGCTTAGCGGTTTTTCTCCCCAAGCTTATCCACGACATCTGTGGAAAAGCTTGGTCGAGAAAGTGCGTTTATCATTTTGACTTATGCACTTAATTGATTTCAAACCATAAGCAATAAGAAGCAAAAAATTCGCGCATGGTCAGAGACATGAGTGAGAAATTGGCATCCATGTCTGATAAACCACCGCCTTGAGAATCGTTGAAAGCCGCTTCTTTCAAAGCATCATCAAATTTGATTTTACGCAGTGTCAAATCGTCGTGTAAGACAAAGCTGAGTTTGTCTGTCCAGCGCAAAGCCAAGTTTTTCACTGCCATGCCTTGTTCTAAGTGGCGTGTGACGTCTTCTGACAAAGGCTCTAATGACTTAAAGCGAATGGTGGCTTTGTCTTCAGATCCGTCTTGGATTTCACATTCGTCACCTGTTTCTAGACTTGCAGGAACATCATTTTTCGTTAGCCAGTCTGTCATTAACGTAGACGGTGCAACTTGCGCTTGTAACGGTGTCATTGGGAAGCTACCAAGTGTCGTTTGCAAGAGTTTGAACAGTTGCTCTGTCATGCCAGCATTGGTGCTGTTAAGAACCAGAATTTTTGCTTTTAAATCAATGTACGCCCAAATGTCGGTGCGCTTTGAAAAGGCTTTTGGTCGTAATGAGAAAACCAACTCGTCTTTCATATCGGACTGTTCTTTACGGCCAACTTTACGGCCTTCAAGCAATTCAATTTCAGCGACCTTGTTTTCAAGCTCTTCACGAACAACGGCAGAAGGCAGAACTTTTTCTTCTTTTCCTGCACGGAATAATAAACATTGATCGCTGGCTAAGCTCCATTGTTCACTGTTGCGGATAAGCGGCATCCAACCGAAAGAAAACTCTTCCTGAGAACCACATTCCTTTAGTGGAAACTCGGGAATTTTATTAATCAACTCGTTTGTGTCGAGTAATTCGGTATCTTTTAGTTGAAAAATTTGGGCATTCTTAAACCACATAATCAGTCTCTCACAGCTTCTTTAAAATGTTGTCGACAAACAGATAAGTAGCGGTCGTTACCGCCAATTTCTACTTGTGCGCCTTCTTTAACAGGAATTCCTTGCTCATTCACTCGAATGACCATTGTGGCTTTGCTACCACAATGGCACACGGTTTTTAACTCAATTAGTTTGTCTGACCAAGCGAGTAGGGCTTGGCTGCCTTCAAAAAGCTCGCCTTGAAAATCGGTGCGGATACCAAAAGCTAAGACAGGAATGTGCAATTTATCAACAATTTCTGATAAATCGTACACTTGTTTTTTGGTCAAGAATTGAGCTTCATCGATTAAGATACAGTTTAATTTTGAATCTTGAGCGTCATCATTGACTAATTGAGAGATATCTGTGGTTTTATCAAATAGGCTGGCTTCGGCAGAAATTCCGATACGGGAAGCAATTTTTCCCGTTTCAAAACGATTATCAATAGAGGCTGTCAGCAATAAAACGCGCATGCCTCGTTCTTGATAGTTGTGTGCAGATTGCAGTAATACCGTTGATTTACCTGCATTCATTGCCGAATAGTAATAGTACAGTTTAGCCATATTTAGTCTGTTAGTGTCAGTTATCTGTAAATCGGCTGCTTAGTATATCAAAACACTATTCTATGTGGGCGTTTAAATAAAAAATGAAGCTTTCATCTTATTGATTGGTTTTCTTTTTTGAAGCAGCCGCTGCTTTATGTATTTGTTGACTCAGCCATTCCGATCGTTTTAAACCTTTTTGCTCACACAATTGGTCTAATAGGTTAATGGCGTCTTCATCAATGGTGAACTCTAAACGCTTTAATCCTAAGGCTTTTTCTTTTTGTCTCTGAACGCGTTTATTGGCTTTCAGTTGATCTTTTCGGTTCAGTATTTGAGTGCGTGGTCTACCTATTGGTTTACCAAAAATATCGATGGTGTTTCGATCGGATGACGCTTTAGCCATTAGTCAGTACGTTTTTAATGAAAGAGGTGAATATCATAGAGGGAAAAAATACTAAGGAGAAGCGTTTGAGGGCTTCTCCTTAGTGGTTTTTTATTTTTGCGCCGTTTGCTTTTTTTCTGCTTGTTCTTGAGCCATTTGGTTTGTGGCGATGAAATCGAGCAAAATCTCAGAAGCTTCTTTTGCGTAAGTGTCTTCTTCTGAGGCTTCAATGTCATCAACAGAAGAAAGCGTTTCTAAGCCAAGCGCTTCGCGTCGAGCGTTTTCACGAGCGAGTTGACGCTCTTTGCTGCTTTCTCTTTGTTCTATTCGAACGCTCTCTTTTAGAGAAAGTGTTTTGTAGGTTTCCACTTGATCTTTAAACTCTTCGATCTGTTTGTTGATCGCGATGAAGTTTGGATCTTGCTTCATTCTCGCTTCGTGGCGCGGTTCTAGAATCGGTAAGTAAGCTGGAATGTTCCAATACACTGGGTAACGTGTTTCATGGATTTTGTCCCAAATTAGAGGATTGTCCAGCGCGCTTTCACCAACTTCTTCTTTGTCTATTAAAGAAGGGAAGAGGATATCAGGCATAACACCTTTATGTTGCGTACTTTCACCAGACACTCTGTAGAATTTTGCTTGAGTGGCTTTTAATTGGCCTTGTTCCATTTCCTGTAAAACTTGAACTGTGCCTTTACCAAAGGTTTGATCACCTAGAATAATCGCGCGCCCGTAATCTTGTAATGCACCCGCAACGATTTCTGATGCAGAAGCGCTCATGCGATTCACGAGTACGGCTAATGGGCCGCTGTAAGTAATGCTTGGGTCTGAGTCGCCTAGAGGGGTTACTCGACCACCTTGGTCACGTATTTGAACCACAGGGCCAGATGGAATAAATAAGCCAGTAAGAGAGTTGGCTTCTTGTAGAGAGCCGCCACCGTTGTTTCTTAAATCAAGAATCAGGGCTGAAATGTCTTCTTTTTGCAGCTCTTCAATCAGTTTTTTCGTGTCTCTAGTGGAGCTCTTATAATCTTTTTCACCTGCTTGAATAGCAGCAAAGTCAGAATAGAAGGTCGGTAAGCTGATGACACCTACTTTATAGGTTTCGCCATCTCGTTCCACTTTGACAATTTCTTTTTGAGCCGATTGGTCTTCAAGTTTGACCTTTTTACGAACGATACTGATCATTTTACTGGTTTGTGTATCGCCTTTGCTTGGCGTCACTTCTAGAATAACGGTAGTGTCTCTTTCGCCGCGGATCATGTCGACAACATCGTCTAAACGCATACCAACCACGTCGATCATTTCCTTACCTTCTTGACCAACTGCAATGATGCGGTCATTAGGAGACAATTCGCTTTGTGTTGCCGCTGGGCCACCTGGTACTAAACGCACTACTTTTGTGTAATCGTCATCCATTTGCAAAACAGCGCCAATGCCCTCAAGAGACAAACTCATGCTGATATTGAAGCTTTCTGATGCGCGTGGCGCAAAATAGCTTGTGTGAGGGTCTAAAGTAGCGGTTACTGCATTGGCAAAAGTCTGGAAAACATCGACGGCATCGGTTTGATCAACTTGTTTTAGTTGGTTTTTATAACGGCGCTCGATGATGGAAATGATTTCCTCCTCTGGTTCACCGTTAAGTTTTAATACTAAAGCGCGGTTTTTGATGCGTTTACGCCAATAGTCGTCCAGTTCTGCTTCCGATGTTGCCCAATGTTGTGCTTCTGGGTCGGCATTCAAGGTTTCATCGATTGTGTAATCGAAGCCTTTTACCATCTCTGGTAACTTTTCTTGAAGGCTTAATAAGCGAGTCTCTAAACGTTTTAGATAAAGATTGTAAATGACATAAGCGACACTGGTGTCGCCGTTTCTTAACGCATCATCGAAGGTGGTTTTATAACGAGAGAGTGTTTCAATGTCGTTTTTTAAGAAAAAGCTTTTGGTCGGGTCTAATGCATCGATATAGTAATCAAACGCTTTAATAGAAATAGCGTCATCGATCTGCGGTTTGTTATAATGAATGCTCTCTAGCATCTCAACCAGTTCTTGAGACACTTGGTCGTATTCATGAGGGGGCTCTAATTCCTCATAAGCAGACACAGGAATGGAGGTAAAAGCGTAGCCAGTTAAAAGGCAAATCAACAAGCGTTTATAGTTCATCCAGTTTAGGTTCTCTTTGTCTATTTAATGCATCATTTACAAAATCATATTAGACGCGAGCCTGTAAGGCTAGCCAAAGTGTTAAAAAGACATATTTTTACAATATCTTGCGGATAGGAAATTATGGAACATTCTCAATTTAATGATGGTTTACTGTCATTTTTACAAGCGTCACCAACCCCATTTCACGCCACTTCAACTATGTGCAACTTATTGAAAAAAGAAGGTTTTATTGAACTTTTTGAAGAAGATGATTGGGTTGTCGAAGAAGGTGGGAAATACTTTGTAACCCGCAATGATTCCTCTTTAATTGCTTTTACAACACCGCAATTAAATTTTAGTCAGACGGGCTGGAGAATGGTTGGCGCACATACAGATAGCCCTTGTTTGAAGCTCAAGCCGAATGCACATGTTAAGCGATTTGGTTATCACCAGTTGGGAGTGGAAGTCTATGGCGGTGTGTTATTACATACTTGGTTAGATCGGGATTTATCCATCGCAGGTCGTGTCACCTTCAAAACCACGAATGCTCAGAGCAAAGAGAAAGACATCGTTAGCCGCTTGGTGGACTTTAAAGATCCTATTGCGGTTGTGCCAAATCTGGCCATTCATTTGAATCGAGACGTGAATAAAGGCTTTTCGGTAAACCCGCAAGAAGAAATTTTGCCAATATTATGTGGTGCGGACAATGAATTCGATTTGCATGCCTTATTAAAAACGCAGTTACTGTCTCAATACCCAGAATTATCAGTCGAAGCCATTTTGGACTTTGAATTGAGTTTGTATGACACGCAGCCTGCAGCTTTGATTGGTTTGCATAAAGAATATATTTGTTCGGCTCGTTTGGATAATTTATTGAGTTGTTATGTTGGCTTGCAATCTTTGTTGGCTGCGCCGTCGACTCGCCCGAGTTTATTGATTTGTACCGATCATGAAGAAATAGGCAGTCTATCGGCTTGTGGTGCAAATGGACCTTTCTTAGACGATGTGCTTCGCCGTTTAACACCAACCCCTGAGCAATTTGTTCAAGCGGTCCAGCGTTCAATGCTTGTGTCTGCCGATAATGCCCATGCGTTGCATCCGAACTACGCAAGTAAGCATGACCAAAATCATGCGCCAGCTATAAACAAAGGCGCGGTGATTAAAATCAATGCTAATCAACGTTATGCAACCAACAGCGAAACTTCCAGTATTTATCGAGATGTGGCCGCAGAAGAAAACTATGAGGTACAAAGTTTTGTAGTGCGAAGCGATATGGGATGCGGCAGTACTATTGGGCCGATTACGTCAGGCGAGATTGGTGTACCGACCATCGATATTGGTTTACCAACTTTCGGTATGCACTCGATTCGTGAATTGGCAGGCAGCCATGATGCTTATGGCTTATTTAAAGTGTTGGCTCGTTTTAACCAAAGAGAGAAGTTGATAACACGTTAAGCGACTGCTTTTTCAAGCTGTTTAGCGGGCTCTATTGCCGTTCATGCGCGCTTGTGTCAAATAATAAAAAGCCGTAAAACTGAGTTTTACGGCTTTTTTGATCGGACGCATTTTCAATTAAGAACTAGTTTTTAGTGACTAACCATTTATCCAATTCTTTGATTTTATCTTCTGTTAGGTCACCTGTGATTTCCAACAAATTTAACTGTTGTAGAACAAAGCTGTAGCGATATTGCTCGTAGGTATTTTGTGCGTTGTAAAGGTTGGATTGTGCGTCCAATAACTCTACAAGGTTACGGGTACCAACATCATAGCCCGCTTTTGTCGCTTCAAGCGCACTGGTACGAGAGCGAATCAATTGTTGCTGAGCTTCAATTTGAGCAACAGACGTTTGCAGGTCAAGGTACAAACTGCGAATGCCTAATTCTATTTCTTGCAACGAACTGGCTCTTTCTTCAATCGCCGATTCTGCTTCAGCGGACGCTTGACGAACAGAGGCATTAATAGCGCCACCGCTGTACAAAGGAATGCTGACACCCAAAGCAATAGAAGTACTGTTTGTTACGCCATCAGGAAAAGAGGTCGATGTGATGTCGTAATCATTGTCGACACGAGCTAAAGTGCCAGTAAGCGCAACCGTTGGAGAACGACCATTTGCTTTCTGAATGTTAATGTTGTTCTCTGCACTTTCTACTGTGTAGTTTAGGATGTGCAATTGCTTGTTGTCTTTGCGTGCTTTATTGATTAGAGAATCAACAGACATGTCTTTATCAAGGCTAATTGGATAGTCTTTTGATAATTGAGGAATGCTTGTTAGCTCTTTACCTGTTCTTTGGTATAAGGCTTTTTGAGCATAAGACACATCTGAGCGAGCACTCAACTCATCTACTCGAACAGCATCGTATTCTGCTTGAGCATCTTGTAAATCTGTAATGGAAGCCAAACCTACTTCATATTGTTTTTTTGCTCTATCTAACTGGCTGGCCGTACTTTTTACCAATGCTTGTGTGGTCTGCAGAGTGGATTGAGCAATCAATAAGTCAAAGTATTCTGTCAATGTGATAAGGGCGAGGTCTTCTTCGGCGTTATTGAAGCTTACTTTCGCACTTTCTGAGCCAATTTCTACCGCATCAACAGCGTAATTTAGCGCTGGAGAGTAGATTGGATAATCCAGAGACAAAGCCAATGTATTAGAGATATTGCCGTATGCAGCAGAAGGGCTGTCTACATCATCATAACCAAGCTCACCACTAAAAGAGATACTTGGGTATAAATTACCTTTCGTTACTGTGACGCTTTCTTGTTGAGCTTTATAAGCGGCGGCGGCTGCTCGTAAGCTAGGGTCATTTTGTTTGGCCAGTTTATATACTTCGTAAATGCTTTCTGCATAAACAGTGCTGTTGCTTAATACAGCGGTCGCTATTATTGACGATATAATATGCTTTTTCATAGATTTCTGAGGGCTCGTAGTATGAAATATAGTTATAATAGTACCGCAAGCTTTTCACTTGTGGCAGTGTCATTTTTGCTATATCTATTATGATTATTGACCATATCATAACGAAATCGTTTAAATAGACTTATAATGTGGAAACTTAATGCAAGAAGCGAGTTCACGGTTTCTTATATTAGTTTTTCAGTTCTATTTTATAAGTAATGAGTTTTTTAGAGTGTGCCTTTATTTCACCAAAAACTTCCGCTTCTTTTGCTGATATTTGTTTTACATCTTTGCCTTTTGTTGTTGAAATTACACCGTTGGTTGTTTGCTTTATAGAATAGCTTTGGGTTTTGTCTGAGTGGTTTATTAACACTGCTTGCCAAGTTTGAATGCTTGGTAATTTAGTTGACGTGGCATTTACCAAGGTTAAATTTCCCGTTATATCTTGGCTTTTGTTGGTGATGATGTTGACGCTGTTTCCTTCGCGCACAGTGTCTAATGTCACTTGGTTACTGGGAATCAACAAGCCATCTCTTTGCCAAAATGTAGAATATTGTCCAGGTAATGCGTCTTTCGCAAACGTGAAGCTTAGCTGGTTTTCAAAATTCAAATCTATTTTTCCAGCGTGACTGTTATGAGTATAAAGGCTGGCGACGTTGATTTGCTTTTCTATTTTGCTTTTGCTGCGTGGTAATGGATAAAGAAGGTCAGAATAAGGTGTGATAGAAATAGCTTCTTTACCAAGTGGGTAACTGATTTCATTATCTTGATAGGTAACGCTTGGTTGTGCAAAGTTCGCCTCTAAAGCACTTCTGGTTGAGGTAAAAGACTTGGGTGCGGTACTATTTTGAGTGTTGTGAAGTAAGCCATTACTTATTACCAAAGGTGTTTTAGAGTGATTATGTAACATGGCATATTGGATCAAAGAAACATAACCGTCTTCTAGGATTAGACTCAGTTGTGGCGTCCAAGATAATTGATTGGTCTGATAGCTCATTGTAATGTCAGAACGTTCCGACTCGTCCGCTTTTTTCTTTTCTAAAGGAATAAGGTAAAAATCGGTAATAGGTAAGTGGGTCGAACGGCTGCTTTTACTGATAACAAAAGTCCCTGTCATGTTATCTATTTCTGTGAGAATGCCAGTGTAACTTAGATCTCTTTGTTTGTGTTCAACACGAATTTCTTTGCCTATTTCTTCTAACCAATGTGTATGAACGTCTGGTTGAGAGTGTGAAATCGCAGGCGTGCCTTCTAAGAGTGGTAGTAAGGTATTAGGGATAGGAGAAAGGCTTAGCGTATCGGATGTTTCTATAATTTGGCTATTGTTTAAACCGATGACGGCATCTATCGGTGCGGCCAGAGCAAAAGTGGCTGGTGTGATAAAAAGTGCGCCAGCGCAAAGATGGTAGGTGTGTTGTTTGATTCGCTGTGTGATCAATAACTGTTTTCCCATGAGAAAGTCCTTTAAATTGGTTACTCGCCATCACACCGACCATCGTGGTGTGCGTTTAGTCATGTTACCCTAATAACCTAATGGAAGTGCAAGCTAATCAAGTAAAAATAAGGGTTTGGAGTGGATAGAAAATTACTGATTGTTGACGGTTTAAATTTGATCCGACGCCTTTATGCGGCGTTGGAAGCCGAGCAAGATCTCACTCGCCGTGTTGAGAGAACGCAAAGTATTGCGGTTGAGGCGTTGGCTAAATTAACACAACAATTTGACCCTTCTTATGCGGTTGTTGTGTTTGATTCCAATGGGAAAACATGGCGTCATCATGTTTATCCTGAGTATAAGTTGGGCCGAATGCCGATGGACGACGCCTTGTTAGAAGCCTTGCCAGAATTTGCTAAGGCATTCCGTTTCAATCGATTGTCTTGTTTGAGATTGGATGGCTGGGAAGCGGACGACTTAATTGCCACTCTGGCCGTGAAAGCGGCTCAGAATAACCTGACGTCTTATATTATTTCCACTGATAAAGGCTTTACTCAACTATTGAGTGATGAGCGTATTCGCCAGTACGATTACTTCGCCAAACTGGGTTATGACAAAGTTTGGGTGCCTGGGAAATACGGTGTTGAGCCTCATGAACTGGTCGATTATTGGGCTTTAGTGGGAGACACTACAAACCGTATTCCGGGTGTAAAAGGCATTGGCCCAAAAACAGCGTTAGGAATTATTCAGTCTTATCCAACCATTGAAAGCATATACGCAAATTTGGCTCAACTTTCTGAACGCCTGCAAAAAATGTTGTCTGGTGGCTATGAGCAATGCTTATTGTCTCGTTCTTTAGTTGCTCTTAAAACGGATGTGGAAATAGGCGTGCGTTTATCACAGTTGCGCTATGTTTCTTCTTAATCATCCTACCTTTTCTTTATGTCGCTTTGTGTTAATTGTTTTTAATTTGTACCGCCAACGACTGAAGTCCTGTTTGAATAACATCAAATATATCGTTAATAGATTGGGACGTTTCTTGGAATAGTGCATCAGGGCATTGATGGCACAGTTCTGCGTCATCGACGTTTTGTTTTAACTTGCAGATTAAATGGTTGAGCTGTTGTTCTGCTGAAACGGGTAAAGAGGATTGCAGGTTTTTATGGTGATTTTCAATTTTACCAAGTGTGAATAACAACTGAAGCTTTTTATCTGAGCTCAGAACTTGTTTGGAGGCAACTTGGACTGATAGCGCTCTTACTTGCCCTAGCGATTCAGCTAATTCAGGCAGTATTTTGACCAACTTGTGAGCACGATCGCGAATGGCTTGAAGGTGGTTTGATGTCAGAGAAAACTCGTCGGACATATCCCATAATGCATCCAATTGTCTCGCAATAATGGCGGAGTGTAATTGAAAACTTTCTGCACTGCTCAGAGCATCATTTTTAATCAAGCGTTGCCATTGTTTAAATGGGTAGTGAGCGCTCAGTGGCTCAGGATAAGATTGGGTTTTCTCAAACAAAAGTATATTTGTGTAGTGGTTATTGATACTGGACTCAAGTGGCAGTAATTTCTCTTTGAATTCAAGTTTGCCATTTAATAAGCCTGAATGCATGCCTCGATGCTGCTGTGTGAGCTTGATTAATTCAATGAATTGAGCGATTCCTGAGATGCCTGTGAGTGAACGTTGTTTCGCGTGTTTCTTAGACCATATCTGACGCCCAACGGCTAAGCCGATAATGAGAGAGCAAGTCATAAAGAAAGTGATTGGTAGCATCATGCCGTCACCTCCTTCTGTTCTAAACGAGAAGACAGCCATTCCATATATTTGACCATGTCTTTAGTGTCTTTACTGGCTTGGCTGTGCTTTTCACCAACCAAAGCAATATGTTGTAAACGCTCACACATATTTGAATTGGCAAGACCGAATTCTGTAATCAAACGAGTAGAGTGTGTAATTTCTTCTTGTGTAGATTGGGCGGCATGGTAAATCGACGTTAATGCTGCGGAGGCGGAATCAGATCCCGTTGAGGACTGTTTGGCCAAGTCGATTAAGGTTAGGCTGGTTTGTTCGGATGTTTGCACCTGAGATGCAATAGAAGCTACCAAATGGCTAATATCTTTTGTCGCTTTTTCTGTATTTTCGGCTAATGAGCGTACTTCATCAGCAACGACGGAAAAGCCTCTTCCAGCTTCACCTGCACGTGCGGCTTCAATCGAGGCATTTAAAGCCAATAGATTTATTTGCGAGGTAATTTGTTCAATGGTTGAGACAAAATTACTGATGTCTTGTGCGGTTTTGATGAGTTGTGACATTTCTGTTTGGTTATTCGACGCGGTCGATTGCATAACGTGAATTTGTTGTTTCAATGCGTCCAAGGCAACTTGGCCTTCTTCTGATTGTTGGCGCGTTTCATTTGCCATATTGGATGTGGTGTTGATACGAGAAAGAATATTCTCAATGGTGGCGCTCATTTCTTGGCTGGTTAACACCAAAGCATCAAGCGCTAAATGCTCCTCTTCGGCGCCATCTGCCACGATATTAGAGGAGTTTTGTAATTCTGTTGCTGTATAACGCGTCTCTTGAGAGCAGCTTTGCAGCAAATACTCTTTTCTATTTAAAGCGCGTAATAATCCGTTAATGTGATTGGCGAGGGTATTAAATTCCTTATCGTTGTAAGACAAGTTTACAGCATCTGCTTGCTCTGTATTTTGTAAATGCAGGGTAAGCTCCTTTATGCGTTGCTTCGTTAGTGCACTTGAAGACATGGCGAAATACGCCAATAAACTGGTGCTCAATGCAATAAGAATATCTGTACGTGGTGTGATATCAGGAAAAAAAACAGCCAAAAGAGAAGTGACAGACAGAAAAATAATTAGACTAAGGCGTGCAGAATAAGACAACGCGGCAATTAAAATTGTGCCGGGGACAAGTACCATAACAAATTCCTTTGAAATTATAATGCAAGATTGAGCGGCTAAAGCTTGTAAATATAAAGAAAATTATAGGTGTTTTTTTTTAAAGTTTCTGATGAGAGTTAGCGCTTTTTGTTCGCCATATTGATGGGCATTATTCAGGGGATTTATATAAGTCAAAAGAATTGATTAATTACCAAGAAAAGATTCTTGTAACCTTTTACTCATGCGTTAGGAGAGGCTTATAATAGCGGCATTTTAGACAATAGCGAAAAGAGATCTTTATGTCAGAAGTCAGAACACGTATCGCGCCTTCACCAACAGGCGATCCGCATGTAGGAACCGCTTACATTGCATTATTCAACATGGCATTTGCTCGTAAAATGGGCGGTAAATTCATTTTACGTATAGAAGATACGGATCAAACTCGCAGCACGCCAGAATCTGAAAAAATGATTTTGGATGCGTTGCGTTGGTTAGGCTTAGATTGGGCTGAAGGTCCAGATGTAGGTGGTGATTACGGCCCATACCGTCAAAGTGAACGGGGCGACATTTACGGTCAGTATGCGAAAGAATTGATCGAAAAAGGCCATGCATTTTATGCGTTTGAAACGCCAGAAGAGCTGGATCAAATGCGCATTGAGCAAAAAGAACAAGGATTGCCACAGAAATACGATGGCCGTGCATTAAAGCTCTCTCAAGAAGAAATTCAGGCAAAGCTAGACGCCAATGTGCCATACGTTGTGCGTATGAAAATTCCTGAAGAGGGAACTTGTGTTGTAGAAGACATGCTACGCGGCACCATCGAAATTGATTGGGCGCAAGTGGATATGCAAGTTCTTTTAAAAGCAGATGGCATGCCGACTTACCATTTAGCAAACGTTGTTGATGATCACTTAATGAAAATCACTCACGTTATTCGTGGTGAAGAATGGATTAACTCCGCACCTAAGCACATATTGCTGTACCAATATTTTGGTTGGGATATGCCGACCTTATGTCACATGCCTTTATTGCGAAACCCTGATAAGTCGAAACTATCGAAACGTAAAAATCCAACCAGTATTCTTTATTATCAGCGCATGGGTTTCATGGCGGAAGCAGTGATTAACTATCTTGGCCGCATGGGTTGGTCAATGCCAGATGAGCGTGAGAAGTTTTCGCTAGATGAAATGGTTGAAAACTTTGATATTCAGCGTGTGTCTCTGGGCGGTCCTATTTTCGATGTAGAGAAATTAAGTTGGTTAAACGGTACTTGGATTCGTGAAAACTTGACACCAGAAGCCTTTGCTCAAAAATACGTTGAATGGGCGCTTAATCCAGAATACTTGATGAAAATATTGCCGTTGGTGATTCCTCGTGTTGAGACTTTCTCAGATGTTGCCGATGTTGCTGGCTTCTTCCTAAAAGGCATGTTGCCGATTACGAAAGAAGACTTTGCTTCTGTGAAAATTGAAGAAGAAGCGCTTCGTAAAGCGATGCAGTTTGCTTTATGGCGTTTGGAAGCTTTAAGTAAATGGGAAAAAGATGAGATCTTTAATGAAATGAAAACGCTAGCGCAGACCTTAGAGATCAAACCAAAAGATTTCTTTGCGCCTTTGTTTGTGGCTATTTCTGGTACAACAGCGTCTGTGTCTGTGTTTGACTCTATGGCAATCCTTGGTTCAGACATTTCCCGTGCTCGTATGCGCACCGCGGTTAATGTTTTAGGCGGCCCGTCTAAGAAAGAAGCAAAACGTTGGGAAAAAGAATACGCTGAGTTATCCAACTAACGTTTGTGAATTTTAAACGACATTAAACAGATGAAAAATAAAACCGGCTTGACGCCGGTTTTATTTTTTTAGACATGCATTTTTTTCCCATTTACTT
>CALLIL010000094.1 GCA_938009755.1 uncultured Marinomonas sp.
GGTCCGTCGGCGTCGTCGATGTCGACGCCGTCAAAGTCGAAGTTGCTGCTGCGGTCGGTGAGCCCGGTGTTGGGCGCGTCCGAGGTGCCGCAGTCGGTCATCAATGTCAAGAAGTCAAAGTTTTCGGGGAGTTTGTCAAGTTGAATGGAAAATAAAGAAAAAAAGGACCGAAAAGATGGGGAAAAGTGTTAAATATATTTTTATTTTTCAAAATGGTGAAAAAACAACATATTTTTCATGGGTTTTGGTTCTTAAATTGTTTTGCTAGGATGATTTTGGCCTCCAAAAAACAGCCAAAATTAATAACAAAATAAATGTCATCGCTCAGAGGGTTAATAAGATGAACACCGCACGACAGATCGCAAAGAAACACATTAATTTAACGACATCACAATTGGTTGAAAAAGCGTTAAGTAATTCTGAAGGTGTGCTTGCAAATAATGGTGCTCTTGTTGTTCAAACAGGAGCTCGGACTGGTCGTTCTCCAATGGATCGTTTTATCGTTAAAGAAGAAAGCAGTGCGCAAAATATTGATTGGGGAACGGTAAATCGGCCTTTTGATAAGGCAAAATTTATACCTCTTTGGGATCGTGTTACGGCGTATTTAGACGAGCGAGAATCGTTTGAATCTATGGTTCATGTCGGGGCAGGTGACGAATACTATTTGCCCGTGAATATGCGTACAGAAACCGCATGGCATCAGTTGTTTGGGCGTAATTTGTTTATTTTGCCAGAGACGTTTAATCCTGCAGCAAAAGAGTTATGGCAAGTGTTGAATGTTCCAAGCTTTGTATGTGAGCCAGAACGAGACGGAACCTACTCTGAAGCGTGTGTCATCTTAAACTTTGCTGAGCGTAAAGTGTTAATTGCTGGTATGCGTTACGCGGGGGAAATGAAGAAAGCCATGTTCTCTGTGCAAAATTACTTATTGCCTGAGAACGATGTGTTGCCAATGCACTGCGCTGCAAATGTTGGTGAAAACGATGATGTGACGTTATTTTTTGGCTTATCAGGGACGGGGAAAACCACTTTGTCGGCAGATCCTGCGCGATTCTTAATCGGGGATGATGAACATGGCTGGGGAAAAGGGACGGTGTTTAATATCGAAGGTGGTTGTTATGCAAAAACCATAGATTTGTCCCAAAAAAATGAGCCGATCATTTGGGATGCGATTAAGTTCGGTACGATTGTCGAAAATGCTGTTTTGGATTCACACACTCGGGTTGCGGATTATGCGGATACGTCACTGACTCAAAATGGAAGAGCAGGTTACCCAAGAGAGCATGTTGAAAAGCGTGTCGAGGAAAATCGTGCAGGTGAGCCGAATGCAATTGTGTTTTTAACATGTGATTTGACTGGCGTGTTGCCACCAGTGTCAATATTGACGAAAGAAGCCGCTGCTTATCATTTCCTCAGTGGTTATACCGCGCTGGTTGGTTCAACGGAAATGGGTGCGGGGAGTGGCATTAAGACGACGTTTTCGACGTGTTTTGGTGCGCCGTTTTTCCCACGTTCTGCTGATGTTTACGCGGAACTGTTAATGAAGCGTGTCGAAGAGTTTGGTAGTAAAGTGTATTTGGTGAACACTGGCTGGACTGGTGGCGCACATGGTCAGGGAGGTAAACGCTTTAGTATTCCAACAACGAGAGCCATTATTGCTGCCATACAATCTGGCGCATTAAACGATATGGAGACTGAGCATTTGGCTGGCCTTAATCTTGATGTACCGTTGAGAGTGCCAGGTGTAGACAGTATTCTGTTGAATCCTTCTCGTACTTGGGCAGATCAAAACGCTTATCAGGAGCAGGCTAGAACCTTAGTTATGCAGTTTGTGGAAAACTTTAAGAAGTTTGAATCTGTGTCGTCTGCGATTAAAAGAGCCGGCCCATCGTTTTAACATTTTTAGTGTTTGTATTCATAGCCGTGCACATCGCACGGCTTTTTTATGGATAGAAAGTTGATAGACTGGTGTTCCGACCTAGAAATAATGTAATCTTTTGTATATGTTTATTGATAGTCACTGTCACTTAGATTTTAACATCTTTGATAATGAACGAGATGCCCTAATGGCAAACTGCTTACATCATGGTGTATCGAGCTTTTTGGTGCCGGCCACCACGTATGACAGCTGGAGTAGGATTAACGCGTTAGCTGAGCGGTATTCATCGTGGCGAATCGCTTATGGTCTGCATCCTTATTTTTTAGACAGCGCGTCACTTGATCAAATTGAACGGCTAGGAGATCAATGCGCTGAAAGTGGTGCTGTTGCGGTAGGGGAAATCGGCTTAGATTGTTGGCCTGATGCGGTTGATATGACGCGTCAGATGGTTTTTTTTAAACGGCAGCTGAATGTGGCGAAGTCGTTATCTTTGCCGGTGATTTTGCATGCTCGAAAAAGCTATGACTTAGTTTTGAAATGTTTACGTGATATTGGTTTTAAGCAAGGTGGCGTGGTTCACGCTTTTAATGGCAGTGTCGAGCAAGCTAAGCGCTTTTTGGATTTAGGTTTTGTACTTGGTATTGGTGGTACGATCACGTACCCAAGAGCTAAAAAGGCGCATAGAGTGTTAGCGTCTTTGCAATCAAGCGATTTTGTGTTGGAAACAGACTCTCCTGATATGCCTTTGTATGGTTTTCAAGGGCAGATAAATACGCCCCTTTCTATTCTATCGGTTGCAGAATCTGCGGCAATAATAAGAAGGGAAAATGTAGAGCAGATTGCCGCGCAGACGTGTGTTAATCTACTCAGAGTTTTTCCTAAGTGGAATGAGGATTGAGTTTGAATACTGTACAAAATATAAATGCGCCGATTCGCATTCTGTTATTAGGCTGCCATAGTGAAGTGGGCTCGTCATTATTAGAGTTATCCAAAGATAAAAAAGAATTTGAATGGCTATGCCCCGAAGAGTCGATGTTATTGGGTGCTGATGCAGAAACTCAATTGGCCGAGATGCAGTTTGACGTTATTGTCGATGTGTTGAGTTTACGTTATGCGTTACAAAGTGATCATGATGTATTTCAATCGTCTTTGCGCTATTTGAGCGAAAGGTCTGATGCACCATTGATCATGATCAGTAGCTCAAAGGTATTTTCAGGTGAAACCGATTCGCCTTATACCGAAGAAGAAACGCCTGATGGAACGAGCTCTTATGCGCGTGCTTTGATCGAGGCAGAAAATATCGTTCTGGCGAATCCAGAGAATATTGTCTTGCGAACAGGTTGGCTATTTAGCGGACAAGGAGATGATTTTGTATGTCGAACGTTAGGGTTGATTAAAGATGGCGTTAATCTTGCTTACAAAGACAACTTGATTGGAAGTCCTACACCTGTATCTGACCTTGTGCGAGTGATTTTCTCTATGATTAGTCAAGGTCATTACGGGTCAAAAAATACCGGCATTTATCATTACTGCTGTGCAGAGGAAATTGGTTGGGTGGGATTAGTTGAAGCCATTGTGACAACTTCTGGACAGTTTGATCCAAAAGCTCAGGTGGAAGTAGAGACCATCGACAGCTCATTTTCCGATGAAAAAGAGACTATCATGTATAGACAGTCACTGTCTTGTCGAAGAATTTTTAATCACTTTGGTGTAAAACAAAGGCCATGGCGATCAAAATTAAGAAGTTTAGTAAAGGAATTGTATAGCGTGAATTCGTGATTGAAAGAGATCTCACAGAGTTCAGATATATAAACATGAAGTAGGAGTTAATGTGTATAGAATAAATTCTAAAGCAATTATATTGGTGATAGTTTTGCAAATAATTGCGGGTGTTGTTTGGTACGCTTCAACGCCTACATTATTTTTAGGCAGAGCTCTGCTGAGCGATGCGGGTACGCATCCTTCTATTCTTATGATTGGCCTGTTTGTGCTCTCTGTCTTGGTTTATGTGCTTTTCACCGCATCTATTCTGTCGAAATCTCATATAGCAACAGGCTTTGGCCGATTCTTTTTGATAATACAGATTTGGCTTTTCATTGTGCTTCCTAACTATATTTTTGTGAGCATTCACTTGGAGTTAGGTAAAGAAGACAGTCTTTATTTGTTGTCATACAGTGCTGTAAATGGATTAATCTCAGCGATTATTCTGCCATTGTGGCAGTCATCACGTTCTATTTTTAAAGGATAGGAGCGATTGGTTTTCGGCTGGCTTGATTTTTGAAATCAAAAAAAACGTATAAAAAAGCACAACCTGTTCTTGAATAGGTTGTGCTTTTTTATATCAGTTTAGATCACTGAAGTCATTCTCTATGTTGCTGAGATCAACGGCTAATTCGTAACCTGGTAAATGAATGGCTTGGTTGGTAATGTCTAAATCTTCACCGCCAAGAACGTTAAAACCAAATTTGTAAATCGGTAATACCTGTCCGCGAATGGCGGCTTGATTATATTCTTCAGCCGCTTGTGATACGGCCAGATTTTTCTCTTTATAATCATTGATTTGGTCGGCGTTATAGCGTTTTTGAAGCATCTTCATGGTTTGTTGAGGCGACAACAAAACAGCGGTGCCGTTGTTACCACCAAAACCTTTAGAGTTTAGTAATGCGGCATCAAAGTATTCTGCGCCATAGGCTTCATGCTTCAGTTGAAACTTCAAACCGTCTTGATAAACGTCGTCGGCAATTGCGTCAGAAGTTGTGATACCCGGTAAAATACCGTCTTTCCAAACCCCCAAAGACAAGTGCAATTGATCTCCGCCTGCGGTGCCTTGTGAGTGGCCTAAAAATGCTTTCATCGCAACAACTGGCATCTCTGTGGCGCCAAAGCTTGTGGCCGCTTTACTGAGTACGTGAGATTCTGTAACACGATTCTGCGGTGTGCTTGTTCCATGAGCTTGTATGAAGGTGCGTTTTGTTAGGCCTTCATTACCTATAATATTTTCTAGGTATGCCATGGCTTTGCTCATGGTTAAGTAATTGCCAATACCTGGTGCAGAAATGGACTTTTTGTGTCCATCTGCGTAAGAAAATACTGCAGGAACAGAGCCGAAAATTTCAGCACCGAGTTCGATTGCTAATTCGTCGTCCATTAATAAGGTCCACTGACTTGATTCACCAATGGTGAAACCGCAGTTTTGAGCAAATGGACGACAACTTCTTGTATGGTCTGGCTCGGCTTGGTTGGTAATTTGGTCCAAAGCAAGCAAAGCGGTGTCTTCTGCAAGAGCACCCATGGTTCTGAAACCTTCGATGATTTCAGGTGTGATTGGGGCATCACTGCCGCCGACCATAGCCACACGGAATTTACCTGTTTTGATACCATCTACGGCTTTTTCTAAATTGAAAAAGTAGGTGGCACAAGCGCCCATGGATGTGCCTATAGTGCCGACACTTCCTAGAATATAAGCGTTAACAAAGTCTGCTGGCATTTGCGCATAGCCTAAAGGAAGGTGCTTAGACGTTGTGCGCTTGCCGATTAAGGCAGATTTCAACATGCCACCAAAGCCAAGGTCGTCCATTTGGCCAATAGAGTTTGCTGCATAGACCGCCATTTGATCGGGTGCGACTTTGCTACGAATCACTTCCCAGTCGATGCCGCTGCTTTTAATGGCGTCTGATGCTCCATATATTGTCATCTGTAAACCACGAGGGTGGTTACGGCTTTGATAAAGTTTTGATGGATCAAAACCTGTTGGCAATTGACCTGCCGCTTTTACTGAGAGTGCTTTTGTATCTTTAATGAAAGTCTCTAAACTACCATCAATGACAACTTCACTTAATGTGTCGGACAGTTCTGTTACTTTCCAATTGGTTGGGCGATCTTGAGGAAGAGAGCGAGTTTTCGTTGTAAAGCTGAGCTTCTCTTCAGGGTTGCTGGCGTTAAGAGCTGTTGATTTGTGCAGTACAACATGATCAACATCGAACAGGCTAGGATGAATACGACGGATCAATGTACGAGCAAGTAATGACTCGCCAATGCTGTCTACTAATGCTGCGGCATCGAATGCTTCGCCATTATCTGTATACCAAATATCATTTTTGCATTCGGCCATGTTTGTCAGAGTAGCAAGATCAAGTAAAACGTCTTGTTGGACTGAACTTGGTAATAGGTCAAAAACTATTCGACGATAGGCTTGATGTGAAGAGGTACGACCAGCCGAATTAATTCCGCCAAAGCCAACAATAACTGGTAAACGGGCCAAGTGAATTTCCTCGTTTTATGAGTGAGTAAAATATTACGGTATTGTAATGAAGGGGGTGACGCTTAGCCACCCCAATATAGGAGAAATTCATCAAGAGAATATAGAAAAGCGCCGTTTATG
>CALLIL010000095.1 GCA_938009755.1 uncultured Marinomonas sp.
GAACTAGACATTTTCTCGCTTTTTATCGATAATTCTTATTTACAAGCTTTTACATTTCTATGCTTTATAAGAGCTAAGCTTTAATGTTGATAACTTAAAGCGCGTAATTGAATTTATAAAGTCAGTGGCTTCTGCCACTGAAACACACTTGCAGATATTAAGAGAGTAATCATGGATATTCGTAAAATTAAGAAGCTAATCGAACTTTTGGAAGAATCTAACGTTTTCGAAATCGAAATCAAAGAAGGTGAAGAAGCTGTTCGCATTAGCCGTGGAGGTGCCCCTGTTATGGCACCAATGCCTGCTCCAGTTATCGCAGCGGCGCCAGCGGCTGCACCAGCGGCGGCGGCTTCAACAGCAGCACCAGAAGCATCAGCGGCTGTATCTGGTCACACTGTAAACTCTCCAATGGTTGGAACTTACTACAAATCTTCTGCACCAGGCGCTAAAGCGTTTGTTGAAGTAGGCCAAAAAGTTAATGCTGGCGATACGATTTGTATCGTTGAAGCAATGAAAATGATGAACCAAATCGAAGCGGACAAGTCCGGTACGATTGGCGCAATCCTAGTTGAAGACGGCGAACCAGTTGAATTCGATCAACCGCTTGTAACTATCGTTTAAACCTTTTATTTACTATTGTTTAAACAACGAGTTTTTCACTCTTTAACTAAATAGGTTCCTATCATGCTTGATAAGGTATTGATTGCTAACCGAGGCGAAATCGCGCTACGTATTTTACGTGCGTGTAAAGAGCTCGGCATCAAAACCGTTGCGGTTCACTCTAAAATTGACCGTGACTTATTACACGTTCGCCTTGCAGATGAGTCTATCTGTATTGGTCCAAACCCATCAGCACAAAGTTACTTGAATATCCCAGCGATTATCAGTGCAGCTGAATTAACGGACACCTCTGCGATTCACCCAGGATATGGTTTCCTTGCTGAAAACGCGGACTTCGCGGAACAAGTTGAAAACTCTGGCTTCGCATTTATCGGCCCTAAAGCGGAAACGATTCGCTTGATGGGTGATAAAGTATCCGCGATCAAAGCGATGAAAGAAGCAGGCGTTCCAACGGTTCCTGGCTCAAACGGCCCAGTGCCAACCGATCCTGATGAATGTATCCGCATTGCTCATGAAATCGGCTTCCCAGTGATTGTTAAAGCAGCCGCTGGTGGCGGTGGTCGTGGTATGCGCGTTGTTCACAACGAAGCAAGCCTTCTAAAATCGATCAGCGTAACGCAATCTGAAGCAGGTTCTTACTTTGGTGACAGCACGGTTTACATGGAGAAATTCCTACAAAACCCTCGTCACGTAGAAGTTCAAGTATTGGCTGACGGTCAAGGTAATGCGGTTCACTTGTACGATCGTGACTGTTCTTTGCAACGTCGCCACCAAAAAGTATTGGAAGAAGCGCCAGCACCAATGCTGGACGAAGAATCTCGCCAAGCGTGTTTGAAAGCGTGTGTTGATGCTTGTATCAAAATCAACTACCGCGGTGCGGGTACGTTTGAATTCTTATACGAAGACGGTCGTTTCTACTTCATCGAAATGAACACTCGTGTTCAAGTAGAACACCCTGTTACTGAAATGGTAACGGACGTTGATATCGTGAAAGAGCAACTTCGTATTGCCAGCGGCTTAACTTTGTCTCTGAAACAAGAAGACATTGTATTAAACGGCCACGCGGTAGAATCACGTATTAATGCTGAAGACTCTAAAACCTTCATGCCTTCCCCAGGTAAAGTGGACTACTTCCACGCACCAGGCGGTATGGGTGTTCGTGTTGATTCTCACTTGTACAGCGGCTACTCTGTTCCGCCAACGTATGACTCCATGATTGCAAAAATCATTTGTCATGCACCGGATCGTACCGCTGCACTAAAACGCCTTTCAGGTGCATTAGATGAAACCTTCATCGACGGCATTAAAACCAATATAGATCTTCAAAAAGATCTAGTAAATGATACAAACTTCATTGCTGGTGGCGTTAACATCCATTATTTGGAGAAAAAACTGGGCCTTTAATCCTATCGATTAATCACCTCAGTTCTGCCCTTAGTGAAAAGAAATTTCACTAAGGGCAATCATTTCCTCTCGCCTCTCACGTAAAGCTTCGTTATCCTATCCGATATTGTTCATTATTGGATTTCATCTTATGCCTTGGCTTCAAATTCGTATTCACACGACACCTGATCATGTACCCGCTTTCGAAGACACTTTATTAGAATGCGGCGCGCTGGTCGTCACGTTTGAAGACGTTCATGACGACCCTGTTTATGAGCCAGATTTGAATACAACGCCACTGTGGAAAAACACCAAGGTAACAGGCTTATTTGAAGCAGACACCAACATTGAAGAAGTTCGTCCGATTCTTGAGCACAAAGCCACATCCCTTGGTGAAACAGAAATTGATTTGAAGATCGAAATACTCGAAGACAAAGATTGGGAACGAGAATGGATGGACAGTTACCACCCTATTCAGTTTGGCGAACGTCTTTGGGTATGCCCAAGCTGGCGCGAAGTACCAGACCCAAAAGCAGTCACCCTAATGCTCGATCCAGGCTTGGCATTCGGTACAGGCACACACCCAACCACAGCCTTGTGTTTACAATGGCTAGACAGCATTGATTGTCACAATAAAACCATCATAGATTATGGGTGTGGTTCCGGCATTTTAGGCATTGCTGGATTATTACTTGGTGCCAACAACATGGTAGGTATCGACATTGATCCACAGGCCGTTCAAGCTACTGAAGCCAATGCGGAACGCAACAACATTGACCCAAGTCGACTAGAAGTAAAGTTGCCTCCTTATGAATCTGATTTACAAGCCGAGATCGTAGTCGCTAACATTCTTGCCGGTCCTCTTGCGCAATTAGCACCAACGATTTCTGCTTTGGTAAAAGCAGGCGGTCAACTTGCTCTTTCGGGGATTCTTGCCAATCAAGCAGAAGACGTTATTATGGCTTATCAAGAATGGTTCACCATCGATAGCGTTATCGAAAAAGAAGAATGGGTTCGTATCGTTGGTACGAAAAATCCGTAACCAAAACCCCTTATCCATACTGTTGTAAATAGGAAAACACGAGAAAATGGCCGATAGCTTAATCACACGTTGCCCAAAATGTTCAACCGCATTTCGTGTAAGCGATGAGATGTTAAGCATGGCCAAAGGCAACGTAAGATGCGGTCAGTGTTTTCATATTTTTGATGCAAAAAAAGCGGCGAATGAACAGCAGGCAACGAAACCCAAGCCAACTCAAAAGCCGCCACTACCGAAACAAACACCAAATAACCAAGCGGCAAAGTCTGCATTATTAAGCAATAGCTTTAACGATGACGACCTATTACCAGCTGACAACACACCTGAAGATCCGCGAGAAGCTCAACGCAAAGCTGCCAGTAGTGCTTACTTAGAACGTGTTCAGTCTCAAAAAGCCGCCATTAGCCGACAAGCCACCAATACAGAAGATCAATCCGAAGAATTGGCACCTTGGGAAGTTGAATTAGCGGAAGTTGAAGCCGCATTAAAAGCAGAGGCAAAAAAACCAAAGCCTATGCTTGAAGCCTTGGTTGAATCAAAAAAAGCGCAATTATTTCCAGATGAACCAACATCAAACAAGACGGCCGAAGCACCTGCACCAAGCAAGCAACCCATTTTAGAGAAAAGCAGCGTAACAAAAAACAGCACAGCACTCACGGCAACGGCCGAGACAACAGAGTCAGACCCAGATTACATGCAAGCTTTACAGTCATTAGCCAAATCGCCTGCTGATGACCCCCCTGCAACGCCAAAGAAAAGCCAACATACGATTCTAGAGCAATTGTCTGCACAAGAAAGCCTTGCGCCATTATTAGAAGACGACGAGCCGAAAGCAAAGAGCAAACACCCATTACTGTGGTTCTTTGCCAGCATGTTAGCCTTGGCCTTGCTCGCAGGCCAAGTGGCTATGCACTTTTTTGAAGAAGGCAGTCGTTCAGCGCAATTTAGAAGCGTATATCGCGTTATTTGCGCTTATTCTAGCTGCACTTTACCAGGCTTTGAAGACGTCAATGCGATAAGCATTCAGCATGTTCGCATTCAAAGCCACCCTTCTATAAAAAACACCTTATTGGTTAATGCCATCATCACAAACGTCAGCCGCTACTCACAACCGATGCCGAAAGTCGCCTTGGAATTTTTTGATTTAAATGGCTCGCCAGTGGCAGCCAGACTCTTTTCACCTAATGCGTATTTGCATAAAGATTTCTTAGACATAACCTATATGCCACCAAATACGCCTATTCATGTTGTAATTCCTATTCAAGATCCTGGCGCCCGTGCTGTCACTCATCAGCTAAAAGCCTTCCCTGCGGACACACGTTCTTACTAGTTTTTCGCTGTTTTTTCACTAAGCAAAAAAAAAGAACAAAAAATAGTCAATTTTCGTGCTGTCAAGACTTCAAAAATCACAATTGGCTAGGTATTATTCACGCCCGCTCGACACGGTCAGCGATCTTTAACATTCAATCCAGTATTCAGGAATATCATGGCATTTGCTATTGGCCCGTATCGCGTAGACAAACCAGTGATTCTTGCCCCTATGGCAGGCGTAACGGATTTGCCTTTTCGCCGCCTTTGCCATGATCAAGGCGCTGGCTTAGTTGTATCAGAAATGGTCACCTCTGATGTACGTCTATGGAACTCGACGAAAAGCCGTCATCGTTTAATTCACGATGCGGAAGTATCGCCAAGGTCTGTTCAAATTGCTGGCGGCGACCCAATAATGATGGCAGAAGCGGCTCAACAAAATGTTGAGTTAGGCGCACAAATCATTGATATCAACATGGGTTGCCCTGCCAAAAAAGTCTGTAATAAAGCCGCAGGCTCTGCATTATTAAAAGACGAAACCCTTGTTCGAGAGATACTGGAAGCGGTTGTTAACAGTGTATCTGTTCCGGTGACGCTCAAAATTCGCACTGGATGGAATCAGGAACAGAAAAACGGTTTAACCATCGCTAAGATGGCGGAAGATATTGGCATTCAAGCTTTGGCTGTTCACGGGCGTACTCGTGAATGTAAATTCCAAGGAGATGTTGAATACGACACCATTGCAGAGATCAAACAGCATTTAAGCATTCCTGTTTTCGCAAATGGGGATATTAAAGATCCTCAAACCGCCAAGTATGTAAAAGATTACACAAACGCTGATGGCATTATGATTGGTCGAGCGGCACAAGGTAGACCGTGGATATTTCATGAAATAAACCACTATTTACAAACCAATGAATTGCTCGCTTCCCCTTCATTAGATGAAGTAAAGCAGTTGGTTATTAACCACGTAAACGCCTTGCACCAATTCTACGGTGATTATTTAGGTGTGCGTATTGCTCGCAAACACGTTGGTTGGTATCTACAAACATTGGCAGATAAAACACAATTTCGCAGCCTGTTTAATCGTATTGATAATACGCAAGAACAGCTGGATAAATTAGAAGAGTTCTTTGTTTGTCAGTAGACAAATACTAGGCTCGCAGTGCATGTATTGAACACACTGTTCAGATTAGTAAAGAACTTTGCAAACGCAGTATTCATGCAAAGATCATTATTAAATGGTTAGCTTTAAAATATAGAAGGTCATTCTGTGGTAGAACAAACTCATACATATACATTTCAAGCCGCTTCTTCAGAGCAGTCACAACCTTTACGTGACAACGTGGAAAAAGCCCTACAAAACTATTTTGCTCACCTTGATGGGCAGCCAATCTCTGATTTATATCAGTTGGTTTTAGCTGAGGTTGAGGCACCTTTGTTAGAATCCGTCATGAGCTACACTAAGGACAACCAAACAAAAGCATCGACTATCCTTGGTTTGAACCGAGGCACGCTTCGCAAGAAGCTAAAACAGTACGGCATGCTGTAAGGACATTTTAAAGGGCGATGATTCGCCCTTTTTTTATTTCAAATCCCCTTGTTTATTACTTTGATGTTAATTAATTGCGAGATCCCACGATGGCAAATCAAAAAACAGTTACTCCAATCAAACGAGCGTTAATCAGTGTTTCCGACAAAACAGGCATTGTCGAATTCGCACGTGAACTGACGTCCCAAGGCGTTGAGATATTATCAACTGGCGGAACGTTCCGTTTATTAGTGGACAACAAGGTTCCTGCAACGGAAGTCTCTGATTACACAGGCTTTCCTGAGATGATGGATGGCCGAGTAAAAACATTACACCCAAAAATTCATGGTGGTATTTTAGGTCGTCGTGATATCGATGGTGCGATCATGAAAGAACACCAAATCGACGAAATCGATATGGTTGTGGTCAACCTTTACCCTTTCGAAGCAACCATTGAACGTCCAGATTGCGATTTGCCAATGGCCATTGAAAACATCGACATTGGCGGCCCAACCATGGTTCGCTCTGCGGCTAAAAACCACAAAGACGTTGCCATTGTTGTGTCACCATCTAGCTATGATGCGTTGTTAACTTCTTTAAAAACAGATGGCGGTTTAACATACGACCAACGTTTTGACCTTGCGGTTCAAGCCTTTGAACACACGTCACATTATGATGGCGCTATTGCGAACTTCTTAGGTAAAAAAGTAGAAGGCGGCAGCGAGAACTTCGCTCGCACTTTCAACTTGCAATTCAACAAACAAGAAGAAATGCGCTACGGTGAAAACCCGCATCAAAAAGCCGCGTTCTACACTGAAGCCAACCCAAAAGAAGCGTCTATCAGCACAGCAAAACAGCTACAAGGCAAAGCGCTTTCTTACAACAACATTGCTGATACTGACGCCGCACTTGAATGCGTAAAAAGCTTCGATAAGCCAGCTTGTGTGATTGTAAAACACGCTAATCCTTGTGGTGTGGCGACGGCAGCATCTCAGCTAGAAGCTTACGACCTTGCCTTTAAAACAGACCCAACATCAGCATTTGGCGGCATCATCGCCTTCAACCAAGAATTAGACGCAACCACAGCCCAAGCCATTGTGGATCGTCAGTTTGTTGAAGTCATCATTGCACCAAGCGTCAGCAAAGAAGCGTCTGAGATTGTCGCGGCAAAACAAAATGTTCGTTTACTTGAATGCGGTCAGTGGTCAGCAGACAAACCTGCAGCCCTCGATTACAAACGTGTAAATGGCGGCCTATTGGTTCAAGATCGCGACGATGGCAACATCACTCTAAACGACTTAAAAGTCGTCTCTAAACGTCAACCAAGTGAAGCAGAATTAAAAGACTTATTGTTCGCTTGGAAAGTAGCGAAATTTGTGAAATCTAACGCCATTGTGTATGCAAAAGCAGAACAAACAGTAGGCGTTGGTGCTGGTCAAATGAGCCGAGTGTACAGCGCAAAAATTGCTGGCATTAAAGCCGAAGATGAAAACTTAACGGTGCCTGGCTCTGTCATGGCGTCGGATGCATTCTTCCCATTCCGTGATGGTATCGATGCCGCTGCAGCCGCAGGCATTACGGCGGTTATCCAACCTGGTGGTTCAATGCGTGATGACGAAGTAATTGCCGCAGCAGACGAAGCTGGCATGGCGATGGTCTTCACTGGCATGCGCCACTTCCGTCACTAATCGTGATCATTAAAAGGATTAAGATAAAATGAAAGTTCTTATTATTGGTAATGGCGGCCGTGAACACGCACTAGCATGGAAAACCGCTGAATCAAACGATGTTTCAAAAGTGTTCGTCGCGCCGGGCAATGCCGGCTCAGCTATGGAAAACAAGGTTGAAAACGTAAACATCGGCGTCACAGACATTGCCGAACTAGTTGCGTTCGCAAAAAGTGAGAACATTGATCTGACGATTGTTGGGCCAGAAGCACCTTTGGTTATTGGCGTGGTAGACGCGTTCGAAAAAGAAGGCTTAGCCATCTTTGGACCAACAGCCGCCGCAGCACAACTAGAAGGCTCCAAAGCGTTCACAAAAGACTTTTTAGCACGTCACAATATCCCAACAGCGAGCTATGGCAACTTTACTGAAATCCCACCAGCGGTTGCTTATATCAAACAACAAGGTGCACCAATCGTTGTAAAAGCAGACGGTTTGGCGGCGGGCAAAGGCGTGATTTTGGCACAAACAGAAGCCGAAGCCATTGCGGCCGTAGAAGACATGCTGCAAGGCAACTCTTTTGGTGATGCGGGCAGCCGTGTTGTTATCGAAGAGTTTTTGACTGGCGAAGAAGCCAGCTTCATTTGCATGGTGGATGGCGAAACGGTTTTGCCAATGGCAACCAGCCAAGACCATAAAGCGCGCGACAACGGTGATTTAGGGCCAAACACTGGCGGAATGGGTGCGTACTCTCCTGCGCCAGTTGTTACACCAGAAATCCATGATCGCATTATGAATGAAGTCATCATGCCAACAGTGAAAGGCATGAATGCAGAAGGCAATCGCTACCGTGGTTTCTTATATGCAGGTGTGATGGTTGCCGCGGATGGCACACCAAAAACACTGGAATACAACTGCCGCTTTGGTGATCCTGAAACACAACCAATCATGATGCGCTTACGCTCGGATTTGGCAAAAATGTGTTTGGCAGCCGTCAATGGTGAATTAGACACAGTTGAAGCAGAATGGGACCCTCGCGCAAGCTTAGGCGTCGTTCTTGCCGCTGGTGGTTACCCTGCAGACTATGCAAAAGGGGATGTTATTTCTGGTTTAGAAACGCCACTTCCAGCTCACCAGAAAGTCTTCCAAGCTGGCACGGCACTTAAAAACGGCAATGTAACGACAAATGGCGGCCGCGTTTTGTGCGCTGTGTCATTAGGTGACACTGTTGCTGATGCTCAAGCTGGTGCTTACGATGTTGTAAAAACCTTATCTTGGGACAAGGTCTATTTCAGAACCGACATCGGCCATCGCGCCATTGCTCGAGAACAAAAATAATCCACTATTTTTGTTGATAGAAAAAAGGCCTCTTATGAGGCCTTTTTTATCGCTGAATGTTTGTCTGGTGCTTACTTCTTTAATTGCGCTTCTTTATTATCTAACCAACGTTTAAGCACTTTACCTAATTCTAAAACCAATAAACCAAACACAACGCCAGCCATCCAATCTAACGCCAACACAAATCCTAAAGCGACCAGCATTCCATAACCATAAATCAGGTTTGTGCGTATTTTAGGTGTCGCTTGTCGAGTAAACCATGTCACGCCCAGCAGCAATAAACCAAACCACACGTAATGCTCGATTAAAATTGGATATAGCATTCAATCCCCTATCTAGTTAATAATGGCAACCTGTATTGCATTGAATTGTTGGATCACCGTTTGTTTTATCGCTTAATTTTACTCTTTTTACTTTGCGCCTCCAACATTGTGTGGAGCGCTAACGGCATTGCGATCATTGATGATGTCCATGATACGTTTAATATTGCGCACAGCGCTGAATATTTTATCGATGAAGAGCAAAGACTGTCATTTCGTGCTATTTCGTCTAACGAATACGCTCAGAAATTTCGCCCAGTAAACGGAGATTATCTACAGTTTGGCCTAATAAAAGGAAACATCTGGATTCGTACGGACGTTACCATCAGAACGGTTAATAACCTGCCCTCTTTATTGGAAATAAACGCTCCTAGGCTTCAGTACCTTGATATTTATTTGCCCAATTTGTATGGAGATCAAATTCAAGCGGAACTGGGCAATGCTCGACCTTATCGTAACCGAGACATTCATTCTCCGAATTATTTATACAGTATTCCACACAATACACCACCGGTTTTCACGGTTTACATGAGGCTATCTTCTCATTTACCAGTGAATGCTCAAATCGAATTAAAAACACTGTCGGCTGTCCATGTAAGCGCTCAAAAAGACTTTACATTAACAGGCTTATATATAGGATTGCTCTGTACATTATTGATTGGTAACATTTTTTTCTTCTTTAAGTCCTATCGTCCAATGTACTTAATTTACAGTTTTTTGTTACTCGGCATCGTTGTGTTGCACTTAAGTTTACACGATCAAGTTTCTCAATTTTTCCCAAACGCCATTGGCATTCAAGAGCGTTTGTATAATTTAGCGTCCCTATTATGTGTTTGCGCGATGGTTTTCTTTTCTAGGGCGTATTTAGACACCAAACGATACTTACCAAGAATAGATAAACTCCTTGTTCTCGTTGGTTCTTTAAACGCACTACTGGCGATTGTTTTTGCGACTTTCCCTGAGCTGGTTAGTATTGCACTGCTTTCCATGACCGTTGTGGTAACACTTTTATTGCTAACCGTTCATGCGATCATTGCGTTCGCCCAAAAAATTCCTTTCTCAGGCTATTATTTAATTGCTCGACTGGTTCTTTTAACGGGCCACTTCTCTTGGATTCTTGCTGTCTACGGCATTATCCCCAGTGCTTTGCTCTTAAAATGGGGGCTGACATCCACCATCATCATCGAAGCCTTAATTCACTTTATGGGAATGATGGTGAAAACCACTCAACTCCTACAAAATAGAACCTATCGCTCGAGTTATCTTAAAGCTGAGCTTTTTGACTTTTTATCTGACTTTTCCGGACGCTTGCGTCGCCAAGTAAATATTATTGATGGCGGGCTTTCTCACTTAGAGAAAAACACAAGATCACCAATGGATAAAGAGATTATTGAAAACAGTCGCACAGCAAATTACAACCTACAAAGCCTGATCGAGCGCATAAGCTATCTACATGATATTGAAGCCAAACTCATTCAAGAACAGATGTCACCAGTGTCCATTAATCAGCTCGTCGACAAGGTTTACAACGAGTTCCAACTACTAGACCAAGACAATGCCTTGATCGAGCTAAACACCTATCAAACAGATCAAGTGGAAATTTTGCATAACGCTCAAGTGATTCAAAAGCTTCTCGAGCTGATTGCTCAAGAGCTCAAACATTATACCGGCCAAACACTGACGCTTGATATTCTCTACCATAGCGAAAATCGAGAAGGCATTACTCACTTAGAAATTAGAACGTATCCCGTACCAAGTGGCATTCATTTAAGTTTTGATGGATTTGATTTTGGCATCAGCCATATCGCTTTCTTGGTCCAGCAATTAAGTGGCAAAATACAGTTGATTGAAAACGCACCTGTTAGAACGCTGAATATTGTATTTCCGATCCACACTCACACTCGCCAAGTACATCAAGAGATTGAGCAGGAAAGTCACTTTGATATTTCAGTATTTGGTCAGGAAGATGAAGACCTGCAAAAGATTTTACAACTCCTACAGAATTACCCTATTCGAATCGAACATTTCTCCACACTAGAAAGCTTAACTGAGCACTTAGATAGCCCAGACAAAAGAACTCATGGGAAAATCATTCTAGTATTGGAAAATGGTGGCTATATTCCACATATTACACAGCAGAAAATACAACCCCTTATGAGGCTGGAAGATCAATGTTTGCTGATCAGCAACAATGTTAAAATGTCCGTTGATTACGCGAAGAAAATTGGCTTTGATGATATTTTGTCTTGCGCTGAACTAGACGATCAATTAGCAACGACTCTTTCTCGTTTAATCAGAAAAGGCAATCGTCTAAGAAACACACCTTTGTCACGGATCAATTCTTTGCGTAAAAACGCTTGAAGACAAACAATCAACACTGAATAATATTCACAAAAGGACACAATATGGACTGCTTATTTTGCAAGATAGTCAATAAAGAAATCCCTGCAACGGTTTTATTTGAAGACGACGATGTGATGGCATTCGAAGACATAATGCCACAAGCACCGACACATTTTTTAGTCATTCCAAAGCGCCATATCAGCACATTAAATGACCTAACTGACGCAGACGCAGCGGTTGTCGGTAAACTGCAAATTACCGCGGCCAAAATAGCCAAACAAAAAGGCATCAGTGATGCGGGTTATCGAGTGGCAATGAACTGCAACGAAGACGGTGGGCAAACGGTTTATCATATACACATGCATGTATTAGGTGGCCGCCAAATGACATGGCCTCCGGGCTAACAAGAGGAAAAGACGTGATCTCTTTTTTAGACAAAGCCGTATTACAATTTGATCGAGCGTTACAAACCTTAGTGCCTCATGCTGCAACCGCCAGCCGCCATTCACCGGCCAACGCGGTAGACGATGTGACATTAACTCGTGAAGAGCAAAAACACGCTTCGGGTCTTATGCGTATTAATCATACTGGCGAAGTGTGCGCTCAAGCCCTTTATGCAGGGCAAGCCACAACCGCCAAGTTAGAGGCGGTCCGCCAAGAAATGGAACACGCTGCCGATGAAGAGATAGATCACTTAGTCTGGTGTGAGCAACGTCTGTATGAACTCAACAGCAAGCCGAGTGTATTTAATCCTTTGTTTTACGGAGCCTCTTTTGTGATTGGCGCAGGTGCTGGATTAATCAGTGACAAGTTAAGCCTAGGCTTTGTCGCTGCAACAGAAGACCAAGTCTGTGTTCACTTGCAAAAACACATGGCGGCGCTTCCTGAGCACGACGCAAAAAGCAAAGCGGTGCTAACACAAATGCACATAGATGAAGCCAAACATAAAGAAATGGCGTTAGACGCTGGCGGTTACGAATTTCCTCGACCAGTAATGTCCATCATGACACAAGTATCTAAAGTCATGACCACTTCAACTTATCGGATGTAATCATGAACAGAGATTTGCACTCTATTCGCCGAGACTATCAATTCGACGATTTACTAGAAGATCAAGCCGGTGAAGACCCACTTGCTTTATTTGATGCTTGGCTAGAAAAAGCTATTGAAAGCGATTCAAATGACCCAACCGCGATGACATTAAGCACAGTGGACGCAGACGGTGCGCCACACGCTCGTATCGTGCTTTTGAAACAGCGTGATGAGTCTGGTTTCTCCTTTTTCACCAACTACGATAGTGACAAAGGCGAGCAGCTCAAACAAAACAACAAAGCCTGTATGACATTTTTCTGGCCTGCTTTGTCTCGCCAAGTTCGTATCCAAGGCAAGGTTGAAAAAGTCTCTCGAGAAGCCTCTGAAACCTATTTTGCCAGCCGCCCAAGAGCGAGCCAGCTGGCGGCTCGTACTTCTCAGCAAAGCCATGTCATTGAAAACCGTGGTGTTTTACAAGCTGCCTTTGAAAAACAAGAACAGGACTTCGAAAATAAAGACGTACCTTGCCCAGACAATTGGGGTGGTTATGTTCTCAAGCCAGACTCCATTGAATTTTGGCAAGGGCGACCAAGCCGCTTACACGATAGAGTTTGTTTTTCAAAATCTGACACGCAATGGCTTCGAGTACGCAAAGCGCCTTAATCTTGTCTTTCATAAAGCGCTTGAGATCATTCAGCGTTGTTTATTACTTCAAGATAAGAATCAAAGTAAGAGACGAAAGGTTAAGCTTATTCGCTCTTCTTTGATTCGCTTTCGCACTGGCAAACTGTGCTGCCACAGTGCCTGTGTCGATGAATGCATAATCAACCAACTATTCCCTTCTAATGAGACTTTATGTTTCACCTTATGATTGGACTTTAAACGAAACAAGAAATCACGCTCAGCACCCAGACTTAACATTGCGACGACAGGCGCAGGGCCAAGCACTTTTTCATTGTCTGCGTGCCACCCCATGTAATCTTCACCATTTTGATACCAATTAAGCAGAACACAATTAAACGGTTGCTGAGCCAATACTTCGGCTTCCTCTTTTATTGGCAGCAACCATTCAGGCCAACCATTGCCATGATGATCTTTGCCTGTATAACGGTAACATTTTCCCTGATCTGCAATAAAAGCCACTTGTCTTGGCACAACCACATCGCGCCCAAACATAGACAACGTTTCCTTTTCCCACGTTAAATGGCGCTTCAATAAAGACATCAAGGTGTGTTCTCTTGAGCTAGAAAATGAGTATCGGTATGATGGCTTTGTTTCCATTAGATGATGAACCTTGAATTTCAATGCAAACCTCTTCGGCAGTTTTCCCAACAAAAGCAATAGCATCCATAAAACGCAGCGGCGTGTTAGATCTTTATCGAGGTTTGGCTGTTCTATTAATGATGGTCTTTCACTTCTGTTGGGATTTGGGTTCGTTTGGCTTTATAGAGTTTTCAATACGTGACCCATTCTGGGTTTACTTCCGAAGCCTTATCTTAACCTTATTTTTCACGGCCATTGGTTGGTCTGCTTACGTAGCACTGACCAAACAAGAGATAAACAAAAGCTTATCATTGAAATCTACATTAAGCGCTTTTATTAAGCGCGATTTGAAACTATTACTGTCTGCGTCTGCCATTTCACTTGCCACTTACCTTGCCGTGCCCGATCAGTGGATTTATTTCGGCATTCTACATTTTATTTTTATCGCTTCTTTGATTTCTCGACCTTTTGTCAGATGGCCCGTTTCATCCGCACTGTTTGGTATCACCATTGTTGGCATTTACCATCTTACAGATTGGCTGGCTTTCCCAAACCTTTTTTACCATTTAATCGATATTTTCCATTTGCCCCATAAAACATTAGACATCGTTTTTCCATTCCCTTGGATTGGCGTTGTGTTTATCGGACCATTGCTTGGCTACTGGAAATGGCACACATACGCTCTGCCTAAGCATTGGCTGATGAACAGTCTCGCTTTCATGGGTCGCCATGCTCTCGTGATTTATCTGCTACATCAGATCGTTTTATTTGCGTTTGTCGCAGCATTAAAAACGCTTGTCTCTGTTTTTTTATAGCTATTATCAATAGTTATAAAGGCTCATTATCAATTTTACTAATATAAAAAAACACACAATAAAAAATACACAAAATACTATTTCTAAACTTGCCAATTGCTAAGTTTATGATTGATCAGGCAAACAAAGTAAGTGACCACTTAGTCCGGTTTTTGTTTCGTATTTTTAGACATTTTTCAAGCCTTGATTTTCAATTCAATGCACTCTATTGTTCATTCCAGATTTACACAAAAACACTACATGTAGTGTTCCATTTGGAACTAAGACACTACATAATGTAGATCACCTCTTTTTGACAATGCACTAATGGGAAGTTAAGGCATGAGCACTCTTACAGTTACTAAGCGTAATGGCAAAACCGAAGATATCAATCTAGAGAAGATTCATAAAGTCATTACCTGGGCCGCTGAAGGTTTAGATAATGTGTCTGTATCCCAAGTGGAGTTAAAGGCACAAATCCAGTTTTTTGAAGGCATCCGCACCACAGACATCCACGAAACACTCATAAAATCTGCTGCTGACTTAATTTCTGAGAGTACTCCGGATTATCAATACTTGGCTGCTCGTCTTGCCATCTTCCATTTACGTAAAAAAGCATTTGGTGATTTCGAACCGCCACATCTTTTTGATCATGTTACGAATCTAGTGAGTCAAAACCGTTACGACGGCCATTTGCTTGAAGATTACAGCAAAGCGGATTTTGATCAGTTAAACGGTTTTATCGATCACTCTCGTGATATGAACTTTTCCTACGCCGCAGTAAAGCAGCTGGAAGGCAAATACTTGGTTCAAAACCGAGTATCTGGTGACATCTACGAAAGCCCACAGTTTATTTATATTTTAGTGGCCGCTTGTTTGTTCGCGAAATACGATAAAGCAGAGCGTTTAGATTTGATTAAGCGTTTTTACGACGCCGTTTCTCAATTCAAAATTTCACTACCAACACCGATCATGGCTGGTATTCGCACACCGACTCGCCAATTCAGTAGTTGTGTCTTGATCGAATGTGGCGACTCTTTGGATTCTATCAATGCAACATCCAGCGCCATTGTGAAATACGTAAGTCAACGTGCAGGTATCGGTGTAAACGCGGGTGCAATCCGTGCGTTAGGCAGTACTATTCGAGGCGGTGAAGCCTTCCACACAGGCTGTATTCCGTTCTACAAACATTTCCAAACTGCGGTAAAAAGCTGCTCTCAAGGTGGTGTTCGCGGTGGCGCAGCTACAGTGTTTTATCCAATCTGGCATTTAGAAGTAGAAAGCCTATTGGTGCTTAAAAATAACCGTGGTGTTGAAGAAAACCGTGTTCGTCACTTAGATTACGGCGTTCAATTTAACCGCTTGATGTACCAACGTTTGATTAAAGGCGGCAACATTACTTTGTTCAGCCCTTCAGACGTGCCAGGTTTGTACGATGCTTTCTTTGCCGACCAAGAAGAGTTCGACCGTTTGTACACCATGTACGAACAAGATGAATCCATTCGCAAACAAAGCATTAAAGCCTCTGAATTGTTTACTTTATTTGCTTCTGAGCGCGCAAGCACTGGTCGTATCTACCTTCAAAACGTAGACCATTGCAACACACACAGTCCGTTTGACCCTAAAGTAGCACCTGTAAAACAAAGTAACTTGTGTCTGGAAATTGCCTTACCAACCAAACCTTTGAAGAGCATTGACGACAAAGAAGGCGAAATTGCCCTTTGTACCTTGTCTGCTTTCAACCTTGGTGCATTGAATAATCTAGACGAATTAGAAGAGTTATCTGAGTTAATTGTGCGCGCATTAGACAGCTTGTTAGATTACCAAAACTACCCTATTCCTGCGGCACAACGTGCAACAGAATTGCGTCGTACATTGGGTGTTGGCGTGATCAACTATGCGTATTACTTAGCGAAAAATGGCGTTAAATATTCCGATGGCAGTGCCAACGAATTAACACACAAGACATTTGAAGCGATTCAATATTTCTTACTAAAAGCGTCGAACAAATTGGCGAAAGAATTCGGCCCTTGCTTAGCCTTTGACGAAACCACTTACGCTAAAGGCATTTTGCCAATCGACAGCTACAAGAAAGAAATCGATGCAATTTGCTCTCCTGAATTGCACTACGACTGGGAAACGCTACGTACCGACATCGTCAAAAACGGTTTGCGTAACTCCACTCTGACTGCGCTTATGCCATCTGAAACGTCTTCTCAGATCAGTAACGCCACCAACGGCATCGAGCCACCACGTGGTTTTGTTTCCGTTAAAGCCAGTAAAGACGGTATTTTGAAACAAGTTGTGCCTGAATTTGAACGTTTAAAAGACAACTACGAACTATTGTGGACGATTCCATCAAACGATGGTTATTTGCAACTCGTTGGTATCATGCAGAAATTCGTTGACCAAGCGATTTCAGCAAACACCAACTACGACCCACAAAAATTTGAGTCGCAAAAAGTACCAATGAAAGTCATCTTAAAAGACCTTCTAACAGCCTACAAGCTGGGTGTTAAGACCTTGTACTATCACAACACACGTGATGGCGCAGATGACAAACAAGAAGACATGGATGATTGCGCAGGCGGTGCTTGTAAGATTTAATCCACGAACATAAACAAGCCTCATTTACTGGGGCTTGTTTATGTTGATCGTAACTAAAACATTCACAACCATATCGATGGAAATTTAAGGCAAACATAACCTTCATTGAGCCTTATTACAGCAGAGGAAAGACCTAAAAAATGAGTTACTCGACGTTTAACCGCAAACAATTCGACAGTATGAAAGAACCTATGTTCTTTGGTGAAAACGTCAACGTGGCTCGTTACGATCAGCAAAAGCACCCTATTTTTGAAAAGCTGATTGAAAAACAATTGTCTTTTTTCTGGCGTCCAGAAGAAGTCGACCTTTCTACTGACCGTAAAGACTTTCAGAAACTTGCGGCTCATGAACAACACATTTTCCTAAGTAATTTGAAATACCAAACCTTGCTAGACAGTGTTCAAGGTCGCTCACCAAACGTGGCATTATTACCAATCGTTTCTCTTCCTGAATTAGAAACTTGGATTGAAACCTGGTCTTTCAGTGAAACCATTCACAGCCGCTCTTACACTCACATCATTCGTAATATCGTCAATGATCCAACTCTCATCTTCGACGACATCGTGACAAACAAAGAAATCACCAAGCGTGCTGACAGCGTGTCAAAGTACTATGACAACCTGATCGAAATGGTAAACCTGTACAACACAATGGGTTTGGGCACCTTCAATATCCCAGGTAAAGGCGAAGTGGAAATATCCATGCCTAAGCTGAAGAAAGCTCTGTATTTAACCATTGCTTCCGTAAACGTCTTAGAAGCCGTTCGTTTTTACGTAAGCTTTGCGTGTAGCTTTGGCTTTGCAGAGCGCACTCTGATGGAAGGCAACGCGAAAATCATCAAATTGATCGCTCGTGATGAAGCACTTCATCTGACCGGCACTCAGCACATGATGAACCTGATGGCATCCGGTAAAGACGACCCAGAAATGGCCGCCATTGCAGCAGAATGCCAAGACGATGTACGTAATATTTTCATCGAAGCCGCTGAGCAAGAAAAAGACTGGGCCAAATACTTATTCAAAGACGGCTCTATGATTGGTTTGAATGACCAAATTTTGGGGCAATATGTTGAGTATATTACCAACGTACGCATGCAAGCGGTCGGCCTAGAAGCGCATTTTGAAACCAAACACAATCCAATTCCATGGATCAACGCTTGGTTAGTAAGTGATAACGTTCAAGTAGCACCGCAAGAAGCGGAAATCAGCTCTTATTTAGTTGGTCAAACCGACAACAACTTAGACGACTCTGACTTCGATGACTTTGACTTATAAGCAAGACGCTGTACAGATTCAGGAAGTGTGTCCGCCTACTGAATCAAGCAATGCCAATCTGCAAGAGCAGGTTCATCGTGTGACCTTAGGCAAACAACAGATTTTGGTCACGGAAGACGAGCCTTTATTGGCTCAGCTAGAAAGAGCAGGCATTCATGTAGAGTATCAATGTCGTGAAGGTTATTGCTCTTCGTGCTCAATCAAACTCATTTGGGGGCAAGTTAGTTACCCATTCGAGCCTTTGGCTTGGGTTCAAAGCGGTTATTTATTAGCGTGCTGCGCCATCGTGAAAAGCGATATTGAAATCGCTTTTTTCGATTAAATCTATTTTCCAATCTCTCTTCTTTTATTTCAACGTCCGATACGCGGCATAAATTCGTGTGGCTGTTGTGATCCAGCATATCGTACCGAAAACATAAGCCAACAAAGCAAAGTGTGCCGGCACCAAACAAATCAATATTAAAAAGACGATGGTTTCAGCGCCTTCTGCTAATCCACCGATGAAATGTAACGATTTCCCGCCGTAGTCCAAGTTTTCGATATGGCGCTTTTCCGCCATAATCGCAAAGGCTAAGAAGCTACTTCCTGTTCCCATAAAGGAAAAAATCACAAAGCTGGCGGCTAACGCGTTGTCGATTGGATTGGCTAACGCAAAGCCAAAAATCACCGCAGAATAAAAAATAAAATCTAAGGTAATATCAAGGTAGCCACCTAAATCGGTCGACCCTTGGACTCTGGCAACAGCGCCATCCAAGCCATCCATGATTCGATTTAGAGCAATAAACACAATTGCCCATCCATAAGATTCCTGACTTAAAGCTGGCACACTCAACATCCCTAAAATAAAACCCACCAGCGTAATGTGATTGGCTTTGATGCCCAATGTCGTTAGCTTTTCTGCGACGGTTCTCAATGGGGATTTAAGGTGCTTAATAAAAAATGGATCAAACATAAATAGAACAACTCTCACTTATCAAGAATGACTCAGCCGCTATGGACTTGGTACAATGACTTAAAACTTATCGAATGTAAGGCTATTATGATACACGCAAAGCAATATAGTTCCGCAGGCCCTAACTTTATTATTATTCATGGCTTATTTGGTAACGCAGATAATTGGCATTCGATTGCACAAAACCTATCTGAACACTTTAATGTCTATTGTATCGACCTTCCCAATCACGGGTTATCAGACAGCATGGTTGAAGCAACCTACCCAAAAATGGCACAAGCTGTTTTGGATTGGGCTAATGAAAACAGTATAGACACCTTTCATTTAATGGGTCATTCAATGGGCGGTAAAGTCGCGATGCAAATGGCGTCAATGACTCCCGAACATCGCATTGAGAAGTTGATCGTCGCTGACATGTCTCCGGTCGACTATCAACCGAGCCATTTAAGTATCTTGGAAGGCTTAAAAGCCATTGAAGAAACAACGATCACCTCGAGAAAAGAAGCAGATACTTTACTCAGTGACTATGAGCCAGTGCTAGGCATCAGGCAATTTTTATTAAAAAATTTGGTGCGCAACGAGGAAGGCCATTATCAGTTGTCATTGTCTGTAAAAAATATCAATGATAGCTATCCGACCATTTTACGAAAACCAGAGATTGATCGCCCTGTCGACGTGCCAACGTTATTCATTAAGGGAGAATTATCAGATTACATTACACAAGATTACGCAAACACCATTATGACGTTGTTTCCTCAAGCAAGTTTTAAAATGATTCCAGGCACTGGACATTGGCTGCATGCTGAAAAGCCTATGCCGTTTACTAGCCTTGTGAAGCGTTTTTTACAGTCAACATAGACGCCAAAATAGACGCTTAACATACGTTATCTGAACAAAGGTCATACTGATCTTTCAGATAAGAAGCCGATGGCAAAACAATACTGTGAGCGCGTATCAAGTAAGGGTTAAACGTTACTCTAAATGGCGAAGGGTAAGAAGCGTTAAGCAGCTTTCCAGAAGACCGCCAAGTATTTACCAACTCAACCAGCGCTGTTAATTTCGCCTGTCCGCTGGTATCAATGGCAAACAATGAACCTGCTCGAGCAAAGGCACTCGAAGACCCAACCATCAACTTCTGCTTATGGTGCAAGAGCTTCAATATGTCTTTCACCATATCGTTTTTATAGAGTTTAGAGTCCACCAAAGAAAAAATCAGCTCCGATTCTTCTAATGCGTAATTCACAGATTTCAGTACCGACAATTTATCCACGTTCGTTTTTAAGAACTGAAAAGTGAACCCATATTCTTTGGCAATAGCAGAAAAGCGCGCTTGATCAATCAAGAGGTTATCACTGGCAATAAGCGCCAATGGTTTCCGATCTGGCCAAACGGCCGCCAGTAGCGTCAGACGCTTCTCTAAAGGTGCGCCAGAAAATACCGCACTGGTTGGAACGAGACATTCAGTGTGGGATTTTAAGTATTCTTCTTGCCCAACAAAAACGGCAATCAGAGTGCCTTTTGACATCACATCACACACTTGCTGGAAGCTCTCAATGCCGACAGTAATCACCACATCATCTGCATTTAGGTTCGGTTCATTACGTGCGAAATACAGAGAGCGAATGGGGGTAGGCTGAGTAGATGGTAACAAGAGTTTAGACAGTTGAAATGTCAAAGATCGTACAGAACTTTCTTCTGTATCATGAACCACATAAATGGATGCGCACACCTTTGCAGATGCGAAGATCCATAATAAGAGCACAAAAATCCTTTTCACGTCTCTCTCAATTCAAATTTAAAAAGTAACATTAGTGAAGACATACGCATAAACGTCCTCAGCCAAGTTATTATGCACAGAAAGCAAAGCGTTATCATCTAAGCGTGCTTCCATCCCTATTCCCAAAGTAGCCTTTGAATATCCTCCTAATGGCGCTTGATAGGAGAACCAAGTATTAAACAACTTATAATCCATGCCACCCAATTGTTTAGCGTATAAATAGTAACCTTGATAAAACCATTTTTTAGTCACTGGCAAACTGTAGAAAAAAGACGCTAAAACAGGTGTTGTGGTTTTTATAAGGCGCTTATTTTCCGTTTTGGTGTCTTGATAAGCATAGGTGAAACGCGTCATTACGCCAGATTGTGAACGCCAATCTAATTCAACTTCAACACCGTTTATGTCGACATCTGTTTTCACACCTTCTTCTATCGTTGTATCTACACCATTTAATGCAGTAAATTGCTTCGCACTTAATACCATGTCTTGGATGTCATCATGGTAAAACTTGAGGTCAAATGAGAGGTCTTGCATTGGCCAATAATGATAATAGCCGATTTCATAAGAGGTGATTTTCTCTTCTTCTTCCCCTTCTTCAGCGAAAGTCGATGCGGACGTATCACCATTGGATAAAACATAATGCCAATCAAAGTATTGATCAGACAAATCAGGGGTTCGTACCGCTTTAGAAACATTGAGACGAATGGACTCTTGTGAGGATAATTTATAGGTCGCCCCCAATTTTGGAGACAAAAAACGCTCATCGTTTTCGACGTGTTCCAACATCGCACCAGCGTTAATCACCCAATTATTATCCGTTCTGTATTCTACATTGGATGACAAGCGAGACGTTTGATTGCTTGCTCTCCCTGAAAGGTAATGTTCAGACTCAGCCACATCCCAGCGGTAACCCAAAGCCGATATCACACGCAATTTGTCTGATGCAACCCATGTGCTTTGCAGCTCAATATCATGACGAGTTTCAAGAAGATCAATGTTATAGGAAGCATTTACCGAGTCATCAACATCCACACCAAAAAGCGTTTCATAAAAAACTTCTCTTAACTCAACATCATGTTGCTCATTGGATTCGGACTGATCGTAATAGTATTGCAATTTGAGTTCATGGTTCGATGCCACTTGTTCTGTATAACTCAATTTAATGTGCTCTCTTGCCACTTCAGTGACAGGGTCATTCACGTCATAAGAATCTCTAGAATACGAGGAAGGCTCAATATTATCTTTCAAATAGCTGGCGCCAATGTCCAAATCGAAAAAGCTTGTCGCCGTTTCTCTTTGCAAAAAAACATTGCCCATTTCAGCGCTGTGACCATCATGACGCTGACTGCCTTTTCCGTCTTCGTCAAAGCCATCAACATAGCTGGTAGAAGCAGAAGCACGATAACTCCAGTCACCATTTAGTCCACTGTGCTGCCCGTACAATCGATAATCGCCATTCGTTCCCGAATAAGCACTGATGCTATTACCCAAGGTTTCTAATGGTGAACGAGTAATAATATTGACGACAGCAAAGAAGGAGTTAATCCCATAACTCGCGGCATTTGGGCCTCGGTTTATTTCCACTCGAGCAACGTCTTCCATACTCAGTGGCAAGGTTGCCCATTCGACTCTCGCCAAACCCGCACTGTACACAGAACGACCATTCACCAAGACTTGAATACGACGGTAATTATCAAACTCTGTACCGTGATACGAGGCGACTATTTGGCTCGACGTCTTATACGCCGCAACGGAGAACCCTGGCACGAACTGCAATAAGTCTTCGACATATTGCATGTTGATACGACGAATGAATTCGCCATCCAATACAGACAAAGAAGACGACACATCCGCTCTAGGTTGAACAATTTTCGAAGGTGTCATCACCACAGGAATGTCATCAAACAAGCCACTGTGGCCATCTAATTCTGTAAAAAAATCGACCGAGTTCTCTAAAGAATCATCGCTTTCAGCCCAAACCACGGTGGTTAAACAAACACTCAAAGACACTAGCCAACGAATCATATTCACTATTTCAACCTATAATCATCCGCAAGATAGGTTCCCAATATGCGTATTTCTTCTGAGAAAAAACCAAGCTCTTCTAATGCGGCTTGCATCGCTAGTGTCTCAAAATGTGCCTCCACATCAACATAAAACTGAGTCGCCGTGAAATTACCATTCACCATATAACTTTCGATCTTCAACATATTTATACCTTGTGTCGCAAAACCGCCCATGGCCTTGTAAAGAGCGGCTGGGATATTACGCACACGAAACATAAAAGACGTGATGTAGGTTTGCGCTTCTTCAAAAACTGGCATTTTTTGTTGACGTGAAAACACTAAAAACCGAGTTGTGTTTCCAACGGTGTCATTAAAATGGCTTTTAAGTACCTTTAAGCCATAAAGTTCAGCGGCCAGTTCAGAAGAAATAACCGCCAAATCAGGTGCTTCGTTCTCGGCAATGTATTTCGCGGCACCTGCAGTATCGTACATAGCGTGATTGGTCGCGCCTAAAGCTTTAATGTTGCTGTCACATTGCGCTAACGCTTGTGGATGACTACCAATACGACGAATGTCTTCTAGCGACATTTCATGGCGAGCAATCAGACAATGATTGACAGGCTCAAAATGTTCTTTCACTACATACAATTGAGTGCGTTTTAGTTCTCGGTAAATTTCTTCGACACGGCCTGCGGTTGAATTCTCAACAGGAATCATGGCGTAACTTGCGTCACCTCTTTCGACCATTTGCAGTGCATCAAAAAACGTCGCACAGTGAACACTTTGCCACTCTGGAAAGGTATGTTTACAGGCAAGATGAGAATAAGCACCGGGCTCGCCTTGATAGGCAACGACTTGTGCTGTGTCGTGTGAAAGATATTGCTCTGGCATATTAAAATCAGTTCTGTGATATATTTCCTTTACAGTAACAAATCACCGTGACGATATACACATAAATGACTGGAACCCACCTTCGTTAATCGAATCTTTTTTATGCTAAAACACTTATTTATTTTGCCTGTGAAAATGTATCAACTTCTTATCAGTCCACTGATTGGCAGTCGTTGTCGTTTTTACCCAAGCTGTTCGTACTATATGATTGAAGCCATTGAGAAAAAAGGCGTCATAAAGGGCGTTTGCCTTGGCCTCGTTCGATTGTCCAAATGCCATCCATGGAACGAAGGCGGTATGGACCCTGTGCCTGGAAGTGAATGCTGCTCTCAAGATCACGAATCAGACAATCCACTCAAAAACAAAACCCAAGACGAAAAAAAAGAAGAGACGAAATAACCCCTCTTCTTTTTTTGATGCCTCGCTCAGCGATTTATTTATTCAAGCGATTATCGATCAAATCATCCACAACACTAGGGTCCGCTAAGGTGCTGGTGTCGCCTAATTGATCGTGCTCATTGGCTGCAATCTTACGTAAAATTCGACGCATGATTTTACCAGAGCGCGTTTTTGGCAAGCCTTTACTGGCCCATTGAATGATGTCTGGCGTAGCAATTGGCCCAATTTCTTGTCGCACAAACTGCTTTAGTTCTTTTGTTAATGCGTCATCCGGTGTAACGCCAGCAACAGCACTGACATACACATAAATCGCCTGACCTTTAATGTCGTGAGGGTAACCCACTATCGCAGCTTCTGCTACCGCTGGGTGCGCGACTAACGCGCTTTCAATTTCAGCCGTTCCTAATCGATGCCCAGACACATTTAACACATCGTCCATGCGACCTGTGATCCAGTAATGACCGTCTGCATCACGAGATGCACCATCGCCGGTAAAGTACATTCCTTCAAATGTGCTGAAATAGGTTTGCTCAAAACGTTCATGATCACCATACACAGTGCGAGCTTGACCTGGCCAAGAATCGGTAATGACCAAACCGCCATCTGCCTGCTCTCCTTGCGCGTCCTGAATCACACCTTGAGCATCCACCAGCGCAGGCTGAATACCAAATAAAGGCCCAGTACAAGAACCTGGTTTTGCATCACCTTGAACCACACGAGGCGCCATCATCATGCCGCCCGTTTCCGTTTGCCACCACGTATCGACAATAGGACAAGACGCATTGCCTAGCTCATTGTAATACCAAGACCAAGCTTCTGGGTTGATCGGCTCACCAACGCTGCCTAGCACTCTCAGTGAATCGCGTTGACTGCTCTTTGTTGCTTCATCGCCTTTCGACATTAATGCACGAATCGCTGTCGGTGCCGTGTATAAAACAGATACTTTATACTTATCCACTACGCGCCCTATTCGCCCAGAATCTGGGTACGTTGGAACGCCTTCAAATAATACGCTGGTGGCACCATTCGCAAGCGGCCCATACACCATATAGCTGTGACCTGTAATCCAACCGACATCCGCCGCACACCAGTAAATGTCATCTTCTGGCTTAAAATCAAATGCCAATTCATGGGTTAATGAGGCGTAAACCAAATAACCGCCAGTCGTATGAACCACGCCTTTTGGTTTGCCTGTAGAGCCAGAAGTGTACAAAATAAATAAAGGGTCTTCGGCGTTCATTGGTTCTGCTGGGCATTCTGAACTTTCTTTTTGAGCTTCTACACCCCAATCCACATCTCGACCATTCACCCAAGGCACATCTTTTTCGGTGTAACGATACACCAAGACATTTTCAACGGAAGGGCAAGCGTTGTTTTCAAGCGCCATATCAACATTGTGCTTCAAAGGCACTGTGTTTCCGGCTCGACGACCTTCGTCTGCGGTCAGCACGAGCTTCACTTCACAGTCGTTTAATCGATCGGCAATCGCATGGGCTGAGAAGCCGCCAAAAATCACGGAATGAATCGCACCAATTCGCGCACAAGCCAGCATGCTGTAAACCGCTTGAGGAATCATTGGCATATAAATGGCAACACGATCACCTTTTTTCACGCCATAGCGTTTTAAAAGATTCGCTAAACGACAAACCTCATCGTGTAAGGTTTGATAAGTCATGGCGGTTTTTTCGTTGTTTTCTGTGTCGCCTTCACAGTAATACGCCACTTTATCGGCGTGTGTTGGTAAATGGCGGTCAATACAATTGTAAGCCGCGTTCAGCTCACCGTCTTCAAACCATTTAATATTGACATTGCCTCGTGCAAACGAGGTATTTTTGATTTTACTGAAAGGGGTAAACCAATCGAGACGTTTTCCTTCTTCTCTCCAAAATGCATCTGGATTTTTGATTGATTCTTGATAGCGTGTTTCAAACTCCGCTTGGCTCACATTGGCGTTCTTTGCCGCCTTCTCTGAGGTAACACTGTATGCTGACTTCATAGCTCACTCCATTATTAAATTTATTATTCGGATACAGAACGATAGCCATGGCTAAGTACTCTTAACCACTTTGGTTTTCTTACGATGATTTACTGTTAGGTTTTCAACCTCCCTGCTTTAACAAAAAATGGTAAACGAATGCTCTTTTTCTCATTAGGCTGAGACCAAGCCTCACGAAGCTTAGGTGTCGCCAGTTGTAAAAAACCATCGCCTTCTTTTTGTATGCGCAACTGGGATGCTGACCAAGTACGCATAAAATCTATAGTTTGTGTGGCTGACCAATGACAGTTTAGCTCAAAATCAGGCACATCAATGAATTCAAAGGGAAATTCAATATCACAATATTGATTTCGTAATAAATAACTTTGTGGCGGCCAATAAGATTCAAGGAAAGGCAAGACGTGATCAGCAATCACTTTATCTTCCGCTTCACCCACTTGTAACCAATTATAGCCCCAACACACAAACACACCATTGGGCTTTAGCACTCGACGAAGCTCTTCCCAAAAAGCCTCGCAATCAAACCAATGCAAGGCATGAGCGACACAAACTGCATCGAAGTAATTATCTGGATAAGGTGTTTTTTCTGCAGCGCTGACTTGGTAATGCACTTTTCGATGTGGTGTCGCAGCAGAGATTTGAGACTCGCTAATGTCTGATGCTTCCACTCGATCAAAGTAAGCAGCAAGATCAAGAGACGCCTGACCTGTACCGCACGCACAATCCCAAACCACACTTGAAGAGGCTATTTGTTTCGACAACCAATGGTAGAGCTCAGCCGGATACATTGGCCGAGTTTTTGCGTAAGTTGTAGAAGATTGTCCATCAAACGTTCGCATATACGCCTCTAAAAAATACACCATGCTTATTGGTGCTAGTTAAGTATATCGACAATACAGTGCGTTTAATCGCACTATTATTTACTGTAAAACCTATTAATATCACGATCAAGATAACAGATCATATTAATTCAAAGAGACAAGGTATCATCGATATTTGAGTATGAACTAATCTTCGTCTGTAATGACAGAAAGATCTTCTTGGTTGACGATATTTTCTCTCGACATCATGGAGACCCAACGAACAACGTCTTTATTGTATTCGTCTTTAGCGTCTGCGGAAATGGATTGTGTTGTAGGTATTTTAGTCGTCATAGGGTTTACAGGTCGTCCATTGACGTGCAATTCATAATGCAGATGTGCGCCCGTGGTTCTACCAGTGTTACCAGATAAAGCAATCACTTGACCACGTTTTACCTTCTGCCCTTTTTTTACTAACACACTACTCAAATGTAAAAAGCGTGCGCCATATGGCCCAGTGTAATCGATGACGATATAGCGACCAGCATACCGATGGTTGGCGACTCGAGTCACCACACCATCACCCGTTGCTAAAATTTTTGTTCCGATTGGTGTGGCTAAATCAACACCATTGTGCGGCGCTGGTCGACCAGTAATAGGATGCAATCGTTTATTATTAAAAGAAGAACTGATTCGATATTCTTTATAGGTTGGCCAACGTCTCAAGGATGGCGTCAGACTATTGCCGTCTTTATCGTAGAAACGACCGTCCGAATGTAGAAAAGCGCGATATGTGACACCTTGCACCGTCATTTGTAACGCTTCCAACTCCACTTCACCGACTTGCACACCATCGATTGTGCCTCGTTTCAAAATCAAGTCGAAAGGGTCGCCTTCACGTAAGTCCTTACGAAAGTCTACTCGTCCTTTTAAAACACCGTAAATAATAGAAACATTAGCTTCTGAGAGGCCTATTTTTTGGGCGGAAAGGTAAAGATTACCAGAAATTTCACTGTGCACAGCCACTTGAGTGTAGGTAACAGGCTTTATATTCTCTTCATAAGAAAAGCCACCATTGTCATGCCTTACATAAGACACACTTTTACTGATATCAATAACGCGAGTTAATTTCACCAACTCACCTTGATCATCTAAAGTAAATTCATACTCATCATTCAACTGCAAAGGGTCTAGGACAAGATATTCTTGATCGGCTTCTAATACGGAATACATGGATTCTTTCGATAAACCCAGTCGAGAAAAAATACGCGCTAGCGTATCGCCCGATTTAATTACGTATTTAATAGGAGGTAAAGCAGTTGTGATTTTTTCCACACTTTGAAGAGGGTCATCTGAAAAAAATGAGTCGTATAGTCCTTCTGCTTTTTCTAAAGACGTTTTTTCTTCTGGCGTGTGTAAAACAGGCACTAAATCGTTATTAGGCAATACGTAATCGTCTAAATTTTTCGTTGGCGTGACCAATGATTTATAAACGAGAAGCAAAGTAACGAATGCAAAAACATTAATAGCAAACCAGATACGAGGAGCTTGAAACGCCCAGTCCGCAAGGTATTTTATAAATGGCATAAACAAAAAGCTCATCAAACAAAGTAAAAGGCTCAAGCGAAGAGACCAAAAACTCAAAAACATTGAAACAGAGCTGGGAGCCACTCGAGACCAGGTCTTCAACTTATGAAGTGTAGTGGGTCAGTATCAATC
>CALLIL010000096.1 GCA_938009755.1 uncultured Marinomonas sp.
CTGCTAATCCAGGAGAAAACCAATGGCATTAGGTCTAGAAGACAAAAAAGCCATTGTCGCCGAAGTTAGCGAAGTTGCTAAAGTTGCATTGTCTGCAGTTGTTGCTGATTCTCGCGGTGTTACCGTGGGCAGCATGACTGCGCTTCGTAAAGAAGCGCGCGAAGCAGGTGTTTATGTGCGTGTTGTACGTAACACCTTGGCTCGCCGTGCAGTAGAAGGCACTGACTTCGAATGTCTAGCTGAAAGCTTTGTTGGTCCTACGTTGATCGCTTTCTCAAATGAACACCCAGGTGCGGCTGCTCGTTTGTTGAAGACTTTTGCGAAAGATAACAAAGAATTTGAAGTGAAGGCGTTGGCGTTCAACGGTGAGTTGATCCCAGCTGGCGACATTGATCGTTTGGCAACACTGCCTACATACGAAGAAGCTATTGCGAAACTGATGAGTGTTATTCAGGGCGCAACAAGCAAGTTTGTACGTACTCTTGCAGCGGTTCGCGATCAAAAAGAGCAAGAAGCGGCATAATACGGATAACCGTATCGTTTCTTGATAAATATTTTGTTTTGTTACCTTCGGGTAATTATAAAAATGCTAGGAATCTGAGTCATGGCTCTAACTAAAGAAGATATCATCAATGCAGTAGCAGAAATGTCTGTAATGGATGTTGTTGAATTAATTTCAGCAATGGAAGAAAAATTCGGTGTATCTGCAGCAGCTGCTGTAGCTGCAGGCCCTGCTGCTGAAGCAGGCGGTTCTGCTGAAGCACAAAGTGAATTTGACGTTGTTCTTACTGCTGCTGGCGATAAGAAAGTAAACGTAATCAAAGCTGTACGTGCAGCGACTGGTCTTGGCTTGAAAGAAGCTAAAGCTATCGTTGACGGCGCTCCAATGACTGTTAAAGAAGCTGTATCTAAAGAAGATGCAGACGCTCTTAAAGCAGCTCTTGAAGAAGCTGGTGCATCTGTCGAAGTCAAGTAATGATACTTGTATTTCCAGATTTCGGCCAATAGTCGAAATGGCTGGTGACTTTTGTCACCGGCCTTTTTGGGTTTTCTGAAACCCAAATAAAACTTAAAAGAATTTTCAAATGGGAGATAATGCTCCCATATATGGTAAGGCCTGATTTGGGCCTTTTGCGTCAATGTGCACAAGCTGGGGAATGCTGATGGCTTACTCATATACTGAGAAAAAACGTATCCGTAAGGATTTCGGTAAACTGCCGCCCGTTTTGGATGTGCCATACTTGCTGGCAATTCAGCTTGAATCCTACCGTAATTTTCTGCAGGAAGGTAAAGATCTTGCAGAGCGTGGGGAATTAGGTCTGCATGGGGCTTTTAAATCTGTCTTTCCAATGGTTAGCTTTTCGGGGAATGCGGCGCTTGAATACGTCGATTACCGTTTAGGCAAACCTGTCTTTGATGTGAAAGAGTGTCAGTTGCGTGGTGTAACTTACGCGGCACCTTTGCGCGTTCGTGTAAGACTTATCATTTATGATAAAGAATCTTCGAATAAAGCGATCAAAGACATTCGCGAGCAAGAAGTCTACATGGGTGAAATTCCACTCATGACAGATAATGGTACCTTTGTGATTAACGGTACGGAGCGTGTTATTGTTTCTCAATTACACCGTTCTCCTGGTGTGTTTTTTGACCACGATCGTGGCAAAACGCACTCGTCAGGTAAATTGTTACATTCTGCTCGTGTTATTCCTTACCGTGGTTCTTGGTTGGACTTCGAGTTTGATCCAAAAGATTGCGTGTTCGTTCGTATTGACCGTCGACGCAAATTGCCTGCAACTATTTTGTTGCGAGCTTTGGGGTATGGAACAGAGCAAATTTTAGATACTTTCTTTGAATCAACGCGCTTCTATATGAGTCGTGATGGTTTTGAAATGGATCTTGTTGCAAACCGTCTTCGTGGTGAAACGGCTTTATTTAACATTGCTGACGCTAATGGCGAGCTTATTGTTGAAGAAGGGCGTCGTATTACAGCTAAGCACATTCGCGTTATGGAGAAAGCGGGACTTAAGCGCTTATCTGTGCCGCTTGAGTACATGCTTGGGAAAGTCACTGCGAAAAACTTGGTTCACCCTTCAACTGGTGAATTGATCGCTGAAGCAAACACAGAGATGTCTGTTGATTTGTTGGAAGCTTTGGTTGCTGCTGGTGTTACAGAGCTTGACGCTTTGTACACAAATGATCTCGATAACGGACCGTTTATTTCTGATACGTTACGTATTGATCCAACAAGTAATCAGTTGGAAGCCTTGGTGGAAATCTATCGCATGATGCGTCCAGGTGAGCCACCAACCAAAGAGTCTGCTGAAGGCTTATTCCAAGGTCTGTTCTTCTCTGAAGATCGTTATGATTTATCTGGTGTTGGTCGAATGAAATTCAACCGCCGTTTAGGTCGTGATGAAGATACTGGTGCTGGCGTTTTAGATAATGATGACATTGTTGCTGTACTAAAAACCTTGCTCGATATCCGTAATGGTAACGGCATGGTAGATGATATTGATCACTTGGGTAACCGTCGAGTTCGTTCTGTTGGTGAAATGGCCGAGAACCAATTCCGTGTTGGCCTGGTACGTGTTGAGCGTGCAGTGAAAGAACGTCTATCTATGGCGGAAGCGGATGGTTTGATGCCTCAGGATTTGCTAAACGCGAAACCTGTTGCTGCTGCAATCAAAGAGTTCTTTGGTTCTAGTCAATTGTCTCAGTTCATGGACCAAAACAACCCGCTTTCTGAAGTAACGCACAAACGTCGTGTTTCTGCATTAGGGCCTGGTGGTTTGACTCGTGAACGTGCTGGTTTTGAAGTGCGTGACGTACATGCCACTCACTATGGTCGTGTTTGTCCAATCGAAACGCCAGAAGGTCCAAACATCGGTTTGATCAACTCGTTGTCAACCTATGCTCGTACGAACAGTTATGGCTTCTTAGAGACGCCATACCGTAAGATCATCGATGGCAAAATGACTGACGAAACCGTTTACATTTCTGCGATTGACGAAGCGAAATACGTTATTGCCCAAGCGTCTGCTAATGTAGATGCTGAAGGTCGTTTGGTTGATGAGTTAGTTCAGGTGCGTCATATGCACGAAACGACTTTGATTCCAAAAGAAAAAGTAAACCTAATGGACGTGTCTCCTCGTCAGGTTGTTTCTGTGGCGGCGTCTTTGATTCCATTCCTAGAGCACGATGATGCAAACCGTGCATTGATGGGATCGAACATGCAACGTCAAGCTGTTCCAACGCTTAAGGCTGATAAGCCAGTTGTTGGTACAGGTATGGAAAGCAATGTAGCGAAAGACTCTGGTGTTTGTATCGTTGCGAATCGCGGCGGTGTGATTGAGTCTGTAGATGCGAGTCGTATCGTTGTTCGTGTTAACTCGGAAGAAACCATTGCTGGTGAAGCCGGTGTTGATATCTACAACTTAACGAAATACGTTCGTTCTAACCAAAATACCTGTATTAATCAGCGTACTTTGGTCATGAAAGGTGAAAAAGTAGCGTCTGGCGATATTATGGCTGACGGTCCTTCTGTTGATATGGGTGATTTGGCACTTGGTCAAAACATGCGTATTGCTTTCATGCCTTGGAACGGTTTCAACTTCGAGGACTCGATTCTTGTATCTGAGCGGGTTGTTGAAGAAGATCGTTTCACGTCTATCCACATTCAAGAATTAACTTGTGTGGCGCGTGATACTAAGCTTGGGCCTGAAGAGATCACATCTGATATCCCTAATGTGGGTGAAGGTGCGCTTTCTAAGCTTGATCAATCTGGTATCGTTTATATCGGTGCTGAAGTTGAGCCAGGTGATATTTTGGTTGGTAAAGTGACACCTAAGGGTGAAACTCAGCTAACGCCTGAAGAGAAGCTTTTGCGAGCGATTTTTGGTGAAAAAGCGTCTGACGTGAAAGACACGTCTCAACGTGTTAAGACAGGTACACGCGGTACAGTTATCGACGTGCAGGTCTTCACTCGTGATGGCATCGAGAAAGATGAGCGCGCCAAATCTATCGAGAAATCACAGCTTGATCAAGTTCGTAAGGATTTGAATGAAGAGTTCCGCATTGTTGAGAAAGCGACGTTCGAACGTTTGGCTGACGCTCTTGTCGGTCAGCAAGCTGAAGGCGGCCCTGGCTTGGCGCGTAATGCAGTCATTACGGAAGAATACTTATCTAATTTAGATCACCCTGAGTGGTTTAAGATTCGTGTTGCGAATGAAGAAGCGAGTGAGCAGCTTGAAAAAGCGCAAGCCGCTTTGATTGAGCGCCGTAAAGAGCTTGATGCGAAATTTGAAGATAAAAAACGTAAACTGCAAACTGGCGATGATTTAGCGCCGGGTGTTCTTAAGATCGTTAAAGTTTATGTTGCTATTAAGCGTCGTATCCAGCCAGGTGATAAAATGGCCGGTCGTCACGGTAACAAGGGTGTTATCTCTAAGATCATGCCTGTTGAAGATATGCCGTACGACGAGAACGGTGACCCGGTTGATATCGTGTTGAACCCACTTGGTGTTCCATCGCGAATGAACGTTGGTCAGGTGTTAGAAACTCACTTAGGTGCTGCCTCTAAAGGGTTGGGTCGTAAGATTAATGAGATGCTAGCCGTTGAGCGTGAAAAAGCTGAAGCAGTGACTGAGCTACGTGGTTTCCTAAATGAAATTTACAATGGCTACGAAGGTGACTTGCGTTGTGCACGTACTGAAGATTTAGACAGTTTCACAGACGATGAAATTATTACATTGGCTCAAAACCTTAAAGGTGGTGTTCCAATGGCGTCTGGTGCCTTTGATGGTGCGAAAGAGTCTGAAATCAAACGTATGTTGCGCTTAGCTGGAATTAACGAAAGTGGACAGGTTAAGTTGTTTAACGGTCGTACTGGTGATGCCTTTGAGCGTCCAGTAACGGTTGGTTACATGTACATGCTTAAGTTGAACCATTTGGTTGACGACAAAATGCACGCACGTTCTACAGGTTCTTACAGCTTGGTTACTCAGCAGCCATTGGGCGGTAAAGCTCAATTTGGTGGTCAGCGTTTCGGTGAGATGGAGGTGTGGGCACTTGAAGCATACGGTGCTGCTTATACTCTACAAGAAATGTTGACAGTGAAATCCGATGACGTGAATGGTCGTACGAAGATGTATAAAAATATCGTCGACGGTGATCACAGAATGGAACCTGGCATGCCTGAGTCCTTCAATGTATTGGTGAAAGAGATTCGTTCTCTTGGTATCGATATTGAGTTGGTTAACGAGTAAGCACAAATCACATTTGACCTGCCGGGGAGCAAAGCTCCCTGGCCTTATGAGTGGGGCGAATATCCATGAAAGACTTATTAGGTCTTCTAAAATCACAGGGACAATCTGACGAGTTTGATGCAATCCGTATTGGTTTGGCGTCACCGGAAATGATTCGTTCATGGTCTTACGGCGAAGTTAAAAAGCCTGAGACTATTAACTACCGTACGTTCAAGCCTGAGCGTGATGGTTTGTTCTGTGCAAAAATCTTTGGTCCTATCAAGGACTATGAGTGCTTGTGTGGTAAATACAAGCGTTTGAAACACCGTGGTGTGATTTGTGAGAAGTGTGGCGTTGAAGTAGCCTTGTCTAAAGTGCGTCGTGAGCGCATGGGACACATTGAACTTGCATCGCCAGTAGCACACATTTGGTTCTTGAAGTCTCTTCCTTCTCGTATCGGTCTTATCATGGATATGACGTTACGTGACATTGAGCGTGTTCTTTACTTTGAATCTTTCATTGTGATCGATCCAGGTATGACGACGCTTGAGAAAGGCCAATTGCTAAATGACGAGCAATATTTTGAAGCGCTAGAAGAGTTCGGTGACGAATTCGATGCCCGTATGGGTGCTGAAGCGGTTCAGATGTTGTTGCGCGATTTAGACATGCCTGAAGAAATTAACAGCATGCGCGAAGAGCTAAACAGCACGAATTCTGAAACTCGTATTAAGAAGCTTTCTAAGCGTCTTAAATTGGTTGAAGCTTTCTATCACTCTGGTAACAACCCTGAGTGGATGGTGCTGGATGTATTGCCTGTTCTTCCGCCAGATCTTCGTCCATTGGTACCTCTTGAAGGTGGCCGTTTTGCGACGTCTGATTTGAACGACCTTTATCGTCGAGTGATCAACCGTAATAACCGTCTAAAACGACTATTAGAGCTTTCTGCTCCAGACATCATCGTACGTAACGAAAAACGTATGTTGCAAGAATCTGTTGATGCATTGCTTGATAACGGTCGCCGCGGTCGTGCTATTACCGGTTCTAACAAGCGTCCTCTGAAATCTTTGGCAGATATGATCAAAGGTAAGCAAGGTCGTTTCCGTCAGAACTTGCTAGGTAAGCGTGTTGATTACTCTGGTCGTTCTGTAATCACAGTAGGTCCTTCTTTACGTTTGCATCAGTGTGGTCTTCCTAAGAAGATGGCGCTTGAATTATTTAAACCGTTTATCTTCTCTAAACTTGAGCTTCGTGGCATGGCGACGACGATCAAGGCAGCTAAGAAAATGGTTGAGCGTGAAACGCCTGAAGTGTGGGATATCTTAGACGAAGTTATCCGTGAGCATCCGGTTATGTTGAACCGTGCACCAACACTTCACCGTTTGGGTATCCAAGCATTTGAACCAATGCTAATCGAAGGCAAAGCGATTCAGTTGCACCCACTTGTGTGTGCGGCTTATAACGCTGACTTCGATGGTGACCAAATGGCGGTACACGTTCCGTTGACTATTGAAGCTCAGCTTGAAGCGCGTGCTTTGATGATGTCTACGAACAACATCTTATCTCCAGCGAACGGCGAGCCTATCATCGTACCTTCTCAGGACGTTGTATTGGGTCTGTACTACATGACTCGTGAGAGAATTAATGCCAAGGGTGAAGGCATGGCGTTCTCTGACATCAAAGAAGTACACCGCGCGTATGGTGCGAAACAAGTAGACTTACAGGCAAAAGTAAAAGTACGTATTAGCCAAGTTGATACAACGCTTGAAGGCGATAAAGTGCCTTCTACTTTCATTGCTGACACAACAGTCGGTCGTGCTCTATTGTTTGATATTGTTCCTGATGGCCTACCGTTCTCTGTGGTTAACCAAACCATGAAGAAGAAGGCAATCTCTAACCTAATCAATGAGTGTTACCGTAAAGTTGGTCTGAAAGAGAGCTGTATTTTTGCTGATCAGTTAATGTACACAGGTTTCGCTTACGCGACTGTATCTGGTTCTTCTGTTGGTGTGGACGACTTCGTTATTCCACCAGAAAAAACAGAAATCATTGCCAAAGCAGAAGCAGAAGTTAAAGAAATCGAATACCAATATGCTGACGGTCTTGTGACGCAAGGCGAGAAGTACAACAAGGTAATCGATTTATGGTCTCGTACGAATGAGACCGTAACAGAAGCCATGATGACTAACTTGGCAAAAGAGACAACGGTCAATAAAGCAGGTGAAACGGTTGAGCAGCAATCTTTCAACTCTGTTTATATGATGGCTGACTCTGGAGCCCGTGGTAGTGTTGCTCAAATGCGTCAGTTGGGTGGTATGCGTGGTTTGATGGCGAAACCAGATGGTTCCATCATCGAAACGCCGATCACAGCAAACTTCCGTGAAGGTTTGTCTGTACTTCAGTACTTTACCTCGACTCACGGTGCGCGTAAGGGTCTTGCCGATACCGCATTGAAAACAGCTAACTCAGGTTATTTAACGCGTCGTCTTGTTGATGTTGCGCAAGACTTGGTTGTTACTGAAATCGACTGTGGCTCAACGAATGGTATCGTTGTTAATGCCATGATTGAAGGCGGCGATGTGGTTGTTCCTTTGGGTCATCGTGTATTGGGTCGTGTTGTGGCTCAAGACGTTACTGATGCGAAGGGTGATCTAGTGCTTCCTTCTGGTACTTTAATTGACGAGCATGATGTTCGTACAATTGAAAGTGCGGGTGTTGATGAAATGGTTATCCGTTCTGTTATCACATGTGATACGCGTCATGGTGTATGTGCTAAGTGTTACGGTCGTGATCTAGCTCGTGGACATCAAGTTAACATTGGTGAAGCAATTGGTGTTGTGGCTGCTCAATCTATCGGTGAGCCAGGTACACAGTTAACCATGCGTACGTTCCACATCGGTGGTGCGGCATCTCGAGCGTCTGCTGTTGATAGTGTTCAAGTCAAGAGTGCTGGTACAGTTCGCTTCCATAAAATGAAGAGTATCGAGCGTGATACTGGGCATTTGGTTGTGGCGTCTCGTTCTTCTGAATTGGCGATTGCTGATGAAGCGGGCCGTGAGAAAGAGCGTTATAAGCTACCTTACGGTGCAGTATTGAGTGTTCGTGAAGGTGACACAGTGACAGCGGGTCAAATCGTTGCGAACTGGGATCCACATACGCACCCAATCGTATCTGAAATGGAAGGTCGCCTAGAATTTAGTGGTATGGAAGAGAATGTTACTATCCGTCGTCAGTCGGATGAGATGACAGGTTTGACTACCATCGAAGTTTTGGAAATGAAAGATCGTCCATCTGCAGGTAAAGATCTACGCCCTATGATTGCTGTTGTTGATGCAGAGGGTAACCCTGTATTGATTCCAGGTACTGAGTCTCCAGTGCAGTACATGTTGCCTGAAAAAGCCTTGTTGAGCCTAGATCATGGTGCAACGGTGAAATCAGGTGAGGTGCTTGCTCGTATTCCTCAGGAGTCACAAGGTAACAAAGATATTACCGGTGGTTTGCCACGAGTGGCAGACCTATTCGAAGCGCGTCGCCCGAAAGATCCTGCTGTTATGGCGGAAGCAACGGGTGTGGTTAGCTTCGGTAAAGAAACAAAAGGTAAGATCCGTTTGGTTATCACACCTCAAGATGGTGGTGATCCAATCGAGACATTGATTCCTAAATGGCGTCAAATCAACATCTTTGATGGCGAAGAAGTGGCTAAAGGCGAGATCGTTGCCGATGGTCCTCTAAGTCCTCATGACATCTTGCGTCTTAAGGGTGTAGAAGCATTGGCTGACTACATCAGTAATGAAGTGCAAGAAGTTTACCGCTTACAAGGCGTTGTGATTAACGATAAGCATATTGAAGTTATTGTTAATCAGATGTTGCGTAAAGTGGAAGTAGGTGAGTCTGGTGATACCGATCTTATCCAAGGTGATCAGGTTGAGTTAACTCAACTTCTAGATGCAAACGAAAAAGCGGAAGCTGAAGGCAAGTTCCCAGCTAAGTTTGAACGTGTGCTTCTAGGTATCACAAAAGCTTCTTTGGCTACTGAGTCCTTTATATCAGCAGCGTCTTTCCAAGAGACTACTCGAGTTCTTACGGAAGGTGCGGTAACTGGTAAGAAAGACCACTTACGTGGCTTGAAAGAAAACGTTGTTGTGGGCCGCTTGATACCAGCAGGTACAGGTTTGGCTTACCACAGCGAGCGCAAGAAAAAGAAAGAACTTGCGCAAGCAGCAAATGAAGGAAGTTCAACAGTGAGTGCCTCTGATGTGGAAGAAGCATTGAGTGCAGCACTGAAAGACTAGTTATTTGCTGTTAAATCGTAAGGGAGGTGATTTTTTAGTCGCCTCCCTATTGACTGTTTTATAGGCGCAAACTAAACTTGCGCCTCCTAAATTTTGACGATTTCCGTCATAAGAATTGGATTTGTGGAGCTTGTCTAATGGCAACCGTTAACCAGTTGGTTCGTAAACCACGTAAACGTAAAGTGGCAAAAAGTGACGTACCTGCGTTACAAGCTTGTCCGCAACGCCGCGGTGTCTGCACTCGCGTATATACTACTACACCTAAAAAGCCTAACTCGGCTTTGCGTAAAGTATGTCGTGTTCGCTTGACTAACGGCTTTGAAGTAACTTCCTACATTGGTGGTGAAGGTCATAACCTACAAGAACACAGTGTTGTATTGATCCGTGGCGGTCGTGTAAAAGATTTGCCAGGTGTTCGTTATCACACAGTTCGCGGTAGTTTGGATACTTCAGGCGTACAAAATCGTAAGCAAGGTCGTTCTAAATACGGTACTAAGCGTCCTAAGTAAGTTCATACTTCTTAGGGCATCGTTTAGCAAAAATTTTGTAATACAGTAAGGCCGAGCAATATTTATTGTCTCGGACGAACCTGAAGAGGATATAGATATGCCAAGAAGACGCGTCGTCGCAAAGCGTGATGTCCTTCCGGATCCTAAACACGGAAGCCAGCTTCTCGCTAAATTCATTAACCACGTAATGGTTAGTGGTAAAAAATCTGTTGCAGAAAGCATTGTATACAATGCGCTTGAAACTGTAGCAGCGCGCGCTAAAACTGAAGAGCCTATGGGTGTCTTCGAAAAAGCATTAGAGTCTATACAGCCAATGGTTGAGGTTAAATCTCGCCGTGTTGGTGGTGCTACTTACCAAGTACCTGTTGAAGTACGTCCGGCTCGCCGCGCAGCTTTATCTATGCGTTGGTTGGTTGATGCTTCTCGTAAACGTGGTGAAAAATCCATGGCTTTACGCTTAGCTGGCGAAATTCTAGATGCTGCTGAAAACAAAGGTTCTGCTGTTAAGAAGCGTGAAGACGTTCATCGCATGGCAGAAGCTAACAAAGCATTCTCTCACTACCGTTTCTAATCTTTCGGAGAAGCATACACAGTGGCACGTAAAACACCTATCAACCGCTACCGTAATATCGGTATTTGTGCGCATGTTGATGCAGGTAAAACGACGACAACTGAACGCGTTCTTTTTTATACTGGTCTATCTCATAAAATTGGTGAGGTGCACGATGGTGCAGCCACGATGGATTGGATGGAGCAAGAACAAGAACGCGGTATTACCATTACTTCAGCGGCAACGACTTGTTTCTGGAGTGGGATGAGTAAACAGTTTGATCAACACCGTATCAATATTATTGATACACCAGGTCACGTAGACTTTACTATTGAAGTAGAGCGTTCTTTGCGTGTTTTGGATGGTGCTGTTGTTGTGTTGTGTGGTTCTTCTGGAGTACAGCCTCAAACGGAAACTGTTTGGCGCCAAGCCAACAAATATGAAGTTCCTCGTATGGTGTTCGTCAATAAGATGGACCGTACGGGAGCGGATTATTTTTCAGTTGTTCGCCAACTGAAAGAGCGTCTTGGTGCTAATGCTGTTCCTATCCAAATTAACATAGGCGCTGAAGAAGATTTCAAAGGCGTTGTTGATTTAGTCTTAATGAAAGCCATTATGTGGAATGAAGAAGATCAGGGAATGACATTCTCTTTAGAGGATATTCCTGCTGATCTGATGGATTCTGCATTAGAGTGGCGTGAATTAATGCTTGAGTCTGCTGCAGAGGCGAATGATGAATTAATGGACAAGTATCTTGAAGAAGGTGATTTGTCTGTTGAAGAGATCAAAGCGGGTTTGCGCGAGCGTACATTGGCCAATGATATTGTCTTGGTTACATGTGGCTCGGCCTTTAAGAATAAAGGTGTGCAAGCAGTTTTGGATGCTGTTATTGAATATATGCCTTCTCCGCTTGAAGTTAAAGCGATAGAAGGTACGCTTGAAGACGGTGAGACGGTTGTTACTCGAACGGCGGATGATGAGGCTCCATTCTCAGCATTGGCTTTTAAAATTGCAACTGATCCGTTTGTTGGTACGTTAACCTTTATGCGTGTGTATTCTGGCTCTCTGAAGTCTGGCGATGCGGTTTATAATTCTGTAAAGCAGAAGCGTGAGCGTGTTGGTAGAATGGTGCAGATGCATGCTAATAATCGCGAAGAGATCAAAGAAGTTTTGGCTGGTGATATAGCTGCTCTTGTAGGGATGAAATATGCCACTACAGGTGACACTCTTTGTGATCAGGGTGATGTGGTTGTACTTGAGCGTATGGAGTTTCCTGAGCCTGTTATTTCTGTCGCTGTTGAGCCTAAGTCTCAAGCAGATCAAGAAAAAATGGCTGTTGCGCTTGGTAAACTTGCGCAAGAAGACCCTTCGTTTCGTGTGGAAACGCATGAGGAGACAGGGCAAACAATTATTTCTGGTATGGGTGAATTGCACCTTGATATTCTTGTTGACCGTATGAGTCGCGAGTTTAAGGTTGAGGCAAACATTGGTAAGCCTCAGGTTTCCTACCGAGAAAAAATCCGCAAAGAAGTGGTGGTTAATCACAAATTTGTGCGTCAATCTGGTGGGCGTGGTCAATATGGTCATGTCGTAATGAAATTGATACCGACTGAAAAAGACGGTCTTGAATTCGTTAACGAGATTGTTGGTGGTGCTATTCCTAAAGAATACATCCCTGCAATAGAGAAGGGTATTTCAGAGCAAATGAAAAATGGCGTCACTGCAGGTTACCCATTGCTGGGTATTAAGGTGGTGTTGTTTGATGGATCATTCCATGATGTTGACTCTAACGAAATGGCCTTTAAAATTGCAGCTTCTCAGGGATTAAGAAAAGGGGCGGCTGATGCTGATCCTTGTGTTCTTGAACCTGTAATGAAAGTGGAAGTTGTAACTCCTGAAGAATATATGGGTGATGTGATGGGTGACCTGAATCGTCGTCGTGGTATTGTTCAGGGGATGGACGATTCCCCGTCAGGTAAAATTATTCGAGCAGAGGTTCCTTTAGGGGAGATGTTTGGATATGCAACTGACGTGCGTAGCTTGTCGCAAGGTCGCGCGAGTTATGCAATGGAGTTTGAGAAATACGCCGAAGCACCAACTAGTGTGGCAGACGCGCTCATTAAAAACGATTATTAATCATCATACTTACTATTACTTAAGGTATATGTATCATGGCAAAAGAAAAGTTCGAACGTAATAAACCGCATGTCAACGTTGGTACAATTGGTCACGTTGACCATGGTAAAACAACTCTTACAGCTGCATTGACTCGCGTATGTGCAGAAGTATTTGGTGGCGAAGCTGTAGCATTTGACGGTATCGATAATGCTCCAGAAGAGCGTGAGCGTGGTATCACAATTTCAACATCTCACGTTGAATACGATTCACCTACTCGTCACTACGCACACGTAGACTGCCCAGGTCACGCCGATTATGTTAAAAACATGATCACTGGTGCGGCTCAAATGGACGGCGCTATCCTTGTTTGTGGTGCGACTGATGGTCCTATGCCTCAAACGCGTGAGCACATCCTTCTTTCTCGTCAAGTAGGTGTACCTTACATCGTTGTTTTCCTAAACAAAGCTGACCTTTTGGCTGAAGACTGTGGCGGTGCGGATTCTGAAGAATACGCTGAAATGCTAGAGTTGGTTGAAATGGAATTGCGTGACCTTCTTTCTGAATACGACTTCCCAGGTGATGATACTCCAATCATCCCAGGTTCTGCTTTGATGGCATTGAACGGTGAAGACGGAAACGAAATGGGTACAACTGCTGTTAAGAAACTTGTTGAAACTCTTGATTCTTACATTCCAGAGCCAGAGCGTGCTATCGATGGTGCATTCATCATGCCTATCGAGGACGTATTCTCTATCCAAGGTCGTGGTACAGTTGTAACTGGTCGTGTTGAGCGCGGTATCATCCGTGTTCAAGAAGAAGTTGAAATCGTTGGTATCGTTGATACTACGAAAACAACTTGTACTGGTGTAGAAATGTTCCGTAAGTTGCTTGACGAAGGTCGTGCAGGTGAGAACTGTGGTGTTCTTCTTCGTGGTACTAAGCGTGAAGACGTTCAGCGTGGTCAAGTATTGGCTAAGCCTGGTTCTATCACTCCTCACACTGAATTTACTGCAGAAGTATACGTGTTGGGTAAAGATGAAGGTGGTCGTCATACTCCATTCTTCAAAGGTTACCGTCCACAGTTCTACTTCCGTACAACTGACGTAACTGGTGCTTGTTCTTTGCCTGAAGGCGTAGAAATGGTAATGCCTGGTGATAACATCCAGATGACTGTTGAATTGATTCACCCAATCGCGATGGACGAAGGTCTACGTTTCGCGATCCGTGAAGGTGGTCGTACAGTTGGTGCTGGTGTTGTAGCTAAAATCATCAAGTAATCTAGATTTTATATCTTGTTACTGTGATTTGATAAAAGGCCGCCCTCTAACGGGCGGCCTTTTTATTTGTGCTTTATTTTTGTCTCTTCGAAATTGGTTACTTGACAACCAGTTTTCGAATGGCTAATATTCGCCGTCCTTAAAAAAGGATGGTGGCTTAATAAATGTACAGTTAAGTCATTAAAACATTGTATTTGGAGTTGGAAATGCAAAGCCAAAAAATCCGTATTCGTCTGAAAGCGTTCGATCATCGTCTGATTGATGCTTCAACACAAGAAATTGTGGACACAGCGAAACGTACAGGTGCGCAAGTACGTGGACCGATTCCACTTCCTACTCGCAAAGAGCGTTATACAGTATTGATTTCTCCACACGTAAATAAAGATGCGCGTGATCAGTATGAAATCCGTACACACAAACGCGTTCTAGACATCGTAGAGCCAACTGAAAAAACAGTTGACGCTCTTATGAAGCTAGACCTTGCGGCAGGCGTGGAAGTACAAATCTCTTTAGGTTAATAGCTTAAAGTTTGGGGTGCGAGAACCGACTGGTTATCAGTCGGCTTATGCACATTAGTGGAATGATCTGGAATGGTCAGCCGTAGCGGGTGATAGCCCCATACACAACTGGCAAGTGAGGTAAAAAATGGCTATTCAATTAGTCGGACGCAAAGCCGGAATGACACGTGTCTTCACAGAAGACGGTGCATCCGTGCCAGTAACCGTCATCGAGGTTGAACCGAACCGCGTTACTCAGGTGAAAACAGCAGAAACAGACGGCTATCAAGCTGTTCAAGTTACTGTAGGTTCTCGCCGTTCGAGCCGCGTCAACAAAGCTGCAGCAGGACATTACGCTAAAGCAAACGTTGAAGCAGGTCGTGGTTTGTGGGAGTTCCGCCTGGCAGGTGACGAAAAAGAAATCAATGTTGGTGATGAGCTAACAGTTGCTGATTTCGAATCTATCCAAGTGGTTGATGTAACTGGTCAATCAAAGGGTAAAGGGTTTCAGGGTGCCATTAAGCGTCATAATTTCAGTATGCAAGACGCTACACATGGTAACTCATTGTCTCACCGTGCTCCTGGCTCCATCGGCCAATGTCAAACACCTGGTCGTGTTTGGAAAGGCAAGAAGATGGCTGGCCATATGGGTGCTGCGCAAGTTACTACTCAATCACTAGAAGTGGTTCGTGTAGATACAGAACGTAACCTTATCCTAGTGAAGGGTGCCGTTCCTGGTGCAGTAAATGGTGATGTTATTCTTCAATCAGCTGTTAAAGCTCGCTAAGAGGGGTAGACAATGAACTTGAATCTTACAGGCGCAACGGGAACAGTAGAAGTTTCTGATGTAGCCTTTGCTCGTGAATACAACGAAGCGCTAGTTCACCAAGTAGTTACATCTTACTTGGCTGGTGCTCGTCAAGGTTCTCGCGCACAGAAAACACGCTCTGAAGTAGCTGGTGGTGGACGCAAGCCTTGGAAACAAAAAGGTTCTGGTCGCGCACGTGCGGGTACTATCCGTAGCCCAATTTGGCGCTCCGGTGGTGTTACTTTCGCTGCAAAACCACAAGACCACTCTCAGAAAGTGAACAAGAAGATGTACCGTGCAGCAATGCGCACCATCTGGTCTGAGCTTGTACGCCAAGACCGTCTTGTTGTGGTTGAAGAACTTAAATTGGAAGCTCCAAAAACTAAGCTCTTCATAGCAAAAATGACAGAATTGAATGTTGAGAACGCTTTGATTGTTTCCCATGAATTGGACGACAACCTATTTTTAGCGGCTCGCAACATCCCGAACGTAGATGTGCGTGATGCAGCGTCTATCGACCCTGTTAGCTTGATTGCTTACGACAAAGTGTTGGTGACAGTTGGTGCTCTGAAACAAGTTGAGGAGGCACTAGCATGATCGGCGAACGCATTTATAAAGTTCTGTTGGGTCCACATATTTCCGAAAAAGCAACGATCGTAGCTGAAGGCAATGGTCAGTATGTTTTTCGTGTTACTGGTGATGCAACGAAACCTGAAATCAAACAAGCTATCGAAGCGCTTTTTGAAGTCAAAGTTGAGTCTGTTCGCACGTTGAACCAAAAAGGTAAAACAAAGCGTACAGTTCGTGGTCTGGGTAAACGTAGTGACGTGAAAAAAGCGTACGTACGTTTAGCTGAAGGTCAAGACATTGATTTCATGGTCGCTGAATAAGGGGAGATAGGTCAATGGCTGTTGTAAAAAGTAAGCCAACGTCTGCAGGCCGTCGTCACGTTGTTAAAGTTACCAACAACGATTTGCACAAAGGCGCACCATATGCACCTTTGCTAGACAAAAAAAGCAAATCTGGTGGACGTAACAATAACGGACGCATCACTACGCGTCACGTAGGTGGTGGTCATAAGCAGCATTATCGTATGGTTGATTTCCGTCGTAATAAAGACGGTATTTCTGCGGTAGTTGAGCGTTTGGAATATGATCCAAACCGTTCTGCAAATATTGCATTGATTAGATATGCTGATGGTGAGCGTCGTTACATTATCGCTTCCAAAGGTATGGTAGCGGGCAATGTTATTTATAGTGGTGCAGATGCGCCTATCAAAACGGGTAATACTTTGCCTCTGCAAAATATCCCAGTTGGTAGTACGATTCACTGCATCGAGCTTAAGCCTGGTAAAGGTGCACAAGTTGCACGTTCTGCTGGTGCCTCAGCTCAGCTAGTTGCTCGAGAAGGTCGTTACGTTACTCTTCGCCTGCGTTCAGGTGAAATGCGTAAGGTATTGACTGAATGTCGCGCTACTTTGGGTGAAGTATCAAACTCTGAGCATAGCTTACGAGTTCTTGGTAAAGCTGGTGCTACGCGTTGGCGTGGTGTTCGTCCTACCGTTCGCGGTGCAGCGATGAACCCAGTTGATCACCCACATGGTGGTGGTGAAGGTCGTAGTAAGGGTGGTCGTCATCCTGTTACACCTTGGGGTGTGCCTACTAAAGGGTACAAAACGCGCAGCAACAAGCGTACTGATAAACTTATTGTACGTCGCCGTACTAAGTAATAAGAGGAAACGACTGTGCCACGTTCACTAAAAAAAGGTCCTTTTATCGACCTTCATTTGTTGAAAAAGGTAGAGGCTGCGGTAGAGAAAAAAGATCGCCGTCCAATTAAAACTTGGTCGCGCCGTTCTACTATCTTCCCTGATTTTGTAGGGTTGACTATCGCTGTCCATAATGGTCGCCAGCATGTTCCAGTTCTAGTAACTGAAGATATGGTCGGTCATAAATTGGGTGAGTTCGCTCCGACCCGTACATATCGTGGTCATGCTGCGGACAAGAAAGCCAAACGGTAATAAGGGGTATTAACATGAGTGAAGTAAGCGCTTCATTGAAGGGTGCTCGCCTCTCAGCGCAGAAGGCCCGTTTGGTTGTAGATCAAATCCGCGGCAAATCTGTTAGCGAAGCACTGAACATTTTAACGTTCAGTCCTAAAAAGGCGGCAGTAATTGTCAAGAAAGTACTAGAGTCTGCTATAGCGAATGCTGAGCATAACGAAGGTGCTGATGTAGATGACTTGCGTGTTTCTACGGCGTACGTTGATGAGGCTATGACTCTAAAACGTATTATGCCACGTGCCAAAGGCCGTGCTGACCGTATTTTGAAACGCGGTTGCCATATCACAGTTAAAGTCGCTGACTAATTAGGAGAAACCCAATGGGTCAGAAGGTTCATCCAACTGGTATACGCTTAGGGATAGTTAAAGACCATACCTCAACTTGGTATGCGAATAATCAGAACTACTCTAAGATGCTATTAAATGATCTTCAGGTTCGTGAGTACTTGGAGAAAAAATTGGTCCAGGCTTCTGTATCTCGTATCGAGATTCAGCGTCCTGCTCAAACAGCCCGTATTACAATTCACACTGCCCGTCCAGGCATCGTGATTGGTAAGAAGGGTGAGGATGTTGAGAAACTACGTAATGCAGTTTCTGAAATGATGGGCGTTCCAGTCCACATCAACATCGAAGAAATTCGTAAGCCTGAAATGGACGCGAAATTGGTTGCTGCAAATATTGCGAGCCAACTTGAGCGCCGTGTAATGTTCCGTCGTGCAATGAAGCGTGCAGTACAAAACGCTATGCGTGCCGGTGCGAAGGGTATTAAGGTTCAGGTAAGTGGTCGTCTAGGCGGTGCTGAAATTGCACGTGCTGAGTGGTACCGTGAAGGTAGAGTACCTCTACATACACTACGTGCTGACATCGACTACGCTCCTTATGAAGCAAACACAACTTACGGTATTATTGGCGTAAAAGTGTGGATCTTCAAAGGCGAAATCTTGGGCGGTATTGAACAAGTGCGTGCTGATAAAGGCGCACAAAAGAAGAAGTCTAAGTAGGGGGTAAGTCATGTTACAACCGAAACGTACGAAATTCCGTAAAATGCAGAAAGGCCGTAACCGCGGTCTTGCTCTTCGCGGAAATTCAGTTAGCTTTGGTGAATTCGGATTGAAGTCCACTGAACGTGGTCGTATTACTGCTCGTCAAATTGAAGCGGCGCGTCGTGCAATGACTCGTCACATCAAGCGTGGTGGTAAAATCTGGATTCGTGTTTTCCCTGATAAGCCGATTACTCAGAAACCTCTTGAGGTTCGTCAGGGTAAAGGTAAGGGTAGTGTAGAATACTGGGTTGCTCAAATTCAGCCTGGTAAGATGCTTTATGAAGTTGAGGGCGTTTCAGAGCAACTAGCACGCGAAGCTTTCGCACTAGCTGCAGCTAAACTTCCTTTGTCCACAACTTTCGTAACGCGTACGGTGATGTAGATGAAAGCAAAAGAATTGCAAGAAAAGTCTGTAGCAGAGCTACAAGCGGCCTTGATTGAACTGTTACGTGAACAATTTACTTTGCGTATGCAGAAAGCCACTGGTCAGTTAGCGCAAACTCATTTGCTCTCACAGGTTCGCCGCAATATCGCACGTGTAAAAACCGTGCTAAATGATAAGGCAGGTAACTAAGATGGCAGAAACAAAAGCGCGTACAGCTACTGGTAAAGTAGTCAGCGATAAGATGGATAAAACCATCACAGTGCTTGTTGAGCGTACAGAGAAACACCCTTTATACGGTAAGTTTATCCGTCGTTCTACAAAACTACACGCTCATGATGAAAGCAACGAATGTCAGATCGGTGATACTGTTAAGGTCGTAGAAACACGTCCTTACTCTAAGTCTAAGACTTGGAATCTGGTTCAAGTTGTTGAGAAAGTAGCAGCTTTATAAGCTGCTCCTTCCTTCATGAGACTTGTTATCTAATTTTATTGGAGAGCAGAAATGATTCAAACAGAATCGATGCTTGATATTGCTGATAACAGCGGCGCAAAACGTGTTCAGTGTATTAAAGTGCTGGGTGGTTCTCACCGCCGTTATGCTGCTATTGGTGACATTATCAAGGTCACAATTAAAGAAGCGATCCCTCGCGGTCGTGTGAAAAAAGGGCAGGTTCTTGACGCGGTTGTCGTTAGAACTAAGAAAGGTGTTCGTCGTCCAGATGGTTCCGTAATTCGCTTTGATGTTAACTCAGCGGTATTGTTGAATGCTTCAGGACAGCCTATTGGTACTCGTATCTTTGGCCCTGTAACACGTGAATTGCGTACAGAGCAGTTCATGAAAATTGTTTCTCTTGCACCAGAAGTGCTGTAAGAGAGAGAGGGGACATTATGCGCAAGATCAAACGTAACGACGAAATTATCGTGATTGCTGGGAAAGACAAAGGCAAGCGCGGTAAAGTTGTTAAGGTAGTAGACGAAAACCGAGTTCTTGTTTCTGGTATTAATACTGTTAAGAAACACGAAAAGCCAAACCCGATGAAGGGTTCAACTGGCGGTATCGTTGAACAAGAAGCACCTATTCAGGTTTCCAATGTAGCCATTTTTAATAGTGCTACTGACAAAGCGGATCGAGTTGGCTTTAAAGTGAATGAAGACGGTACGAAAGTACGTGTTTTCAAATCAACTAATGAAGCGATCGACGCCTAAGAGCGAGAATTATAGCCATGGCGAGACTTAAGCAAGTTTATAAAGATCAAGTTATAGCAGCTCTTACTGAAGAGTTTAGCTATAAGAATGTGATGGAAGTGCCGAAAATCACTAAAATCACACTAAATATGGGTGTTGGTGAAGCTATCGCAGACAAGAAACTTCTTGAAAATGCGGTTAGCGATCTAGAAGCACTTAGCGGCCAAAAAGTTGTAGTGACTAAAGCTCGCAAATCTGTAGCAGGCTTTAAAATCCGTGACGGTTACCCGATCGGTTGTAAAGTAACGCTACGTGGCGATCGTATGTGGGATTTCTTCGACCGTTTGGTTGATGTGGCTATTCCACGTATCCGTGACTTCCGTGGACTTAACTCTAAGTCTTTCGACGGTCGTGGTAACTACAGCATGGGTGTTAAAGAGCAAATCATCTTCCCTGAAATCGATTACGATAAAGTAGATCGTGTACGTGGTATGGATATTACCATTACAACGACTGCTCGTACCGATGATGAAGGTCGTGCTTTGTTAGCAGCCTTTAGTTTCCCTTTCAAGAAATAAGAGGTAGGAATCATGGCTAAAATTTCAATGATTCAGCGCGAAGCAAAACGCACTAAATTAGTAGCAAAGTTCGCTGAAAAGCGTGCTGCTCTAAAAGCGATCATTAGCGACGTTAATGCATCGGACGATGAAAAGTGGGAAGCAACGCTTAAATTGCAAGCGCTTCCACGCGATTCATCTTCTTCTCGCCAGCGTAACCGTTGCCAAGTAACGGGTCGTCCGCACGGTGTTTACCGTAAATTTGGTTTGTCACGAATCAAATTGCGTGAAGCAGCGATGCGCGGTGATGTACCAGGCTTGAAGAAAGCTAGTTGGTAAGCAAGTAGAGCGCGATCATAATACATGGCAGTAAGTGGGATGTCTAAAAGCTGGACATTCTGCTTGCTGCTGTGTACTATGCGCGAGCTCTATTTGCTGCACAATGGTTTTTTAAATTAGGAGCTCTTAAATGAGTATGCAAGATACCCTTGCGGATATGTTTACACGTATTCGTAATGCACAGATGGCATCTAAGACATCTGTGAGTATGCCTTCATCAAAAATGAAAGCATCTGTCGCTGCAGTTCTACGCGAAGAAGGTTACGTAGGTGATTTTTCTGTAGACGAAGCGGTGAAACCGACACTTACAATCGAGTTGAAATACTACGAAGGTAAGCCGGTTATCGAACAAATTAAACGCGCATCTCGCCCAAGTTTGCGTCAATACAAAGGTCACACAGCACTACCTAAAGTAGAAGCAGGCCTTGGTGTTGCAATCATCTCAACTTCTAAAGGTGTGATGACAGACCGTGCAGCTCGTGCTGCTGGTATTGGTGGCGAAGTAATCTGCACAGTATTCTAGGAGTTAGTATGTCTCGAGTTGCTAATAGTCCCGTGACGCTTCCTAGTGGTGTAGATCTAACTCTAAATGGCCAAACTGTCGTTGTTAAAGGCGGTAAAGGTTCTTTAGAGTTTAATGTTCACGCAAGCGTACAAGTGTCTAAAGAAGAAAACGTAATCACCTTCGCTGCGCGCGATGGTGCAAAACAAAGCCGTGCCTTAGCTGGTACAACTCGTTCTTTGATTAACAACATGGTTGTTGGTGTTAGTCAGGGTTTCGAGAAAAAATTGCTTCTTCAAGGTGTTGGTTACCGTGCTGCCCTAAAAGGTAAAGTACTTAACCTGTCTCTGGGTTTTTCTCACCCAGTAGATTACGAATTACCTGAAGGCATAACAGCTGAATGTACTTCTCAAACAGAAATCGTGATCAAAGGTATTGATAAACAAGCCGTTGGTCAGGTTGCTGCAGAAGTTCGCGGTTTCCGTCCACCTGAGCCATATAAGGGCAAGGGTGTTCGCTATGCTGACGAAATTATTCGTCGTAAAGAAGCTAAGAAGAAGTAGGTAGGCATTCATGAACACTAAAAAACAATCTCGAATTCGCCGTGCACGCCGTGCGCGCTTACATATTCGTGAGTTAGGTGCGAATCGTCTTACTGTACATCGCACACCACGTCATATGTATGCTCAAGTGATTTCTCCATGTGGTAGTAAAGTGCTAGCTAGTGCTTCTACTCTTGAAGAAGCTCTACGTGCTACAGCGACTGGTAACAAAGCAGCGGCTAAAGAAGTCGGAACTTTGATTGCTACTCGCGCGAAAGAAGCAGGTGTCACTGCGGTCGCTTTTGACCGTTCTGGCTTTAAATACCACGGCCGTGTTCAGGAACTTGCTGACGCCGCTCGTGAAGCCGGTTTAGAGTTTTAAGGGGTAGCAAATGGCAGTTAATGATCAACAAACTAGCGACCTCCAAGAGAAGCTAGTTCAAGTAAACCGCGTTGCTAAAGTAGTGAAGGGTGGTCGTATCTTCTCTTTCACTGCTTTAACAGTAGTCGGTGATGGAAATGGTAAGGTTGGCTTTGGTCGCGGTAAAGCGCGTGAAGTTCCACAAGCAATTCAAAAAGCTATGGAACAAGCTCGTCGCAACATGGTTTCTGTAAAACTTGATGGTGGTACGCTTCAGTATCCTGTTAAAGCATCTCACGGTGCTTCAAAAGTTTACATGCAACCTGCGTCACAAGGTACTGGTATTATCGCCGGTG
>CALLIL010000097.1 GCA_938009755.1 uncultured Marinomonas sp.
GCATCTTTCCCTGTAGCGTGAGCGGTCAATAAACTAGCTAGATAACTGACCTTTTCAAAATCCGTTTGTAAAAATTCGATGCTCATAACTCTCCCAGATTACGCCTTATTTGATAGTGTATTTAACGCCGGATTCAATGGCTTTCTCGCTGCAATGCCTTGCTAGCTCTATACTGTTTATATGCCTCAAGCATTTCTGGGTCGAGGTTTTTTATATGTTTTTCAACTTCTTCATCTATGTCAATAAACAAAGGTACCATTACTGAAAGATGGCTTCTGACAAGCATCCCAAGCATCAAGAATAGCAATGATATATATGAAATGGCTTCAAGTGAAAAAGGCTCAACACCATCAATCTTTATTCGTACGGTTATCCATAAAAACAGACAGGTAGATATAGTAAGCAATATGACAATCTTTGACTTTTGAGATGAATAGTAAGCGTCGAGTTTGTTAGGGCTGGCTTCTAGGTAAAACTGTATTTGACTTTTAATCCCTGGAGAGAGGCTAAAAACAACCACTTTTGCCGCTGTAGTCTTAACTAATGCATATAACTTAGGGGTCATAATCTTAATGAATTTATTAAGTCCAAAAATTATTGACGCAGCCAAGATACTTCCAATAGCTCCTAGTAGAATTATTCCAGTAATCGTCTCTTTAAAGAATGCTTCCAAAATTTAAATCCTCTTAATCTGATAATTTAGAAAGCTAACATTTTTAATAGTGCGCATGCGCGTTTACATATTTTAGAAACTCTTTAAATATCTCTATAACTAGCTGAATTTTCAGTGTTTTATAAAGCTATTCTCAAAATCAAAAATTGGCAAAACGAGCGTGCGCGTTATTCTATCTTTTTATCAAGCACGCACTGCGCGTTATCTCAGCACGGCGATTTCTTAATCATTGATGTTATGACGATTTTTTATTTCCTGCCAGTGTAAACGAGCAAAGAACGGGCCGAATCTAAAATTAAAGCAATTTTTCGCACTAAAGTGCGACCTACCCTTGAGGTGATTTTGAGAAAATGAAAACGGCGTTTTCAACGTCAGATCACGGTCGTGCCTCCCTCATCATGACCTACAACGATGACACTATCATTTGAAATAACCAGTTGATTAAGAAATACAAGGGTACAGCAATAAAACCTGCGGGAATCAATGGAAGAAGTAATACAACTAAATTGGCATAAAAAAAAGTGTGCATCGTCTCATCTCGTAGAGCGGAACCTTTAGGGTAAAGCGTTTCTCTCGTTATTTCTTCTGGGCCAGTAAAATATTCTTTAAAATCACTTTTAAATTCTTGTTTATAACCTTTGGCAAACTCTAATTTATTTTGCTTAACAACGCGGTACATGTATTTAAAAAATGGCCAGTAAATAGCACATCCGATGAGTACTGACACGATTAGAATCCAATAATTCATAAACACTCCGTTAAAAAGAATTTCTATTAAAATAAAAGAAACGCAATACCATTAAATTACATAATCCTCTCTAACGATGGAATAGCACTTTGATAAGTAGGGCCAAAGCCCTTTTCAATTGGTTCTTTATTCATTACAAGTTTTGCAGATAGAAAAGGGGTTCGACCCTTGGAATGCATCGTAACCTACGGAAAGACGGTCTACGACGGAAGATGAAGATTCGTTTTTTTGGGGTTGAAGCAATGTCTGCTCTTACAAAGTTTTACGATGTGTTTTACTCTTGGACTTTGGTCATTTTATTAAGGATTACTCAATGTCTCGTTATAGCGAATCACCGGAGCAAATCGCGCAAGCCACTGAAGGTTACGTGATGCAGCAAACCATGTTGCGAATCAAAGACCCTAAAGTGTCTGTCGATTTTTACACTAAGGTTCTTGGTATGAAGTTGTTGGGAAAATACGATTTTCCTGCAATGAAGTTCACGTTGTATTTTCTTGGTTATGAACAAGAGATTCCTGAAGGCGATGACAAGACAAAAACAGAATGGGTATTTCGTCGCCCTGCGTTGATTGAGTTGACTCATAACTGGGGCAGTGAAAACGACGAGAATTTCAAAGGCTACCACAATGGCAACGAAGACCCTCGCGGCTTTGGTCATATTGGCATCAGTGTTCCTGATGTATACGCTGCCAGTGAGCGCTTTGCTAAATACGATGTGGAGTTTGTGAAAAAGCCAGACGACGGTTCCATGAAAGGTTTGGCGTTTATCAAAGACCCAGACGGTTACTGGATTGAAGTCTTGTCAGCAGAAGGCATTACCGAGATTATTCTGTCTCAAGAATAATTCAACGTAAAACCAGTTCAACACATAAACTTGTCATTTTTCTATAAAGACCCACAATTTAGTGGGTCTTTTTTTAGACGAGACAAGGAAGCAGCACAATACACTCTTAACAAAAGCACTCAAAGGGAAAATACTATGAACAACACCATCAAGTTTGTTGCCACCGACATGGACGGTTCTTTGCTGAATGACAACAAACAGCTTCCTGATGATTTTCACTCTGTTTTTGAAGCGCTCCACTCTCGAGACATTTTATTTGCCGCCGCTTCAGGTCGCCAATACGCAAGCTTGCTTCACACCTTTGATGCCATTAAAGACAGAATGTTATTCATTGCCGACAATGGCGCATTAGTCATGCATCAAGGAAAAGAGTTACACAGCTCTACCATAGACAAAAACAGTATTCATGAGATTTTGGCTCGCGTTCAAACCATTGATGATTGTTATATCGTACTTTGTGGAAAAGGCACGGCTTACATCAATACCAAGGACGAACAAGCCATCACGGAAATGCGTAAATACTACGCCACGATCACTTATGTTGAAGACTTATTTGCCGTCGAAGACGAATTTATCAAAGTCGCTGTACTCAACTTTCATGGCACAGAAGAACATGTTTGGCCTGTTGTTGAGCCGTTATTTTCCAACAGTCATCAAGTGGTTGTCAGTGCGTTTATCTGGTTAGACTTTATGGAAAAAAGCGCTTCAAAAGGCACAGCGATAAAGCATTTACAAACAGTATTCGACTTCACTTATGAACAAAGCATCAGCTTTGGGGATTATTTTAATGACATCGAAATGCTCAAAGAAACACACCACAGCTACGCCATGGAAAACGCTCATCCAGAGATTAAAAAGCTCGCAAGGTTCATTGCACCAAGCAACAATGATGGCGGCGTCACCAAGGTCATTAAAGAAAAAGTGCTTGCCGATTAAAGCGCGTTTTGCTGCTTTCTGGCCAGCGGACTAGAAGAAGCTTTCCGTACTCAACGTTGAGTGCTCATCAATGATGTCGGCTTCGCTGGCGCTATGAAATGTCACTGTGAACCAGTCTTCACTGTCATCGGCGACAGGAAAGTGCCAAGTGTTTTCAGGCACAACGTCCCAAGCATTTTCAATATTCATCTGAGCGTTTGGCGCTGGGCTTGAAATTGCGCACGCTTTGAAGGTCATGTCGACACCGCCAGAAGACGCCGAATGAATTGCGCCTTTGCCTGTAAATGATACCAATCGCTGTATGCTGTTTCGGTGGATTTCAGGGTTAGGCATTTTACATCCCGCTCGCAGAATAAACACTCGACACAAGCCAACCATCCCTTTTTGCTGGTCTGCGATATTGTTTTCAAAATGCTCGATTGGAATATTGTAAGACGCAAAAGGCTGTGCATAATCCGGCTGATCAAACATCGCTAACGCCTCTTTAAAAGCGGCGTTTAGGATGTCTTTCGATTCAGGGTGATGAAACACTAAATGATGCAGCTGCTCAATTAACGCTGCGTCAGTATGGCTAACTTTTGGCAAATGATACGCTCCTTTCTCGCGGTCAATATCCTCTGCTTCAATTCAGCTTTGAATTGAGAGAATAAAAACGGCTCATATTCATAATTGAAATACCTGTTGAAAACGAGAATACCACGATCCTCACAAAGCACGACATAAGTTTAAACGCACTGTTTTTCTTCTCCAACTATTTCAATTATTTATAAAAGCCTTGATGTGCGTCGGTATTTGAAGCGTTCTGCCACTCTATAATTTCCCACTTAGACAGACCTTACAATCAACCAGTTTTACAAGAGGCAGAGCGCCATAATGAGCCATACAAAAATCGAGCTGAGTTCTGATAAAGACCACATGGAAAGGCCGCAAAGCACCTTAGACAAAGTGGAAGAATACGGTTTTCAGAAAGTCCAAAAGTCCTTTGCGACGTCCTTTTCATTGGCCATTTATGCAGGCATGTTTATCGCCATCGCCTTTGTTTTCTACATCACCGTCACCACAGGCAGCGGCGATGCACCTTGGGGAATGGTTCGTTTGCTTGGCGGCATCGCGTTTAGTCTTGGTTTAATGTTAGTGATTGTCTGTGGCGGGGAGCTTTTCACAAGTACCGTATTAAGCACCGTTGGCTGGGCGCAAAAACGCTTCTCTACAAGCCAGTTATTACGCTGCTGGGGACGCGTTTATTTGGGTAATTTAGTGGGTGCTCTGGTTTTGGTCGTGCTTGTCATAATGGCAAAAATGCATTTATTAAACGGTGGCGAATGGGGCATTCACGCCATGCAAGTGGCGTTACATAAACTCGAACATGACTGGTCTCAGGCGTTTGCACTTGGCATTTTATGCAACCTTCTCGTTTGCCTCGCCACGTGGATGGCTTTTACCAGTAAAGACACAACAGGCAAATCTCTTCTTGTAGTTCTCCCCGTTGCCATGTTTGTCAGCAGCGGCTTTGAGCACAGCATCGCCAATATGTTTATGGTGCCACTTGGCGTCGCCATTAAAGCGGTAAGCGATCCTGCTTTCTATACAGCTCACGGCTTACTCGCTTCTGACTTTGAGCACCTAACCTTGTACAACTTTCTCGTCCACAACCTCATTCCCGTTACGCTTGGCAACATCGTTGGCGGTGGCGTGTTGGTAGGCCTTGGTTATTGGCGTATTGAGCATAAAAAAGATTGAGACCACACGGGCGAAAAGCATCCATAAAAAAACCAGTTTGCACAACAAACTGGTTTTAAAGAATTGTCCTCGTCATTCTGCATTGCTAATCGAATCCGACCCTATACATAACAAGTAAAAGTTCACCGAACATTATAAATTAACCATACTCGTTAATACCTTGGCGACAAAGGTAGGAAAGAAAAAACTCAGCGCGGTTGTAAACATAATGGCGAAAAATACGAAGAGCAAATAGTCAGAAAAGCTTTTAATGCCTTGAAAGTAAAAAGACAAAAGCCAACAAAGGATAACGCCTCCCAATATAGCTAATGGAATTGAAAAAATTGAATAGATAACCTTGTCCCAAAAACCAACCATAAATCCTTCTTTTTATTTCAGTGTAAAACGGTTTATTACTACAAAACGAATCACATTCTATCAACCTTACCGCTATGAGCAACTTGCATTCAGGCCTGAATTCAAGTTGGGAGTGCGACACAGTAAACAAGCTGATTTTATAGATAAGGCACGTTTAATAATAGATCTCCATCAAATAACACTATGCCATGTAATCATGAACAACCTCACCCCAACTCAAAGTGAGGTCAGCGATAATATGTTGAGCAGAAATAACTTTCCTAACAGGTAAATCGGCCATAGGAGCAAGCGCATGATTAAACAACTCTAATGCTCCTGGGCCTGACCACGCTTCTTTTACAACCACATCCTCCATATAATATCTCACCAACTGAGCGATCATCGGCGTGTTATCAACATCAGGAATCACTTTTAAGAGAAAGCCCGGTTCAGTCTCCATACTGCGCTGAACCTTATCTAAATCCATTGCATGCCATTTGTATGGCATCGTCGCTCTCGCTATTTCACACTTCCCAAAGAACACCTGTCCTAACACACAATCAGAATCATACGTCAGCTCTGGCTTGGCGTATTTCTTTGGGAAGCCCCAGATTTCTCGCCCAGCAGCAATAGCAGGGAAATTATCCAAATACATCTGATGAACATATTGACCCGGCTTGCCATCATAATTCACGGGAATAACTTGACCAGACTCCGTAAAAGACCCCAAACCGCGGAAATCATCCATCTTAATCACTTCAAATTTAACGATAGGCCTATCAAGCATCAGAGGCTCTGGCACCACTTCCTGCAATTTTTCCATATCCGTTTCATAAGACACAATAAAAAACTCTCTATTCACACAACGTACTTTTTCACCACTCACAACAGATGCACTTGGTGGCATAGAAATTAAACGTTTGATTTTATCCATCTTCATAAACAACCCTTTTCTATATCTAAATATCTGCACTGTTAAAAAACTTAACTAAATCCCATATACCATTGTGCTCCATAAGACATTGCTCTTCGGTATCAAAACCGACAAGTTTGTGGCTATCTTCCAACATCATAAAATAAGTACAACATCGAAAAAGCCACCTTTTGAAGTAAAGACGGTTGCTTTTTAAGTCGTTGGAAGTGCTGATTTCAACCCAAGGTTTTGAAACCAATCCTGATCACTTTCTACCACATGTCGGTCAAATAAATTAACGATTTTCCAGATCTATCCTAATCTAATAATAGTGGCGTTTATGTTTCTTAGAAATGAGCCAAAAAAGCGCCAGCGATTGGGTACTTTATATCATCTATGAAAAGGAAGACTGACGTGAATTTAAGCAATCAAACAAAAGAGCATAATCGTAAGAAACCTATGATCTACATTCTCACTTTTGTCCGATCTGGTTCTACGTTATTAAAAGCAATGATGAATAACCATCAAAAGATATTTGCACCAGCAGAGCTGCACCTATTACCTTTTGATAACCTGAATGACGCGAAACAGCAGTTTAAAGGAACCATTTTAGGTCGAGGTGTCTATGAAGCAGCTGCCAGTTTGTTGGGCTCTAAAGCTGAAGCGAAAAAAGTGTTCAAAGACTTTGAGCGAAACAACACCCCATCTACTGAAATATACCAATGGTTTCAAGATAATTTAGATGACCAATATATGGTCGATAAATCACCATCGTATTTAATGAATCTAGATATTTTGCAACGCGCGGAACAGATGGGCGCAGAACGAGGCTGCGAACCGATTTATATTTTCTTAAAGCGCCACCCTTTCGACTTATTTGACTCGGTGATTGATAATCAATTTGACGAATTATTCACAACGCTGAATCACAATTATCATGAAGTTCAAAATGGAGAAGTGGAAACGGATAACTCAGACTTCTTCACCCCTTATGTCAAAACCCCTGAAAACCCCTGCCATACCGCACTTGAAATAGCCGAAGGCTCGTATATCAACACCATGAAAAATGCGATGCTGTTTCTAGATACGATCCCGCAAGAGCGATTTATTGAGTTAAGTTATGAAGAATTAGTCTCTCGCCCTGAACAAGAACTCACACGCTTATGCGATTTCCTTCACTTACCCTTTGATGAAAATATGCTAACGCCGCATCAAGCGGTTAACGGCCAAGCCACCTGTAAAGAACGTGTTCGTGATCCAAACTTCCATAAGCATGAAAACGTAAACACCAGCATGAAAATGAAATGGAAGAAAAACGAAGAACATTGGAACCAACAAGTACTTTCCAGCGCAACCATCGAACTATCCAACCACCTTGGCTACCAACTACCTAACGCGTATCGCTCAGCATTAACCCCCGCCCAAGCGGTTTTTTGTAAGGAGAATCATGAGCAAACGTCTTTGTTATTAGAAATGCATTATGATCTGGTATTCGACGAGGACAAATTTGCGCTTGAAACCTTAGATCAATCAATGACGCATCTCGCGAAAATCCACCCAGCGCTACGCAGTCATTTACAAAAGCAAGATGGCCAATATTTTCAATACTTTGAAAAAGAGCTCACTGCGAATCCTATTATTTTTCATGATATCAGCAACGACAATCAAGCTGCGCAAGTTGCTCGTATAGCAACCTTCAAAAGCCAAGCTAAATCGATGATTTCATCCTCCACATCCACATTACTTTTCAGAGTGCTCGTCTGTAAAACAGCGCAAAATCACTATCACGTTGTTTATATGTTTCATCACCTTATTGTGGATGGTTGGGCGATTCAGCTGTTTCATAAAAAGCTGTGGCAGCAATATTTTATGTGGCCTGAAAAACTCATACACAAACGTAAGTTGTCGATGGATACCGCAACGGAAATGTTCTTCTTAAAAGAGAACTATGATTTTCAGCGCTGTAAAGCTCGATGGCAGCCACTTCTCTCCAGAGCGGGTGAATGGTCAAGAAGACTGTTAGCCAATAAAGCCTTAAATACAGTCAGCACATTAAAAGAACAATGCGCTCAGGTCAGTATTGAAGCCGCACGTCCAAGTTATAATTTCCACCCAATAACCATGGCCTTGTACCATACTATTGGCGAGCTAGATAACACTTCTGAACCTGTTTTAGTGCATCGATTTGACCGTCGTAAATTGACGAAAAAATATAACTTTGCCGACCAATTGGGTTGGATCGCAGGCGATGCACCAATCTCGGTGAATCTCGCCAGCTCAAAAGACGAAGCAGTAAAAGAGCTCAAACAGAAGTTAAACGACCATCCACTCAAAGGGACAAGTTACGATTGGTTGTATTTGCAAGATGAGCTACCGGCTCTGCACGCCGCTTTCCCAGTGAGACTGAACTATTACCCAATGCGTGATGTTAATGTACTGACGGGAGCGGAATTCACAGACGTAGAAATAACCTTACACCAAGACGAAAGCGCCCAGCGAGACTATATGATCGACTTTATTGTTCGTGACTATAAATCTCATTGCATCATTTATGTACGTTATTCCTCTGCCATTATTTCGCAGCAAGAAATCACCAGCCTACTCAATAAGTGGATGGCGAATTTTGAGGCGTTAGGCATGGCTGACAAGTACACATTAACACTAGAGGAGCGCGTTAAATGAAAAACATCACCACCCTATTTCTAGGCTATCTCTCATACGCGTTTTATAAACTGGTAGTAAAAGTCACCAAGAAAACACGAAAAGCCGCCTTTTGGCAAAATGCAAACCAGCAACAAGAAAACAAGGATGCCGTTTGGCATCCTTTATCTCAATGGCTAACGAATGGTAAACATAATTTGTTGGCGATGATGATGATGGGGCCTCGTTGGAACTGCAATGCCACCTTGGCCATTTCTGACATGTTTTATGTTGAAGGCAACCTTCAGCTCGATATAGAACAGGCGAATAAATCGGCTAAATTTTGGACCGCCGTTATCTATAACATGAACTTCAAAACGATTGCTCACATGGGGAATACAGAAGAAACAGCCAAGTCTGAAGGAAAACTGTCAGTACCCAAAGGGCATTATTTTATTGCCATTCGTTATTATGAAACGTCTCAAATAAGTGAATTTCCAGCCGTCAGCATTGATGGTAAAAGCGCGATTGCTTCTCTAAACAGTGACGAAGAAAGAGTACGTTATGAAAAGTATTTAACCATGCTATCAGGCTACCGTTCTTGGTTATTTTTAGCCATGCATTATCATGCTTACGCTTTCTTAAAAAACCGTCAAAAACTGGATGCAGAATGGGTCAATCAAACCTATTTACCAGTGGGCAACCCAGAAACTAAGTTCACGTATGGCACGATAAAAAAAGGCCAAAAGCTCAGAGTTTCCTCATTAGAATACCCAGCCAAACGGACTTATATTTCAATCTACAATAAAGCGAGTTTGCCAATATATTGGGCGGAGTTAACAGAGCAACAAGAAACGCCACCTATTGATACCTCAGGGACGTTTGCCATTAGGCAAATATCGAATGCATGCTTACACAATCAATCAACCGCATTGCAAGTTGAACTGGTGTAACCATGAATGCTTGATTATTCTGGGCTGTTAATCATTGATTAAGCAGCCCAGTTTTTATTACAATTCAGGCTCAGGTAAAACGGCTGGCGTACTATCCAGTTTGACCTTCAACAATCGTACCTGATTTCTCCAAAGCTGAAAAAACATGAGCCATTAGCGTTTTACTCGTAGACGAAATGCTTGTGCCGCAATCCTCTTCATATCCTTCAAATACACTTTTTATATTTATTATCCCCAGATTGGTCGAGATCTCACGGTTAAGCTCCAAAGGGGCAATTGAGCGATGGGCTGTTTTTTTCTCTAGAATCTTAAGCTCTGAATGTCTTTCTAAAACGCTTAAAAACGTCTCTTCAGAAAACGGTTGATCAATATTTATCCATATAAAATCAGCGCTTAATTTTAAATATTGGCAAGTCATGCAGTGTGAACCTAATGCTTTACTAAGCAGTAATAAAATAGCTGGCTAAAATAAGCGACGAAGGCGCAAAAGCCAACGCTTTTTGTCCTTAGTTAATATTTTGCTATGTTGTTCGTTTACTGCGTAGTTCTTGTATTCTTTGAGCTCTGGGAGATACGTACTTTAGCCAACCACGAAAAGCATTATCTGGCGGAGACATTTCCCATTTTGCATTACAATCCATACACAAATAAGTAAAGGTACTTTCAACCACCAATTGATTCGATTTACTTAGCTTTTTGAGCAGATCCTCAGCTTTCACAAAATCTAATTCGGTTGTGAAGCCTCTAGAAGTATATGGTTCGATAATATTACAGGTGTGACATTTCATAAAAACCTAATGCCTCGTTAAGAGGCGAGCAGTAACGAGTTCAGCCCACATTTCTGTGGGCGATTTTTCATGTGCTTGTTATGTGCGTACTAAAGACATTGGTACGAACCTAATTCCATTGAACTCAGCTTCTGCACCTGTTGCTGAGAAACCATTACGATTGTAGAACTCAACAGCGTTCAACGATGAACGCAGACTAACTTCACGAGCATCAGTCTGATTGAGCAAATGATTCAATAATGTACGACCTAAACCTGAACCCTGCTGTGATTTAGAAACAAATAAATGTGTTAGATAATTCCCATCGCGCAAAGCAGCAAAACCAAGAACCTCGCCACCCGATACCACCTTAACAGATGAAAACTCCTCATTGTTAAAAGCAGTCGCTAGGTCTGGTAAAACTCTGTCCTTATACTCCTGCTTTCCCTGTTCATTAAACAATGGAAGCACATCCTTGTCTGAGACCTCTGAAACAAGCCTTGTTACTGCCTCTAAATCCGATTTTAGGACCTTCTGAATATCCATTTTCCCTCCGAGTACATAACGCTGCAATAACCGGAGCGAGGTACGAGCATCCGGTGCCGTAGGCGCGTAGTTAATTGCCTTTTTATGTGTTTTACGCACGATGCACCACCTTATGCACTGCACTTTTTATTTTATTTAGTTCGGAACCTTGTTGCTCGGAGAAAGTGGCACCGTAATTATTGTTAGCGGTATTTACGGCGTCAAGCAATAGTACCCAACCATCAGTCAGACCATTTAGGTTCGACAAGCCTTCCGAGAGCAACTCTCCTGCGGCTTCATTACCAGACGACGAAAGACTACTCTGTAGCTTTTCAATAGCCTCAAATAAATCTGTATTTGATTGAAATTCCATACTTTCTACTTACACATAACGAGGAAATACATTTTCCATTGGGTATTCACTTTTTCGTGGCCGCGCAGCGTGAATTTATTCATACCTTTATTGTCTGTGATCTTGCCAAACACCGGTTCGATAGCACCATAAAAAGGCCATAACGGAGTTTTTCCGTCCGCATCGATTTGTTATGCATTGCTAAGTTGCTTTAAACGTTTGATTACAGGATCTAGCATTTTTTCATTAAAAATCTTTGCCCACATACCATCACCAAACCTTTCGGATCTTGCTGCTGCGGTCAATACCCATCTCACCTCTTTAAAAGACCCACTTTCAATAGACATCAGTATTTCTTGAATCTTAGATGGCTGATAATCGTTTGCCACCCATGGGGCTGACTGCAAGATTCTCATAAAATTTGATATTGCTTCAGGATATACTGGATAGATGTTACTCATATCAATGTTGGGTGCTTCGGAGATTGCTAATTCATAAGCTGAAATTAGGTTCGCTATATCTTCGTTATTCATGTTCGCATCTCCCATTGCATAACGCCTTTATAAACTGCACAATATGCGGAGCTAACTTGGTGTAAAATTCGCGAAGCGCAATACCAAGTTAGCGGAGTATATTGCGTCGGTTTTAATAAACTTTGTTATATTTCAGTTGATGCTGAGTCACACCAAAATTCTGAATAGCAACCATCTACCCATAATTCAATTCTAATAGTTCCAAATTCTTTATTGGTATTTATTTCTCTGGAAACTATTACTTTTTCGGCAGATAATAATTCACTAATTGATTCAATTAAATCATCAGAACCAGTTAAATCAATATGCTTACTTTCTTCATTATTTGATTCAACTTGAAACCAAACACTTACCTTCTTATTCAACTCTAACTGATTAAATTGTAAGTCACTTATAAAATCTGGTTTTGAAAATTCTAGAAGCTTTACAAATTTGGCCACAATTTTATACCTATGAAATATAACATTTTATTAATGCGCATGCTCGTTTAGACACTTTTTAAACCCTTTCAGCAACTCTATAACATACTGATTATAAAGCTATTATTTGAGATATTAACCAGATCAAAAATTGACAACACAAGCGTGCGCGTTATTCCATCTTTTTATCAGGAACACACAGCGCGTTATCTCAGCACGGTGAATTCTTAATCATTGATATTATGACGATTTTTTATTCTCTACCAGTGTAGACGCGCAAAATCGAGTTATTAAAAAGGTGTAAATGAGCAAAGAATTGGCCAAATCAAACAAAAGTAATTTTCCTCACTGAAGTGCGACCTACTATTGAAGAGTTGTTGTCTAAGGTGAAAGCTGTGCTTTCTGTGTCAGATTACGGTCGTTCCTCCCTCATCGTGACCTACGAGGTGAGGCGTTTGAAAGGTGGTACTCCGACGAGGAAGCCGTCTCTTTAATAAGAGCGATTCAATGGATGCAATTCGCCAGAATCAGGATCAATTGAGAAATACCAATCAAGAGCATTACCTTTAGATATACATACAACAGCCATTTCATAGTTCACATGTGACGCTAAATAATAAAACCAATAGTCGCTCGGTTCTGTCACATCAAATTTAATCTCTCCATTCTCTTTTAAAGCAACCAAACGATTGGAACATGTCGCTTCACCAGACTGCGCTAAAAGTAATACCAGATTATTTTCAGGACTGTACGCTGAACAAGTAATTTTATCTTCCGTTTGAAAGGTTCCGACGACGCTGCCAATTTCCCAAGTTAGCGAATGTAGATTTGCTGCCACTTTTCCAAAATTCCCAATCAGAGACATATCTGTTCCTTTAAATTTACGAAGATGCGTATAACGCCTCCACAAGTCGTGAGCAGTGCAAGCATGATTTGTTGCGCCTGTGTTCTTTGCAACCAATATGAACGTGTAACGAATCAGTTTAATGAGTTTCACAATTAAAGTGATTCTTTTGCAAGCCCAAATTTTGTAAACATTACATTTTATTAATGATCATGCACGTTATTTTCTAGAAATAAAAAGAAGGGATTTACGAGAGTTAACCATCCGCTAGTCCCTTTGTTTTCATTCCATTAAGGCATTCATGTCGCTTGGGGTAATTGGGATTTCCAGATTAAGGCCAGAGCCAAAGAATAATTGTCGAACTAAAGTTCGACCTACGACAATAAGGTTGAAAGTGGAGCGAAGCGAGGTCAAGCGCAGTCTGTTGCAATTGCACATGACAGAGGTACACTTAATTCACATCTTAGCCTCTGGTAACTCCTCCCACAATCCGGGAAGTGACGACCCAGAGGCTTCTTACATTATAAGGATATAGAAATGGCTCAAAGGACTGTAGCTATCTTTGTTGACGCTGGATTTTTCATTCGAAATTTCACCAATATTGCAGACCCAGATATGTCTGCTGAACCACAACAATTAGCGAAAGCTATGTGGCATTATTGGATAAAGCATGTGGACAGAAAAAATGACGAAGAATTATATCTTATCTATTTCTACGACTGCCCTCCTCTCTCTCATAAAGCACATCATCCAATAACCAATCAACTCATTGATTTCTCTAAAAGTAATATCACACAATATAAAAATGCATTGCATGAGGCACTCCTTCATCAACCTTATGTTGCTTGCAGAATGGGACAATTTCAGACTGTCAGATTGACTGCGCTTGTTATGTTTTTTCATGAAAACCTACTTGGCAATTCATTATTGCTTGCTAAGGCCTCATAAATTTTATCAGGGTCTGATTGACACCAATACCTGAAAATAAGTTTGGAAGAACCTTTACCGAAAATTGAGCCAACAGTCTCTGATGTATGAACTAGAAGCTTAGGCGCCTGCCACTGTTGTGCAACGACACCTAGATATTGTTTTGGCTCGGAGTCTATATATGCAAACCATGTAGCTTTCCCGCCTGATATTTTTGGTAAGGTGCAGACTTCTAATGCCTCTATTAAAAGCTGATAGATGCTCATTGTATCTTTTACGATTATCGCAACAACATGGGAAGACATATCATCTCCTGCATGTACGCTGTCACGGTCAATTTCTAACGTAAGCACAATCTCTCCTTGAAACATAACGCCGCCATAAGCGGTGAGTGACTGTTGGCTATACTGTGTAGCGAAGCGAAACGTAGCCAACTGTTACGAATCCGACTTGATGGCCTTGTTATGATTTTATTACTCTACGGTTTATAATACTGCCATCTTTATGATATGTCGTTTCAATTATTGAACCATCATCTCTTACTTCTCTGCGCCTTTTAATACTATTTTTATCACGCATAATATATTCGGGTGCAAAAGATTGTCGGGGAAAAGATCTTCTTGAACTTCTTGTTTGCCACATTTGAACACCAGCTAAAAAAACGGCTATAAATGCAGAAACGATTGAAACAACTAAACTAGTTTGCGAGTCGGAAAGATACTCATTAACTAACTTATTTTTATTACTTAATTCATTTGAAAGTTTATTTACATCATCCTCGACTGTAGAATAATTCCCGTTAAGCTTTACTCTAATATTTTCAAACAGATCTTTTTGACCGGATTCAAGTTTATCAAACGGGTTTGATTCAGTGTATTCCCTTATAATCAAATCCAACTTATCTAAAAATTCTATATCGGGCGTACCATCTAAGTATTGATCTGTTCTTAGTTGCTCAAGTACTTCTGAAAGTGCTATTTCGTATGGATAATATAGATTAAGGTCTGTTTTAATGGTAAATAGAATATCTCTTTTTATAGTAGTTCTATGATCATAATGAAACTTAACAGCTCTCAATCCTGCGCCATTATTGACAAGAGTTGTAATTTCTTTTTTTACTGCTGCCTTCTCAACGTATTTATCACCCAACAAAAAACTATTCGTTAAAAATGATACGAAAATAGTGATAAATATGACTGGGATTACTTTCCCTGTCATTTCCCAAAAAAACTGAAAAGAACCCTTTTTACTTTCAGGAGCATTTTCATCTAAATTTTCTTGAGCATCATCCAATACACTATCTTCTGGTGCTTTTTTACTTTCATCCGTATTTGTCATGCTACATTCTCATTAATTGGTGCAGGCTTATTCAAAAAATCATAACAGTTTAATAGTGCGCATGCGCGTTTACACATTTTAAAATCTTTCTAAATATCTCTACAACTAACTGAATTTTCAGTGCTTTAGAAAGATATTCACAAAATTAAAAACTGGCTAAACGAGCGTGCGCGTTATTCTTTTTATTCACAGCGCGTTATCTCTGCGCTGAAACGTTTATTCATTGATACTAAAAGACTTTTTATTTATCTACCAGTACAAACGCGCAAAACAATGATTATTTTTTAGACAAAACGCGCAAAAATTTGGCTACTTCAAAAATAAACTGTATATACCAACATAAAAAATAAGACTTATTCACAACCCTTTTAAAATGGTTTTATGCCGTTTTTCATATCAATTCAGACCACCGAAAGTTAGAGTCTTGGTAAAAGCTCTTTAAGTTTTACGAGATAATCAGTGCACCAATCAAAATCATTCGATTCAATCCCGATTGAACGACTCTAAGGTCTTGGCGTAACCGTGTTCGGTAAACTCTAACCTTTCCAGATAAGTCCTAAACACCTTACGTAAAACAACTCCTAGGAAATACTCAGCCTCTAAAACAACATCCCTACGCTTGTGTCTTAAAAGCGAATTTTTGGTTACTTTTTGGGCGCTAGCAAAAAGTTACCCGCCCAGCAGGGCGGAAAAATGCACCCAACTTCAAAGCGTTTAAATGGAACATAAAGTACTTTTTGATTTAAAGGTTCGCACTGCAATATACAGGCAAAAAAATGCCCAGCATTTCTGCTGGGCATTTTAAGTTCAGTATCACACTTTTATTTATTGTGCGCCAAGGCGGTTTTGGTGCAGTCGCCGTCGATACGGTGTTTCTCTTCTTCCAAGATCTCATCCGTAAATTGCCCCATGAAACAGCAGCAGATGCCTTCGCCTATCATGGTTCTTGGTCCCATTGGATGTCCAATGTGTTTGTACACTCCGTGAGAATGCCCGTGCCCATGGCTGTGAGAATGGCCATGTGAATGATCGTGACTATGAGAATGACCGTGTGAATGTCCGTGGTCGTGGCTATGTGAATGACCATGCGCTTTGTCTGTTGCTGCAATGCCTTGGGTGTCGTCTTCTGGGTCGACGTATTCTGCATGATGGTGATGAACATCCACTTCACCAGCGGCTAAGCGACGCTTGAAGGAATTCATTAGGGTTTCTTCGCCAGAATCCAATGCGCCTTGCATGATTTCTTCCACGCGATGTTGGAAAGCATCAATGACTTTCGGATGGTCGCTCAGATAAGGCGTGTTAATAAATTCAATTTCTGGATTCGCTTGAGCGACTTGGTTCACATAGCCTTGAATACGCTTGATCAATCGACCAGTGAATAAGAAGTAAGGCGCAACCACGATGCGCTTATAACCTAGCTTCATGAGCTTTTCTAACCCAACACCAACGGATGGATAAGTGACACCAGAGTAAACGGTATCGGCCCAGCCAAAGCCCATGTTTTCATTGACGATACGAGTCAATTTCGCGGCTTCCGCATTCGCCGAGGTGTCTGACGTTCCGCGGCCAACCACAACTAACATGGTGTCGTATAAATTTTCAGGTGGGTTTTCTGGGTCCAATCCTAACGACTCATAAATACGCGCTTGGAAGGCATCGATCATGTCGTCCTGCAAGCCCAGCTCACGACCGTAAGTCACTTGAAGACCTGAGTTCTTTTCTTCGTAGGTTGTGAGTACAGACGGAATGTCGTTTTTCGCGTGTGTCGCAGCGAAAAGCATGCCCGGAACGGCGTAGATTTCTTCCACACCTTGGTCAAGCAAACTGTTTAATCCCATGTGGATATTGGGTGCAGAAAATTCAAGAAAACCGTATTCAACAGGCAAATCAGGAAAGCGCTCTTTTAGGCCTTTTGCCACTAGGCCAAACTCGCGTTCCGCATCTTTATCACGGCTTCCGTGACCACAAATCATAATGCCTTTTTTGACTGTCTTTGTATTACTCATTCTCTCTCTCTTTATTGTTTGGCTTCTGCCCAAGCCCACTGTTTTCATCGATTAGGGACTAAAGCCCTTCATGATAGTTTATCTTGCTTGCTCCTGCTGCTGATCTAAATCAAGCAACAGAGACTGAATTTTGCCTTCATAATCATCGGCATTTTGCCACATGCCGCGCTGGATTGCTTCCAATAAGCGTTCCCCCATTTCTTCCAATGCATGAGGATTATTATCACGCATAAAAGCTTGGTTTTCTGGGTCGAGCAACAAACGATCGGTCACTTGTTCGTATTGATAATCGGCAACCAAATCGGTTGTGGCGTCATAGGCAAACAGGTAATCCACCGTGGCGGTCATTTCAAACGCGCCTTTGTAGCCGTGAGTTTGCATGGCTTCAATCCATTTAGGATTCAAAACTCTAGAACGCACCACTCGATTCAGCTCTTCTTTTAAGGTACGAATTTTCGGTGAACTCGGATTCGAATGATCGCTATGATAAACGCTTGGCGCTTGCCCACTGAACTCCGTCACCGCGTTCGTCATACCGCCTTGGAACTGATAATAATCGTCCGAATCGAGAATATCATGCTCGCGGTTGTCTTGGTTTTGCACCACAGCATCGAGCTGAGACAAGCGTTCGACAAAGGCAGATTTCGCCTCGACGCCATCTTGCTCGCCGTTATAAGTATTACCATCGTAAGCGTAACCGCCCCAATTCACATAGGCTTCAGCGAGGTCGGCTTTGGTGTCCCAACAACGCTCGTCAATCAAACCTTGTAAACCTGCGCCATAAGCGCCCGGCTTGCTGCCAAAAACGCGATACGTTGCTTGGCGATTAGCCTGCTCTTCGTCCATGCCTTGATCAAGCAAGGTTTGCTTTCTGGCTTGTACATTGGCGCGAATGGTATTGCTTGTGCCCGGCTCTTCATACTCAGCGATGGCTTGAACCGCCGCGTCATAAAGTCGCATCACATTGGCAAACGCATCACGAAAAAAGCCAGACACTCGCAGCGTCACATCGACTCTAGGACGACCCAATTGCATACTCGACATGACTTCAAAATCCGTCACGCGATTTGATCCCGGCGCCCAAATAGGACGAACGCCCATGAGCGCGAAAGCCTGCGCAATGTCGTCTCCGCCAGTTCGCATGGTGGCGGTTCCCCACACAGACAAACCTAGGTCTTTTGGATAATCGCCGTGCTCTTGAAGGTGTCGTTGAACCAAGGCTTCTGCAGATTCTTTGCCAATCGCCCACGCCGCTGGCGATGGAATGGCGCGATTGTCTACCGAGAAAAAGTTGCGCCCTGTTGGCAAGGTGTCTAATCGACCTCGAGTTGGCGCACCGCTTGGCCCAGGAGGAATAAAGCCGCCAGACAACCCTGTGATGAGCGCTGATATTTCATCGTCTGCACTTTGTTCTAATGCCGCCATCAAGGTCTTTTTACTGTGAGCTAAAAGCACCGCCGTTTCAGGCAACAAGACTTCGATCTCATTTAAAGATTTCCCTTGAATAAGGTGTGTCATCACTAAATTTTGTGCGAGTAATTCCAAGCGTTCTTTGGTGTCCGCATGCGTTCGCCATTGAGCATTTGCAACCGATAAAAGTACTTCTGGCTGTTTCCCAAGCCAAGGCGTACGAAGGCTTTGCATAGGATCAAAGCCGTCGCTCTCCAAATTCAAGTCTTTGGCTAAGGCATGAAGAATGCCTTGGCTGGTCAAGTCGCTGCCACGAGGCAAACGCAATAACGCCACCAGCGTGTCGGCCAATTTATCGTCTGCTGGTAACTCACCAAGACGATGCAAACCATGGCGAATTTGCGCTTCTTTTATCTCACATAAATAAGCGTCTAAACCTTCTAAAACCGAGGTTTCGTCTTCTGTGTCTGTGTCGGTGAGTTCTTCTAACAAATGGTTGGTTTGGACTTTTTTAAGAATCTGCTCTTTTAACCAAGTTTCCCGTCGAGCATCCATTCCCATGGCTTGGTAATATTCGTCCACCAAGTTTTCTAATTCCGCCATGTCGCCATAGGTTTCGGCGCGTGTCATTGGCGGCATCAGGTGATCAATAATGGTTGCTTGCGTACGGCGTTTCGCCTGCGCACCTTCACCCGGATCATTGACAATAAAAGGGTAAAAATTCGGCATTGGCCCAAAGGCAATATCAGGCCAACACATGTCAGACAAGGCCGTTCCTTTTCCCGGTAACCATTCGAGGTTGCCATGTTTGCCCACATGAACAAACGCATCCACTTTATAGACATGGCGCAACCAAAAATAAAACGCCAAGTAACTGTGTGGCGGAATCAAATCTGGATCATGATAGTTAGCCACCAAGTCGAGATTGAAACCGCGCGCAGGTTGAATGCCAACAAAGGTTTCGCCTAAGCGAATGCCAGCCAACATGATGCGTCGTTGACCATTTTGCTCTCGGCATTTGTGGTCGTCTTCTGGCGCCCCCCAACGATCCCAAACCGCATTTTGGCTTTCTAACGGCAACTGATAAAAGTAAGTTAAGTAGTCTTCTAAAGACAAACTTTGCCAACAACCACGCTCATGAAGTGTATTTGGATTGTTCGTCACCGCGCCTAATAATGCTTCAATTAGGGCGTTGCCGTTTTCAGGGATTTGGTCAATTGGGTAGCCCGCTTCCTGCAAAGCCGACAATAGGTTTACGGTAGAATGAGGCGTATCAAGACCCACGCCATTGCCGATTCGTCCATCTTTGGTCGGATAATTCGCCAACACAAAGGCAATGCGCTTTTCTTTATTCGGTTTGCTCGCTAAGTTCGCATAGCGTTTCGCCAGTTGCGCCACAAAACGCGCTCGCTCTTCATGTAATTCATAACGCACCAAATCCACTTGAGCGGTTTCATTGTAATGACTTAAGGCTTTGAAGCTCACCGCGCGAGTCACAATACGGCCGTCCATTTCTGGCAATACAATTTGCATCGCCACATCACGGCTTCGTAAACCTTGTGTTTGTGCTTGCCAATCTTCTTGCGTACTGCCAGATAAAATGAGCTGTAATACAGGAATAGGAGAATCAAAAGCGGATTGAAAATCGGTTGGTTCAGACGCCAGATCTGGGCTGCCCACTCGATTCGCGGCAAAGCCTGTAGTGTTTAAAATCACTTTGGCCTGAGTTTGTTCAGCGAGGTTTTCGACCAAACCCACCGACACAGGATCTTTTAAAGAGCTAACCGCAATCGCCAACGGCAACAAACCTTCTTGTTCCATAATGCTCAGCAGCGCATCGAACATGGCGGTATTTCCCGATTGCAAATGGGAACGATAAAACACCACCAGCGCCACAGGTTGATCCTTTAATGATGACGCATAATGACTGCGCCATTCATTCAAACTGGCCGCGCGTCCTTGATTCTCGCCATTCCCTCGACAATAAATCAATGCGCTAGGCAAAGGCGCAGGTTCAAGCCAAGTAAGCGGTTTATGAGCGGACGTTTGATTAAAAAATTCTTGTGTCAGAAAGCGCAAACATTGTTCGTTATTCGCCTGACCACTCTCCCGTAAATATCGCCATACACGATGGGCGTTTTCCATTGAGCACGTTGACGCCTTCATCAGCTCAACATCAGGCGTGTCGTCTCCGGGCACCAAGATCAAGGTACGATTCGATTTGGCGTTTACCCAAGCCTGTAAACGCTGAAAACCGTAAGGCCAATAATGTTCGCCGCCCAACAGGGAAACGACCACTACTTTGGCCTTTTCTAGTACCTTGTCTTCATAAAGGTCATACGCGGCTGGCTTGGCTAATTGCATCCAATTGGCAAGTCGAACGCTGGGCAAGATTGCGGTAAGTTCATCTATTGAATGCAACGCATCCAAGGCGTTTCCAAGCGCGCCAAGCACAGAATCCGCCGCAGCCAAGATCACCAGATCCGCAGGGCTTTGTCCTAAATCGACAATGCCTTCATCGTCTACAAATCCGCCCGGTTTGGCTGCCAGTAAATGCATACTTCGACTATTTCCTAAGAAGTAAGAGCATTATGCAGAGCACTTTCGATGCTCTCTTTTGTGATGCCTTTACCAATAAACACCAATTGCGTTTGGCGGATTTCATCGGCTTGCCATAAACGATCGAAATAGCGGTCTAAACGTTTACCAACCGCTTGAAACACCTGTCGCATTGGTTTGCCATGAACGGCGGCAAACCCTTTGATACGGAAGATATTATGCTCTTCCAACAACTGAGAAAGGGTTTCTTGCAATAAGTCAGATTGCACTTCACCAAGGCTCACCACAAAAGAATCAAAATGGTCGTGGGCGTGATCATGATGTTCGCCGTGAGCGTGATGATGGTCATGATGGTTGTGCACTTCGTCAATTCGACTCTCTGTCGCGGCATCAATACCTAATAAAGCATCCAGCGCCACTTCGCCATTTTCGATGTAGGCAGTCTTCACGCTTTTTGGCACTTCATGACGAATGATGCTTTGCACTCGTGTGCGAGCATCGTTGTCCAATAAATCGTTTTTCGTCACCACCACAAGATCCGCGGCGCTTAGCTGATCATCCAATAACTCTTGCAAACTTGGGTCATGATCCAAGCTGTCGTCTGCTTCTCGCTGAGCTTGTACTTTGTTTTCATCGTGAGCGAAACGACCTGCGGCAACCGCCGCGCCATCAACAACCGTGATCACCGCATCGACTGTGCAATGTTCTTTAATGCCCGGCCAATTAAAGGCTTGCACCAAAGGCTTAGGCAAGGCCAAACCGCTGGTTTCAATTAAGATGTGATCGATGTCGTCACGACGCGCCACCAGCTGTTCCATCACAGGTAAGAACTCTTCTTCTACCGTGCAACAAATACAACCGTTCGCCAGCTCATAAAAACCATCGTCACTGCGCTGGCCGCTTTCTTGCTCGTCGTCACAATCCAAAGGACAAGAACGAAGCAACTCTGAATCTATGTCCAGTTCGCCAAATTCATTCACAATCACCGCGATGCGTTTGCCTGCGGCTTGCTTTAACACATTCGACAATAAGGTGGTTTTACCGCTTCCTAAAAAGCCAGTAACAATCGTTGTTGGAATTTTATTAAGTTGCATGATTAACCCTGCTCTTTGGAGTTTTTGTTTTTAGGTTTATGTATTTTTCTAAAGATATGCGCTTGCCCTTTATCGTATAAATAAGAGTCTGCGAAATCGTCGGTATCCAGTACTTTCCCGACCAGAATCAAGCTGGTGCGAGTGAATTTTTTCTCACGAACTTTCGCAACGATATCCGCCAAGGTGCCAATCACATAATCTTGATCTGGCCAGCTGGTTCGATAACACACCGCCACAGGGCAATCTTCACCATAATGGGGAATCAGTTCTTCAACGATTTTATGAATTCGTGTGATGCCTAAATGAATGGCCAAGGTCGCGCCACTTTGCGCCAACGCGGGCAAACGCTCTCGTTCTGGAAACGGAGTTTTGCCTTCATAGCGCGTCATAATGACAGTTTGTGATACGCCTGACAGTGTCAGCTCTTTTTTCAATAAGGCCGCGGACGCTGCCACGGCGCTGACTCCAGGAATCACTTCATAGTCGATATCGAGTGCTTCCAAGCGACGAATCTGTTCACCAATAGCACCATATAAAGCCGGATCGCCAGACTGCAAACGCGCAATGTCTTTGCCCTCTTTCGCGGCTTGTTCAATGACAGCGGTGGTTTCCTCTAGGTTCATTTCAGCGGTATCGTAAATGGCTTCCGCCGTGCCACGAACACTGTCAATCACTTGCGTTGGAATCAAAGAACCCGCGTATAAAATGACCGCGCAACGTTCGATTGTTTTCACGGCTTTCACTGTCATTAAGTCAGGATCACCCGGCCCTGCGCCAATAAAATAGACTGTCATGTATTATTACTCATTCAGTGTGCGATGGATTTCCTAGAGTTTTTTCGAATAGCCGCGAGGTGTGTAAATCCATGCTTTCTCGCCGTTTACTATGTGTTTGGTATCAGAATTCCCCACGCTCACCATGGTAAACATGTCCACGTCTTTGGCGTCTAATTCTCCCAGCGTCGTGAAAGTAATGTCTTCTTCTGGTCTGGTTAATTGACGGCCAATCATCACAGGCGTGCTTGCAGGACGATATTGCAACAAAACATCACGGGCGTGATTCAATTGCCAGTCGCGCTTTTTAGAAACAGGATTATAAAAAGACACAACAAAATCGCCCATGCCACAAGCATGAAGGCGTTTGTCTATGGTTTCCCAAGGGGTTAATAAATCCGATAAAGAGATCGTACAGAAATCGTGGCCCAACATGGCACCAACTCGGCTTGCGCCCGCTTGCATCGCGGAAATACCTGGGATCACTTCAATCTCGACATCGAGCCACTCTGGGTGATTTTCTTTGCCTTGAAGCTGTAAGTCTAATAATTCAAACACCAAGGTCGCCATAGCATAAATGCCAATATCGCCACTGGAGATAAGCGCCGTATTTTTACCTTGTGCCGCAAGTGTAAGTGCCAAACGCGCTCGACCGATTTCTTCGCCTAACGGCAAATCGTGGAAGGTTTTGCCGTCACTTAACTCACCCAGTAACTCTAAATAGTAACCATAAGCGACCCAGTCACTACAGGCGGTTAATGCTTTGGTTGCATTCGGCGCAACCAAACCTAAATCACCGGGCCCCATGCCCATTACAAATAACTTGCTCATTCATTCTCTACATATAACAGAGCGCAACCTGCGCGAATGGCGATATTGTACACGGAATAAAGATGGGAAGTGATGAAAACACCAAGTTTTAAGATGAGTCGTATTCAGGTATCAGCCGAAAAAAGACATAAAAAAAGCATTCCAATGAATGCTTTTCGTTTGCTAAAGAACGCTCGAATTAATAGTCGATACGAATTAATTCACAAGAAACGGCTTCGCCTTCAGCCTTCATTAATTCAGCGTCTTCACCTTGGATGGAAAGAGACAAACCATCACCTGAATACAAAGTACCGGATTCGCTTTCTTGTTGTTTAAGTGAGTAAGTATCGCCTTTCCAAGTCACCTTTGCTTGTTCTGCATGGAATAAAGCGCCAAGCGGTTTATTATCACAATTGTAAACAGCCGCATCAGTTTGAGACAGACTTTCAATATCGAAATTATCACTAGATAGATCCTCTTTCGTTACTGACGTACAAGCAACCAAACCAAGAACAGCAGCGCCTAGAATGGCGGTGCGTGAAAGTGTCATTGTCGTTCGCATTTTAAGAGACTCCTTTCTGATTATTCTGTTACGTATTGGCATTCAAGGTGATGTTTTCCGCAACAGATAACGATGTTTTAAGATGTGTCTATCTTATATCGACAAGGCTCCGTCAACATGTAGTAAAGCGATGTTATTAGTTATGTTTTGTTAACTCTGTCTTGAAAACATCCTGTCTTTGTTAGTGTTTTGTAAAGCTTCCTAACTATCGTCACATTTTGACGCCTTTCAAGCTTTGACACCGATGGATTAAAAAACGTATATTTGCCCTGTCGAATTTTTCGATTTCGTTCTCGGGGCGGGGTGAAACTCCCCACCGGCGGTAAGGATTTATCTGATAATCAGTAATCTAAGCCCGCGAGCGCCTTTAGCTCATAGATATTTCAATGGTTTAAAGGGTCAGCAGATCTGGTGTAACTCCAGAGCCGACGGTGATAGTCCGGATGATAGAGAGCGTGTCAGACAAAACCTCAAGACAAAACCGTGTTTTTTCACGTCTTTGTCTTTTTATTGGTATGCCATTTTATTGTGGCGTATTTGCCTGTCCGTTCGCCCTGATTCACCTTATATTTATAGGATTTTACAATGAATCAGAGCTCAACGAATGTTACTTCTTCCTTTACACCTAAAGGAAAACGCATCGCCATCTTCCACGCCACTTGGCATGAAGAGATTGTGATGAATACAGTAGAAGCGTTCCAAACAGAACTTATTGCACGCGGATACGATACATCGTTAATCGATGTTATTTCTGTTCCCGGTGCATATGAAATTCCATTACAAGCGAAACTGCTTGCGAAAAGCGGTCAATATGACGCCATTGCAGCCAGTGCATTGGTAGTGGATGGCGGTATTTATCGTCACGACTTTGTTGCACAAACTGTGTGCAGTGCTTTGATGCAAGTGCAGTTAGAAACAGAAGTACCTGTTTTAACTGCTGTGCTGACGCCACACAACTTCCATGAACATGACGAACACAAAGATTACTTTAGCCGTCATTTTGTGAAGAAAGGCACAGAGTTAGCAAACGCTTGCGATCAAGCAATTCAATTAACGGAGAAAGCCAAAGCTCTGCTTTAAGCGCTTTTATTCGTAAGAATTGAGTCTAGTTCCTTCCTCTTTAAACCTTAAAGAGGAAGGTTTAGAATGATGCGGTTTGTTCGCTGATCGTTTTATCCTCGTTCAAACACTCTTTCTGTCAATGCCTGATAGCCTTCACTTTCTTTGTCCCTTTCATGACACAAACCGAGCATGTCGTCGATAAAATGTCGCACGGCCCGTTGCTCGATTTTTTCGATGCCTTGTTGCTGCGCTTCCGTAAGGTTTTCATATTTAGAAGCGGCACCAAAGTCGCCGAAAAGTAGGTGTCCACTTTGATTGATTAAAGCATTATGTGCGTATAAATCACCGTGACTCACTTTTCTGTTTTGAAAATGCTCAACCAATTGATCAATTTGCACGACCATATTAGTAATCTGTTCTATTGAAAATGATTGTCCTTCTGTAAAAGTATCTCGTGTGCAGGTAACAAAGCTCGGTGGTTGCCCAAGGTTTGTGTAGTCTTCTGGAATACGCTCCATAACTAAGGCTGAACAATTTGGCTCGGTAATTTTTGCTAAAGGTTTAACCAAATTATTGTGACCTCCCACGGCAAGACAAGCATCCAGCTCGTCTTCTGGGTAACCATCGCTGGTGACTTCACCTTTAAAGACTTTAACCGCCACAGACTCAGGAAAAGCATAAATATTCTTTTCCCAAGTCGCTTGAGAAATAACACCAGAGGCGCCTTGTCCTAATACATGCTGCCAAGCAAGATCTTCTGACTGAACTGTTTTAAATTTACTGTGTGCCTCACGCTGAGCACAAAACGGATTCCCCGAAAATGCGAGCCAAGCCAAACGCGATAAAGCGAGAAGTTGATTTGGAAATTCGATGAGTTGATTGGCCGCAAGGCGAATAAGTTCCAGACTTTCACATGCTTTTATAGAGTCCGGCAAACGGCTAAGACGGTTGCCAGCTAAAGCAAGCTTTTGTAAACGTGTGAGTCGACCAAAATCCTCTGGCAATGAGGTGATCTGATTGTCTGTCAAGATAAGCCAACGCGTCCGAGCCGGTAAAGATTCCGATGGCACAGTGTGAATTTGATTACTTTTAAAACCAATCATTTCGAGCTGCGGGCATTGACCTAGCACACTGGGCAAGGTGGTAAACACATTGTTCGAGCAAAAAATAATTCGTAATTTTTTTAACCGATGAAGATCATCAGGAAGTGTACTGAGCTGATTGTTCGATAAATCAAGAATTTCTAATGTGTCTGAAAGTTCAAAAATACTACGAGGAAAAACGGTTAACCCCTCAGAAATCTGAAGGCGTGTGATGCCTTTTAGTTCACCATTATTAAGTTGGGAAAGTGTCTGCAAAATAGGTCTCATCAATTAGTTTTTATTATTTTAATCTCTTATAAATATCGGAAACAGCTTTTCGCCCCTCTGAAACACTTCTTTTCAAAAAAACTCATGAAGAAAAACACATTTATACACGCAATTTAACAGCAAAATAAACCAGTCGAATCTAAATTTATTGTTGTACGAAAAACATAAACAAAAGAGAAAAGCAAAAATACAAACATCAACTGAAAACAAATTAACATGACATATGTCATGCTTTATAAAATGAAATATTGAAAATTCTTTTTTTTTACACCTTATGTAGTCTTTTTCCTACAAACAAACATTGGCTAATTAAACACCTACTAATATAATTCTGACCGACTGTATATTTTTTTACAAAAATACACATACAAAATTCAATTTGGACTCGCATCATCAGATCGAATTGAGTAAACCGATTTTAATGTGGATTTAACTATGACTGCTCAACAACAAAATACCCTAAAAAACGATCTATTCGTTTACCGTGCTCTAATAGCTCAAGCCCCCGTACTATTAATCAGTGGTTTATTAGGTGAGCAGCTGTTCACCTTCACTTTGATCGCTTCTGCCATTCTACTTATTGCGACACAAGCGGCTTATAGCCTTTTTAAAGGCTCAATCACTTTTGCAATTCTAGCTGGCATATTAATGATGCTTGTCTCTTCCGCCCTGATTCAAAGCCAACTGGGTTTGGTTGAAATGCATTTTCATATATTTGCAACAATGGCCGTTTTTTTGATTTATCAAAGATGGCAGCCTATCTTGGCCGCATTAGTGACAACAGCGATTTACCATATCGGTTTCATGTTTGTACAAATGGCAGGGGTGCACATTGGCGATATGCCTATCATGGTCTTTTCTGGCCACCACGATATAGGCATTATGATTGTTCATTGTATCTTTGCCATATGTGAAGCTGTGATTTTGATTTACATGGCGTCTTTGATGAAGAAAGAATCGTCAGCGAACCTTAATATTGCGAACATTATTGAGCAAGTTTCCAATAATAACGACTTAAGCGTTCGCATTTCTCAGCCAACATCAAATGCTGAGCAAGCCTTAAATACTCTATTAGAGAAACTCTCTAGTCTATTTTCTGACTATCGAAACATCGCAAGTATCTTAGTCAGTTCAAGCGACCAGATACAGACAGCAACAGAAGAAGCAACAATCAGCGTGGAGAAAAGTAAGCTACGCACACAAGATACTGCGGTTGCTTCTGAACAAGTATATCGTTCAACAAAGTTGATATCAGAGAACAGCTTAGCGTCTGCTGAAGTGGTTCGTGCATTTGAAAAAGAAACCATTCAAGACAGCGAACAAGCCATGATAATCATGAAAGACATGAAACTGTTGGCAGAAGACACGGCGTCTGTTTCTGATTCATTACAAGCATTAACTTCGGATGTCGAAGCAATCACTCAACTTCTTCAATCCATTCGTGGCATTTCAGAACAGACAAACTTGTTGGCTTTAAATGCCGCAATTGAAGCCGCAAGAGCCGGTGAGACTGGACGTGGTTTTGCCGTGGTTGCCGATGAAGTAAGAACACTGGCTAAACGCTCAAGCGACTCGACCGATGAAATTGAAAAAGTCTTAACGAACCTAAATGAAAGTGTGAATAAAACAGTTGAATCTATGGCATCAGGCCAAGAAAGAACAACGATCAATGTCAACCATACGCTTGAGATATCTGACGGCTTATTACAAAGAGCGAAAGACATCGCCAGCATCATGGTATCCAGTCAAACAATTGCAGAAGATTCAAAAGAACAAGAAAAAGTGGTTTCCTCTATTAGCGATAAAGTGGCTGAAGACGCCCAAGCTATTCAACTGCTCGCCAGCCTGATGCAAGAGCTTTCAAAAAACAGTGAAGAAGTCCATACCGTCACCAAAGACTACGAGGAAAAGGCCAACTTATTTAAGATATAACTCCAATTAGGATCAACGCTACAAAAATAACGAAATGTCGTATTTAGTATTTATGCAGGCTAGATATGGCATTTCTTATTAAAATTGAAATAACCGATACCTAGACATCGATTATGTCTAAAGATTAACCATAAAAACTGAGAGCTTTCTTGCAATTTTCCTCAGCCAGAATAAAATCAGAAAACTACAAGAACAAATCAAAAAAGTACCAACAAAAACCATTAGCATTTTAAAAACGGACTAAAAAAATGACGAATTCAAAACAGCAAACCCTAAAAAATGATCTATTCATTTATCGAATTTTAATGGCACAAGTTCTTGTTTTACTTTCAAGTGGACTCATTGGAGAAACACTTTTCTCTTTTACTTTAGTCGCATCCTGCGTCTTAGTTGTGGCTACTCAAGTGGCTTATAGCTTATTCAAAGGCACACTTACTTTTTCCATCTTAGCTGGCGTATTAATGATGTTGGTATCTTCCTCATTAATTCAGAGTCAACTAGGGTTAGTTGAAATGCATTTCCACATCTTTGCTTCCATGGTGGTGTTTCTTATCTATCAGAAATGGCAGCCAATTATCGCCGCGCTCATAACCACAGCGGTATATCATGTTGGCTTTATGTATGTGCAGATGGCAGGCGTTCACATTGGCGACATGCCTATTATGGTGTTTTCAGGGCATCACAATATGGGCATCATGGTCGTTCATTGCGTATTTGCCATTGTTGAAGCTGCCATACTTTGTCATATGGCTCACTTAATGACCAAAGAGTCTTCCGCCAACTTAAACATCGCCAATGCCATTGAAAAAGTATCAAATAATAATGATTTGAGTATTCGCATTGAAAACCCCGTCACCAATGCGGAAAAGTCTCTAAACAGTTTATTAGAGCAACTCTCGAGTTTATTCTCTGACTATCGAAACATTGCCTCTGTACTAGTCAATTCAAGTAATCAGATACAAACAGCAACGGAAGAAGCAAGCGTCAGCGTTGAAACGAGTAAACTTCGTACTCAAGATACCGCCGTCGCTTCCGAGCAAGTACACCGTTGCATTAAGTTAATTGCGGAAAATAGCTTAGAATCTGCAGAAGGGGTAAGAGCCTTTGAAAAGGAAACCATTCAAGACAGCGAACAGGCGATGGTGATTATGAAAGACATGGAGCTTTTAGATCAAGACATCACTTCTGTTTCCGAGTCATTACAAGCGCTAACCTCGGATGTCGATTCTATTACCCAGCTCCTTCAATCTATCCGAAGTATCTCTGAGCAAACCAATCTTTTGGCTTTAAACGCCGCCATTGAAGCCGCGAGAGCGGGTGAAACGGGGCGAGGTTTTGCAGTGGTTGCCGATGAAGTGCGAACACTGGCTAAACGTTCAAGTGACTCTACCGATGACATTGAGAAAGTCTTAGCAAACCTAAATGAAAGTGTGAATAAAACGGTTGAATCCATGGCTTCTGGTCAAGAAAGAACCACCATTAATGTCAACCACACTCTTGATATTTCTAATGGCTTATTACAAAGAGCAAAAGACATCGCCAGCATCATGATATCCAGTCAGAAGATTGCTGAAGATTCTGTAGAGCAAGAAGAGGTCGTCTCTTCCATTAGTGACAAAGTGGCTCAAGATGCCCAAGCGATTCAACTACTAGCGAGTCTCATGCAAGAACTTTCCAAAAACAGTGGCGAGATTCACTCGGTAACAAAAGAATATGAGGAAAAAGCGAATTTATTTAAAATTTAGCGCGATAAGCTATCCATAATACAACTCATGAAGCCCAATGTTTTGCATAAAATATTGGGCTTTTTGCTTTTATCGTTACGTAGACGACTTCAATTTTTCTTCAAAATCAGCCAGCACAATCTTTAACGCCTCCACTGCGACTTGATTCTCGATCTCATTGGTTTCAAGTAATTCAATCAAATCAACCGCTAGTTGAATGTGCTGTGGTGCATTTTCTAAAGACATAATATTTCCGTACTTAAAATGACGTAATGGACGTGTAAAATGGTTTCAATATTACCCAATAAATAACACACTAAGTTTATACTGAGTTGAAGCTGGCAAACAGCACCTTTCATCCGCTGTCTACTTTGGTTCTATTTTAAATAAAGAGGTTACCGTGATTACGAATGACTTTTGGTTAGATCGATGGCAAACAGGCCGTATTGGCTTTCATCAAGAAGGCGTTGATTCAAAACTGATTGAATTCTGGCCGGCGTTACCGAAAAACAGCCGGGTGCTTGTGCCTTTATGTGGAAAATCAAACGATTTGATTTGGTTAGCCGAGCAAGGTTACCAAGTAACTGGAGTGGAACTGTCGTCTCTCGCGGTGATTCAATTTCTTGGTGACAACGATTTCACCTATGAGACACACCAAGAAGGCGAGCTAAAAATATACACAGTCAAAGAACTTCCTTTACGCATCATCGAAGGCGACTTTTTTCGATTTACAGAAAGCGGATTTGACGCCTGTTACGACCGAGCAGCAATGGTTGCCATGCCAAGTTCAAAGCGAGCAGATTATGTCGCACATACTGTCGCGCGCTTATCTCCAGATGCGTTTGTGCTAGTGATTTCTTTAAGATATGACGGCGATAAAAACACACCACCCTTTTCTCTTGAAGACTCAGAAGTAAGAAGCTTATGGGGAAGCCAAATTCAAAAGATTGCTTGTGAAGATTTAGCGCAAACAAACCCAAGATACACAGAGCAAGGCCATACTTTTTTTGAGGAAAGTGCTTGGCACATTCCAGTCAAAAACGAATAAGACAGACAGCAATAGGATTATCCAGCAGGTATTCATATTAAACCTGTCTACAAAGGCCTTTTTCTGGGATAATGCGCCACAATTTTTTAGCGATTTAACCCTGTATTCCCATAACGATTACTTATAATGTGATTGCTGTGCCAATACCAAGAGCAAATGATGATTAAACGACATAAAACCGCCAAGCAACTCTTTTCTTACCCACTGTATTGGGCTGAGTGCTACGGTGTTTCACCTTTCCTTCCTACAACACGTGAAGAAATGGACGCGCTTGGCTGGGACAGTTGTGACGTTATTATCGTTACTGGTGACGCTTATGTGGATCACCCAAGCTTCGGCATGGCGGTATTAGGTCGTTTATTGGAAGCTCAAGGCTATCGCGTCGGGATTATTGATCAACCAGATTGGCGTAACACTGACGACTTTATGCGCCTTGGTCGACCGAATTTGTATTTTGGCGTCACCGCCGGAAACATGGACTCCATGATCAATCGCTACACGGCGGACTTAAAAGTCCGTAACGACGATGCTTACACGCCTTATGGCGCAGGCGGAAAACGCCCAGATCGTGCAGTCATTGTTTACTCTCAACGCTGTAAAGAAGCGTTTCAAGATGTGCCAGTGATGATCGGTGGCATTGAAGCCAGCTTACGCCGTATCGCCCAATACGATTACTGGAGCAACGAAGTTCGTCGCTCGGTATTGATTGATTCCACCGCTGACATCTTACTCTACGGTAACGCCGAACGCGCCATTATCGACGTCACTCATGAAATCGCCATGGGCAAAACCATGAATGAGTTAACCAGCATTCGTGGCACAACCATTGTTCGTGATACGCCACCGGGCGGTTTTACAGAAATTGATTCAACGCGAGTGGATTGGCCGGGCAAAGTGGACCAGATTTACAGCCCTTACGAATACATTCCTGAAGGCAAGTGCCAAACCAAAGAGGAAGAATCGGATGTGATGCCGATTCGAGTCATTCCTGCGCCTTTACGTCGCGGGCAAAAACTTGACCCGGAAAAAACTTATATTCGTCTTCCCTCTTTTGAAAAAGTCTCTAAAGACCCTGTTTTATACGCTCATACATCGCGTATTTTGCACCTTGAATCCAATCCACATAACGCACGAGCTTTGATTCAGAAACACGGTAAAAAAGAAATTTGGGTAAACCCGCCACCAATTCCATTGGAAACACCGGAAATGGATGGCGTGTTTGATTTGCCCTATGCGCGCGTTCCACACCCTAAATACAAGAAAGCGCGCATTCCTGCTTATGACATGATCAAAACATCGATCAATATTATGCGTGGCTGTTTCGGTGGTTGTACTTTTTGCTCGATCACAGAACACGAAGGTCGCGTGATTCAATCTCGCTCTCACGAATCCATCTTGAACGAAATTGAAGACATAAAAGCCAAAGTACCGGGGTTCACTGGCCATATTTCAGACCTTGGTGGCCCAACATCAAACATGTACACCTTGAACTGTAACGACGACGAAGTACAAGCATCTTGTCGTAAACTGTCTTGTGTTTACCCAACGATTTGCTCGAATTTGAATACCGACCACAGCCCAACAACAGACCTATACCGTAAAACACGTGCGGTTGAAGGCATTCATACCGTGTCTATTGCCTCAGGTTTACGCTACGACCTTGCTGTAGAAGACCCTGAATACGTTCGTGAATTGGTGACGCATCATGTGGGTGGTTTGCTAAAAATCGCACCAGAGCACTCAGAAACCGACACATTATCAAAAATGATGAAACCGGGAATGGGAACCTACGACCGCTTTAAACGCATGTTTGATAAGTACTCTAAAGAAGCGGGCAAAAAGCAACATTTGATCCCTTACTTCATTGCGGCTCATCCGGGCAGCTCTGATACGGATATGATGAACCTTGCTCTTTGGTTAAAAACAAATGACTTTAAACCAGATCAGGTTCAAACCTTCTACCCATCGCCGATGTCTTTGGCAACGGCTATGTACCATTCTGGCAAGAATCCATTGAAGCCCGTCACTTATAAAAGTGAAGACGTTTATACACCGAAAGACTATAAACAACGCACGGTTCAAAAAGGTTTCTTGCGCTATCACGACCCAAGCAACTGGAAAGATCTCCGCAATACCCTGATCCAAATGGGTCGACCAGACCTAATTGGTAACGGTGCAAATAAACTGGTTCCTTCGGCTGATAAAGATGTGCAAACGCCTCGCCGTCCGAGAAAAGCGCAACCCGGTCAAAGCACTGGCGCGTCTCATACTTCAAATAGACCAACCATGGCCAAAAATGCTGCGGCGGATAAAGCGCGCCGCAAGAAAGCAAACGCAGGATCTTCAGCTCAGCCAACAGGTCGATCTTCTGGCGCACCAACCAATGGACAAGCAAAACGTAAAAAACCTAAGGCTCGAACACGTTAGTTTTCGAACCTTAGGCTTTGTCTTCTAGAAAGAGAGGTTTAGACGCTTTGAGCGTGGTAAATCTCTTTTTCCTGACGGCTTCTTTTTAAGCAAACCAATACCAATTCAATCGCAGCAATCAGAATCAAAGAGTAACCAAAGGTTTCAACACCTTCTTCTACAATATTTTTCACCACTCTCATATAAGAATCGCCCATCACAGCTTGCCAGAAAGCGCCTCTTCCCATTAATCGAGAGAAAGCCAATATGGCAACAAAACCGCCAATAAAGATCCCAAAACTCGCTTGTAAGGAATATTCTTTCAGTGACTCATAAGCCTCAATAAATCGACCCCATGTTAACACAACAAGATACGCCAGAATCAATCCGACGATTAGCTGCCACGCACCATCAAACACATAAGTATCTAATAATGAATCGGATTCACGAACAAACATCATGGCCATAAGCCCTGCTAACAAAGTCGCAGCCATGCTTAATTTTTTGTCTAATCGAGCCGCATAAAAAAACAACACACAACTTGAAAAAGCCATGATGTCTTGCATGTACTCGGTCAAAGAATGCTCATTGTAAGAAGCGTTAGAAAGAGAGGCATAACCTTCAAGTGAAATAAGCTGTGCCACACCAACCACAGCAAGTAGGTAAATAAAACCACGTAGAATAAACATAATGAACCTCGAAAAATAATGTCGAGATTGTATGAGCGAAAAGTGAATGAAAAATGAATCATTTTAAGATGACACGTTAGTTACTCAGTTATTGCAAAAAGGCTTTTTTTACAAACAAACCGTTACAAAAAAAGAGCGGTAAACCTTTATTCCATCAGGCTTTCGCTCTTTTCTATTGCTAGATTTTCTCAATGCTTTGTTTCACTAACCGTAATCGACCAAACGCAAAGACGCCTCGTTGTCCATTAATTCGTCTTGCATGGTTTCCACGTTTTCCGCCACTTCATTTGGCGCGGAATAATGTGCAATGTGATACATGGCATCACCTTCTTGAACCAGTGGGATATTTTGCTTACCTATGATGATTCCGCCATTTTTACACAAGACCTTGTCCAAAATATCGCCATAAGGGTCTTTGATTTCCGCTAGTACATCTCCCGCCTCAACTAAATCTCCGAGCGCTTTGATATGACTCGTAAAGCCACTGTCCGTTGCTCTCACCCAACTACTACTGCGTGCAATCTTGGCTTCTGGCAATGCTTTTTTACTACGAGATTTTGGCAACATGCCCAGGTGTCGCATCACACTGACTACGCCATTGACACCAGCACGAATCGACAGTTCATCAAATCGCAAGGCTTCTCCAGCCTCATATAAAATAACCTTGGTGCCAACATCATCTGCGCACTCTCGTAATGAGCCATCACGAAGGTTTGAATTCATCACCACAGGCACACCAAATGCTTTAGCAATTGCCATGATGTCAGGATCATCAAGGTTCGCTCGAACTTGTGGCAAATTGGTTCGATGCAAACTGCCCGTATGAAGGTCGATACCGTAGTCCGCCTTCGCCACAATGTCGTTTAAAAAGCGATCCGCAACCCGCCCAGCCAAAGAGCCTCGTTTAGAACCTGGAAACGATCGGTTTAAATCCCGTCGATCTGGCAAATAGCGACTTTGGTTTAATACGCCGTAACCGTTAACAATCGGCACGGCAATTAAGGTTCCTTTCAATTTGTTCAAATATTTACTTTGAATAATACGGCTGATAATTTCGATGCCATTTAACTCATCGCCATGCACAGCAGCACTGATAAACAAAGTAGGTCCCGGTTTTTTTCCGCGCTTCACAAACACTGGCATCGACATATTTGTGTCTGTGTACAGCTTCACCATTGGCAACTTAATGCGCGCTGTTTCACCTAACGGAATATCCACACCACCGATGGTAAGTATTGATTTACTCATTAGCCTTTCCCTTTGGTTTTTGTATTACCAGTGGAAGCGGATTTTTCAATATGCTGAATAATCATCTCAGCGACGTCTTTTCCTGTTGCGGTTTCAATACCTTCTAAGCCTGGAGAAGAGTTCACTTCCATGATCAACGGGCCGTTATTTGATCTTAGAATATCCACACCACACATGTTTAACCCCATCACCTTCGCAGCATCGACTGCAGTGCGTCTTTCTTCTGGTGTTAATTTCACCAAAGACGCGGTTCCACCACGATGTAAGTTAGAACGAAATTCGCCTTCAGCCCCTTGACGCTTCATTGCCGCGATGACTTTTCCACCAACCACAAGGCAACGGATATCCGCGCCGCCCGCTTCTTCAATGTATTCTTGTACCAAGATGTTAGCATCCAATCCCATAAACGCTTCGATAATAGATTCCGCGGTTTTATTGGTTTCTGCTAGCACAACACCAATGCCTTGCGTGCCTTCTAGAAGCTTAATCACAACCGGAGCGCCACCGACATTTTTTAATAAATCGCCAATTTTATCTGGGCGATTAGCAAAGCCTGTTTTTGGCAACCCTAAGCCTTTGCGAGACATGAGTTGCAAGGATCGCAGCTTATCTCGTGAACGGCTAATAGCAACAGATTCGTTGATGCTGTATGTGCCCATCATTTCGAATTGGCGAACCACAGCTGTGCCGTAGAATGTCACAGATGCTCCAATCCGAGGAATAATGGCATCGTATTTAGGTAGAGGTTCACCGTTATAACGCACAGATGGACTACTACTGGTGATGTCCATATAACAATGCATGGTGTCGATAACATCTACTTCATGACCACGTTTTTCACCCGCTTCAACTAAGCGACGAGTGGAATATAGACGAGGGTTACGGGATAAAATGGCGATTTTCATAGGGTTTCCTTTGAACAAAAAAGCAAGCAAGCCAGGTTGGCTTAACTCATAAAAAGCTCAGGAGAAGTGCGAACAAACCAGAAGGTTTATGCGTATTTTTTTCTTCATTCTGTTGGCGCGAGAATAGTCAATAAATGAAGATTTAGAAAGAAATATTATCGATTTAAAGCAAAAAAATCCCTAGTCATCTTTCGCTAAAAAGACGCCTAGGGATTTTTAAAGTTTCGTCAGAAAGACGCTTTACTTCTTCGGTGCGTAAGGGTTATCAGACGATTTAAATTCAAACGAAATCGGTGTGCCTGTAATGTTGAGCACAGTTCTGAATTTGTTCTCCAAGTAGCGTTTATAGCTTCCAGGTAAAGCATGAGTTTGATTACCGTGAACCACAATACGAGGCGGATTCGATCCTCCTTGGTGAGCGTATCGAAGCTTGATTCGACGGCTGTTTACCATAGGAGGTTGATGTTCTGAAACGGCGTCTTCAAGAATGCGAGTTAAACGGTTTGTTGACCATTTTGCATAACATGACTCATAAGTGCTTTCGATCGTATCGTATAAATCCCCTACACCTGTGCCATGCAAAGCAGAAATATAATGCACTTTGGCATAAGGCACAAAACCAAGACGACGCTCAACTTCACTTTTTATGTGCTCGCGCTCATCTTTTTGTAAGCCATCCCATTTGTTGATCGCCAATACAACACCACGGCCCGCATCTAGGACATAACCAATCATGTGTAGATCTTGCTCGACCAAGTCTTCATGAGAATCTATCACCACAATCACAACGTTTGCGTCTTGGATCGCTTGTAAGGTTTTTACGATAGAAAATTTCTCTACCGCTTCCTTTACATGCTTACGGCGACGAACACCGGCGGTATCGATCAAGGTATATTCTTTTTCATGGCGAGTATATGGAATATAGACACTGTCACGAGTCGTTCCTGGCATGTCATAAACGACAACACGATCCTCCCCAAGCATGCGGTTAACAAGCGTTGATTTCCCCACATTTGGACGACCAACCACGCCGATACGAATACCACGTGACTCTAAGCTAATCTGATTTTTCGCTTCTTCGACTTGTGCAGCAAATGGCAGCATAACGGTGTCAATAAGCACATGAACGCCTTTACCGTGAGACGCCGCGATTGGGTGTAATTCTCCCATACCCAATGAGTAAAAGTCAGACAAGGCAATGTCTTCATTAATGCCGTCTGTTTTATTCACCACGACAAAAATTGGCTTATTCGCACGACGTAAATGGTTTGAAATCATTTCATCCGCAGGGTTCAAACCATGACGGCCATCAACCAAAAACAAAACCGCGTCCGCTTCTTCAATCGCTAGCAAAGATTGACGCGCCATTTTTTCATCAATACCTTGTTCATCACCACTGATACCACCGGTATCAATCACAATGAACTCATGCTCACCAATCTTTCCATCACCGTACTTACGGTCACGCGTTAAACCTGCATAATCTGCGACTAATGCATCACGTGACTTCGTCAACTGGTTGAAAAGTGTTGATTTGCCAACATTGGGTCTACCTACCAATGCAATAACTGGAATCATTTTTTTACCTATAAAAAATACAAAGCGGCCACCAATCCAAAGGAATGGCAGCCCCTTAAAAATACGCTAAAAAATCGAGATTGATTTTAGTAGCTCAATGCCGTGACGTTTTCGTCTGGCGTAAGAATAAATAACTTGTTACCACTTGCGACTAATCGACTGCCTGGCGATACGTCATCGTCTGCTAATTTCTGAGCAGCAATGTCACCAGTCGTTAGGTCTAATAAATGAACGTACCCTTCTCTATCAATCACAGACACATAATCGCGATAAAATTCAGGAGAGATCAAATCTCGTTCAACAAGACGGTCGTTTTGCCATATTTCTGAGCCATTTCTCGCGTTCAGAAGAAGCACATTACTTTTCATATCCACAACAGCAAGCAATTCATTTTGAACAGAAACACCCACTGAACTGGCAATGTTACGTTGCCATAATGGTCGCCCAGTCTGAATAGAAAGTGCCGCTAAAGTACCATTATAAGCCACCGCATAAACGATGCCATTTTGTACAACTAAGCGTCCATCTAAGTCGCTTAGACGCTCTATTTCATAACGTCCTTCTGGTTTTCCTACTTCATAAGACCATAAAGACTGTCCGTTTTGCAGTGAGAAAGCCGTCAGTTTTCCATCCGCAAAACCTGCTAAAACTTTACCTTCTGCAATCACTGGAGCGCTTGTACCACGCACAGTCAACGATGGCAAATCTTCTTTTACTCTCCACAGTATTTCACCTGTCGAAGCATCTAACAAATTTAACCAACCATCGGCCGTTTGTACCGCTAACTTACCAGCAGCATAAGCGGCCTCAGAAAGCATTTCTGAACTTAACTCTGTCGTCCATAATACGGATTTTGTTGCCATAGAAACCGCAACAAATTGCCCATCATACGTACCAAAGTACAAGGTATCACCTTGACGAGCCACACCGGCACTTGGTGCAAACTCTGTGGTCATGTAATTTATCTTTTTGCCACTTTTTTGATCAAGCTCGTAAACACTTCCCTTGTCCGTCACAAAAAACAATGAGTCATTTTCGGCAATAAGATTAAAGCGCTCACTAGACTCCCCAAAGTTACCGTCCACACCCGTTCGCCAAGCTGTTTTCAAATTCACTTTGTTTTCTAATCTTGGAAGCTCGGGTAAATCAGGTCGACTGTTAGAGCAACCAACCAGTACCACACTGAACAATAAAGCGACAAAAAGAGACTTACTCATAATTAGCTTTTCACCAAGTCTTGTAATTTAATATCAAGTAATGGGTGATTCACGCCGGCACTTAATGCATCGCTTGCATTTTGGTATGCAATACGCGCTTCATCACGTTTATTCTGTGCAATGTAAATATCGCCCACAAGTTCTTGCTGCTGAGCCGTAAATTCTGCTTCTGTTACTTTTTCAGCACGCTCCATTGCTGCTGTATATTCTTCCTTTTGAAGCAACAAACGTGCTGCACGAAGATGTGCGATGGCAACAAAAGATGCATCATCTGTTTTTTCAATGGCATTGTTTAATGCGTTAATAGCCTCGTCCAAATTCCCTTTTTCTGCTTCTACGCGAGCAATGAACAATTGACCAAACATGGCATAGCCTGTATCACCGTATTCATCTGTTAATTGCGTAGCGATAAACGTAACCGTTTGTTGATTGTCTTCATCCGTTAAGTCGCCCGCCGCTTGAACAAGGTTTTGATACAAGGCTGATGCTTCACTTGTGTGGTTTTCTTGGCTTTGCTGCCAAGCATTCATGCCGAAATAGCCACCAACTGCCACCGCAATAGCAGCAATCAGCATAACGCCATTTTTCTTCCACCAAGCTTTAAATGCTTCAATCTGTTCTTCTTCAGTTTTTAATTCAGCCACTTTTACTTCCTCATTCAAGTCGTGCTTCTTATAAATACACGACTTCGTTTCGTCTAATTAACGTATTGTGTTCGTGATGTGTGTTGTTACTTGATCAAGCTTGCAAGACACTTGCTCACCGGTTGTCATATCTTTGACTTGGCAAACACCTTGATCAACTTCATCTTGACCGATGATAACGGTAAAGCGAGCATTTGAACTGTCTGCTTTTTTCATCTGTTTCTTAAAGTTACCACCACCGCAATGGCGTAAAACAACCAGATTAGAGTGTGCTTCGCGTAATGTTTCAGACAGTGTGAAAGAAGCCAGTTCCGCATCATCTCCCATACTGACCATAAAGACATCTGTGGAAAATTTTGCTTGGCTCGGAATGAGATCTAACGTTTCAAGCAATAAAATTAAGCGCTCTATTCCCATAGCGAAACCAACCGCCGGTGTCGCCTTACCACCTAACTGTTCCACCAAACCATCATAACGTCCGCCAGCGCACACAGTGGCTTGAGCACCAAGGTGCGACGTTACCCATTCGAATACCGTTTTACCGTAATAATCCAGCCCTCGAACTAAGCGACGATTAATAACATAAGGCACATTATTGGCTTCAAGAATGGCTTGTAAACGCTGGAAATGCGCTTGTGATTCTTCACCGATAAAATCTTCAAGATTTGGCGCGTCTTTCAAAACAGACTGAGTCGACTCATCTTTTGAGTCCAAAATACGCAAAGGATTTGTTGCTAAACGACGTTGGCTGTCTTCATCTAACTGATCTTTAAATTCAGTTAAGTACTCAACCAAAGCCGCTTTATAAGCTTCTCGTTCAGACGCAAGACCAATAGTATTAAGTTGTAGTTCAACGTGCTCTAGAAGGCCAAGTTTTTGCCACAAGCGAGCAGATAAAATAATCAATTCAGCATCGATATCTGACGTTGCCATGCCAAAGGACTCAACACCAATTTGGTGGAACTGACGATAACGACCTTTTTGTGGGCGCTCATAGCGAAACATCGGCCCTGTGTACCACAAACGCTGAACTTGGTTAAACAATAAACCAGCCTGATCCGCCGCACGCACACAGCTCGCCGTTCCTTCTGGACGCAAGGTTAATGACTCCCCATTACGATCTTCGAAGGTATACATTTCTTTTTCGACGATATCGGTCGTTTCACCAACACCGCGCTTAAATAAATCGGTATTTTCAACAATAGGAAAGCGAATTTGTTGGTACCCATACGACTTAACGACTTCTGCTACCGTTTTTTCTAGGTATAACCAAACAGAAGATTGATCAGGCAGAATATCGTTCATTCCCCTGATCGCTTGAATTTTACGAGCCACAATGGATCCTTAATCTTTTGCAATGATGTTGGCTAACTCTTTCTCTTTCAAAAGCGCCTTATCACGAATCATTTTTTCTAAATCATCAACCAAGGTTTCATTCTTGGTTTTACTGTCCGGTTTGCCGTCTTGATAAATCAAATTATTAGGTGAGCCACCTGCAAGACCAATGTCTGCTTCTTTCGCTTCACCCGGTCCATTTACAACACAGCCTATAACGGCCACATCCATGGGAACCACAATATCTTCAAGACGTTCTTCTAACTGATTCATCGTTTTGATGACATCAAAGTTTTGACGAGAACAGCTTGGACAAGCAATAAAGTTAATACCGCGATTACGTAATTTCAGACTACGTAACATATCCCAGCCCACTTTGATCTCTTGAACAGGATCGGCCGCTAAGGAAACACGTAACGTATCACCAATGCCGTCCATCAAAAGTAAACCAAGACCGATTGACGATTTCACGGTACCTGAACGCAAACCACCTGCTTCCGTGATTCCCAAATGCAATGGGTTATCAATTTGGCTGGCAATTTTACGATAAGCGTCCACTGTCATGAAGATGTCTGATGCTTTCAAACTAAGCTTATATTCATGAAAGTCTAATTCATCAAAGTATTCAATTTGACGAAAAGCAGACTCAACCAACGCATCCGCTGTCGGCTCGCCGTACTTTTTCTGCAAGTCTTTCTCTAAAGAGCCTGCATTCACACCAATACGAATCGGAATATTTTTGTCTCGAGCTGAGTCGACTACGGCACGTACTCTGTCTTTATTACCGATATTACCAGGGTTAATTCGAAGACAATCGACACCATATTCAGCCACTTTCAATGCGATTTTATAATCGAAATGAATGTCTGCAACTAACGGTACAGAGACGGACTCACGAATGGTTTTGAATGCTTCAGCCGCATCCATTGAAGGAACAGACACACGAACAATATCGGCACCAGCGTCTGCTATAGCACGAATTTGCGCAACGGTTGCATCAATATCGCACGTCTCAGTGTTCGTCATACTTTGAACACTGATTGGGGCACCGCCGCCAACAGGGACATTCCCGACCATAATTTGTCGGGATTGTCGGCGCTTAATTGGTGATTCAAAATGCATAAAAATCTCTATTTAAGCTCAAAACGAGCTAGATCTTGACGAGTAAAAGGCGCGAAATCAAACTCTTCACCTTTAAATTTAAAAGAAGAAACCGCTTTCGCATAACCCAATACAACACGATAAGGGGCATTCCCTGTTAACGTCAGAGTACTGTTCGCTGTTTTCACACCTGAAAACAAAATAGTACCGTTGGCATCGCGAATTTCTGCCCAACAATCTTCAATAAAAGCGATCTCAATATCGTCTAAATAAACGGCCGCAGGCTCTTCTACGATAGGTTCTGGTGCAGGCACTTCTTGAGTCGCTCTTACCACTTCATCTGGGCTTACACCTGCTTCTTCTAAAATAGCGATTGTTTCAGCGGACAAGCCCGTAACCACATTAGCATTAGATTCTGGTGCGACAACCACTTCTTGAGCTTCTGGTTCTGGTTCTGGTTCAGTCACAACAGGAACAGGTTCACTGACACTTTCTTTTGCAACCACATCCTGTTTAACAGGCTCTTCTGCTGTTTGGTCTGCAGTGGATTCGGTTAGCACTGGCGTTTCAGGTGCATTGTTTTCTTCAACCTCTTCACCTTGTAACGTGTCTGAAATAAGCGACTCGACACTGGTATCGGCTGGCCACCAAAATACTAAAAAGCCCAGCACAGCGACAATAACAATGGTTACCAGAATGACAATAGGATCGGCTAAATTAGTTTGTTTGTGTATTTTATCGACAGGCTTAATCGTGGATTCTGTGCTTACGAATTCATCGTCAAAGGCACTCAGTAACTTACTATTATCAATGTCTAATAAACGACAATAACTTTTCAAAAAGCCGCGAGCAAATGTTGTAGAGCGAAAATACGTAAAGTTATTTGCTTCTAATGCTCGGACTTGATCAATAGGAAGTTTTAATTCTGTTGCGACTTTTCTTTCATCAAACCCAAGCTCAACTCTTTTTTCCTTGAGCGTTTCACCAATATTAATTGTTTCCTTAATAACCACCTCATTGTCAGAATTCTCTATTTCTGGCGTATCGGTTTTAGGAGCATCAATTTGAACTTCACTTGTCATGTTAATACCTTGAGCCATTCAGGCATGAAAAATCGCTCGTAAGTGGTTGCTGTGTTGTCGCTGCTTCATCTGCTTTAAATTGCCATAATAAACAGCGATACTCATCAAAATGCACTGTTCCCCGCGCAATTTCGTTACCAGTTTGAATATTATCAAAAATAATACGAGCCTTATTAGGACTACCCTGTATTAAAACAAGATTGAGCTCTGTCATCAAACCAATCAGGGGTAAATCCGCAATTTCTTTTGCGTGTTTTAAATAGTTGCGAGCTAAATTTACGTCATTCTGACGAAGCGCACACCTTGCGAGGTTAATTTGCACAGATTGACGCTTTTTAACACTATTTCGATCTGCTTGAAAAAACACCTCACAAGCCTCTTTCCAGCGCTCTTTTAGCCCCAATAAAACACCCAAATTATTCAACAAAAAATCATCATTCGGATAGTAAGACAAAGCCTGTTTGTGTGTATCAAATGCCTCTTCATAAAGATCCAGAGTCAACCAAGATAAACTTAACAAGCGCCAATACTTTCTGTCCTGATGAATATGAGCAATTTGATTCAATTGCCTTTTTGCTAACTCCCCTTGTCCAAGTAACAAGTGAGTTTGAGCAAGCGTCAAGCGTTTAGCATCTGATATGTCAGGAGTCGCTGGCGACACCACCTGATAAGCGCACGACGTCGTCAAAACACCAGCAAACAATATAACGCATGAAAAAAATCGCATACAGACATCCTTGTCATATACAAAATTAATGAATTAGGACAATAAATTAGCTTTTCACTTCGTGTAATTCAATGTATTTCTGGCTTCGGCGAGTTTTATCGTGGAAATCCCCTACCAATTGACCACAAGCAGCATCAATATCATCGCCTCGAGTGGTTCTGACAGTGACAGTATAACCTGCATCCGCCAAAATTTTCTGGAAGCGGCGTGTACGGTTATTAGAAGGTTTCTCATAGCCTGAATTAGGGAATGGATTGAATGGAATCAAATTGATTTTACATTCTAAGTCTTTTAACAGCGCAGCCAATTCATGAGCTTGCTCTTCATTATCATTGACGCCTGACATCATGGTGTATTCAATTGTGATATGACGCTTGTCTGGCAAGTTAGCCAAGTAATGTTGACACGCTTCCAATAGCTCAGCGATTGGGTACTTTTTATTGATTGGCACCAATTCATTTCTTAAAGGATCATTTGGCGCATGCAATGAAATAGCCAGAGACACATCTGTTCGCTTCACCAATTCGTATATTTTTGGTACAACACCAGAAGTACTCAAGGTAACGCGGCGTTTCGACATACCGTAAGCGTGGTCGTGCATCATCAGAATCATTGAATCCACAACAGGTTCAAAGTTCATCAAAGGCTCGCCCATCCCCATCATAACAACGTTAGTAACCCGACGCGGCCCATTTGGATCCATAGGCCCAAAAGATTTAATCGCGATCCACACTTGACCAATAATTTCCGCCGGCGTTAGGTTTCGATTAAAGCCTTGCTTACCTGTCGAACAAAAACTGCAATCCAATGAACAACCCACTTGTGAAGACACACACAAGGTTGCACGGTTTCCGTCAGGAATCAAAACGGTTTCAACGCAATCGTTGTTGCCACCTTCTGTACGAATAATCCACTTTCGAGTACCGTCTTGTGAAATGTTCTGAGACACCACTTCTGGTCCACGAATCTCACAAGAACCTTCAAGTTTAGCGCGTAACGCTTTACTCACATCGGTCATTTCTTCAAAGCTTTCTGCGCCTTTTTGATGAATCCACTTCATCACTTGAGTCGCACGAAACTTCTTTTCGCCAATAGACTCAAAATACGCAATCAGTTTTTCAGGGGATAAACCTAACAGGTTTACTTTTTTAGTATCAGTCATAATCAATATCGCTTGCTACGAATAGCATTAAGTGTAAACGAAAAAAGCCTCTGAAAAGAAAAGTCTTTTCAGAAGCCTCTGTAAAAAAGCGGGCTAAGGCCCGCTCTTTTCTTATCAAATGGACAAGAAGTCCTATCGATCAATTACTTACCGAAGAAGTAAGCAATTTCACGTGCAGCGGATTCAGCAGAATCTGAACCGTGTACCGCATTCGCATCAAGAGATTCTGCGTAATCTGCACGCAAAGTACCAACCGCTGCTTCGGCAGGGTTCGTTGCACCCATAAGCTCACGGTGACGAAGTACCGCACCTTCTGCTTCAAGTACAGAAACCATAACAGGGCCAGACGTCATGAAAGCAACCAAATGTGGGTAAAATGGACGTTCTTTGTGCTCAGCGTAAAAACCGCCTGCCAATTCGTCGTCTAGTTGAATCATTTTTGCTTCAACAATTTTAAAACCAGCACGCTCAAAACGAGAGTAGATTTCACCGATTACGTTTTTTCCAACAGCATCAGGCTTGATGATGGATAGAGTGCGTTCTAACGCCATGATATAACTCCAAAATTAGTTTAAAAGGCGATGACTAGCATAGCGATAACCATAAAAGTCATGGCCTAGGATGTAAAAGTTCAGCGCGTGGATTATACGCACGTCTTGGTTAAAATTGTATGCTCAAAATCAGATATTTTGCAGTTAACGCCTGAAAACATACATTTTTGCCCTTAACCTAACGATCTAAGCTGAACAACCGCATTTTTAATGGTTTCAATGGCAAAGTCGACATCCTTTTGGCTCGTGAATCGACCAATAGAAAGGCGTAAAGAGGCGTGAGCCAAGGTGTCTTCCAAGCCAATTTCTTTCAACACATAAGAAGGTTCTAAGCTCGCCGACGTACAAGCGGACCCAGAAGAAACAGCCACATCACTTAATGACATAAGTAAGACTTCACCATCGACACCCTCAAAGCCTACATTCAAAACCCCAGCTACACGAGAATCACTTGCGCCATTTAAATGAACACCACCCAACGCTTGCAAACCCTCCCACAAACGATGCCTCAGTTCACTAATACGCTTTGCGTCAGCGTCCATGTATTCATTAGCGATACGAAACGCTTCGCCCATTCCAACGATTTGATGGGTTGCTAATGTACCAGAACGCATTCCTCGCTCATGACCACCGCCATGGATTTGCGCTTCCAATTTGACCTTAGGTGAGCGACGTACAAATAAAGCTCCTATGCCTTTTGGTCCATACGTTTTGTGTGCTGTTAGCGACATTAAATCGACTTTCATGGCATTCACATCAATGGCAACTTTTCCTGTGGTTTGCGCCGCATCCACATGGAAAAAGACACCTTTAGCGCGGGTTAGCTCACCAATAGCCGCAATGTCTGTCAACACACCTAATTCATTATTACCGTGCATTAATGACACCAAGATGGTCTCTTCTCGCAGCGCTTCTTCTACTTGCTTCGGCGTTATCTCACCAGCTTCATTAGGCTGAAGATAAGTGACTTCAAAACCTTCTTTTTCAAGTTGCTTACAAGGGTCTAAAACGGCTTTATGCTCAATCTTCGAGGTAATGATGTGACGGCCTTTTTGTCGATATGCATGCGCTACACCTTTCAACGCCAAGTTATTTGCCTCCGTTGCACCTGAAGTCCAAACAATTTCCCTAGAGTCCGCACCGATCAAAGTCGCCACTTGCAATCGCGCCTCTTCAACAGCCTCTTCCGCTCGCCAACCAAACAAATGAGAGCGCGACGCAGGGTTACCAAAATTGCCATCTTGCGTTAAACACGCCATCATTTTTTCAGCGACTCTTGGATCAACCGGTGTCGTGGCAGAATTATCTAAATAAACAGGGGTGTTCATTTTATCCTCCAACAAAAGGATCGTTGTACATTCAAAACTTAAGCCGCCGCCTGAGCGAGGCCTTTTATTCGACTCACAATGGAACGTAACCCATTGCCACGGGTTGGGCTTAAATGCCTTTCAAGATCCAACGCTTCAAAATACGCTGAGATATCAAAAGCGACTATTTCTTCAGGGGTTTTGCGATCCAGCGCCGATAACACCAAACCCAGCAGACCTCGAACAATAATCGCATCACTGTCGACCGAAAACGTTAGGATCTCACCCTTGATAGCATCTTGTTCGCTGCCCGGTTGAATCCATACACTGCTCTGACAACCTTTTACTAAACGCTCAGGTGTACGCCATTCTTCATCAAACGCCGGCAAGGATTTACCAAGATCAATAATGTATTTGTATTTGTCTTCCCAATCGTCAAAAAAGGATAAATCGTCGACGATATCTTCTGTTCTTGGTAAGGACATGATTTCTCTCTTTACTTACATACTTAAAAAATAAAACGGCACTTCGCTGCTCGCCAAGGCCGTTCTATTGTATTCGATTTTACTGCCTGTGTGAGCGAGATATTAGAAGAAAAGGCCTGCTTCTAGTTGCGCTTCTTCACTCATCATTTCCCGTGACCAAGGAGGATCAAAGACCAACTCGACTTTCACCACTTCAACGTTCGGCACTTTGGCAACACGATACTCTACATCGCCAACCAGCACTGGCCCCATGCCACAACCCGGAGCCGTTAATGTCATATTGATAACTACCGACTTCTCTTCTTGATTCAGCGTAACCTTGTAAATCAAACCAAGAGAAACCAAACTAATCGGGATTTCAGGGTCATAAACACTGTCTAGAGCTTTCCAAACTTGGTCTTCATTGATGTCATCTGTGCCAAGATCTTCAAAGTCTAAAATTTCTGGTTGCTGTCCGATTGCTTCCGCATCAGTGCCATCAATACGCAGCATATTACCTTGCCATGTGACAGTGTAATTGCCACCAAGACTCTGATTGATGGTAATAAACTGACCATCAGGAATGCTAACAGGCTCACCACTTGGAACTCGACGCGCTGGACAAGCACGCTGTGTTACTACCATTTTTTGCATGAAAGATTAACTCACACTAAAGCTTTCGCCACAGCCACATTCAGCCACAACGTTAGGGTTGTTAAATTTAACCACTTCGTTTACGCCTTCGCGCACCAAGTCAATCTCTGTTCCTGAAAGCATCGCAGAGGATTTCGCTTCCACCGCCAAGGTCACCCCCTCAAAAGACAACACGGTGTCTTCTTCTGATGCTGCATCAACAATATCCAAAACGTAAGCAAAGCCAGTACAACCACTCGCTTTGGTGCTTAATCGAATGAGTTTTTCAGGTTGTTTTACTAATTTTGAGGCGAAGTACTTCTGCGCAGCAGCGGTGAGAGACACGCTAGAGGCAGGATCGAAAGATGTAACAGACATAAAAACCTCCTAAGCCAACATAGTTCGCACTTTTTTCAGTGCGACAAACAAGGCGTCAACCTCGTCTAATGTATTGTAAATAGAGAATGATGCTCGCGCGGTGCCAGGCACATTAAAGCGCGCCATCAAAGGCTGAGCACAATGATCACCAGTACGTACTGCAATGCCTTGTCGATCTAACAAAAAGCCAATATCTGCAGGGTGTCCAAGTTCCATAACAAAGCTCAATACGCCAATTTTATTCTTAGCATTACCAATGATCGTCAAACCATCAAAGGCTTCTGCTAATTCAGTCGCTCGATCAAGCAAGGCTTGCTCATGAGCAGCAACCGCCTCTTGGTCTAACGCGCTAAACCAACGAATGGCCTCACCCAAAGCGATAGCATCGCCCACATTCGGCGTGCCCGCTTCAAAACGGTAAGGCAATACATTCCAAGTGGCTTCTTGCAGCGTCACCGTAGAAATCATTTCTCCGCCTGTGCGCCAAACAGGCCAATCTTCCAATACGGATTCTCGCCCCCAAAGCACACCAACGCCCATTGGTCCGTAAATTTTATGACCTGAAAAGGCATAAAAATCACAGCCAATGTCTTGCACATCCGCCCAACCATGAGCCGCACCTTGCGCACCATCAACCAAAACCCACGCGCCAACCGCCTTGGCTTTTGCCGTCATGGCTTTCACAGGATTAATCGTGCCCAATGCATTAGATACATGTGGAAACGCGACAAACTTAGTGTTTCCGCTCAACATACTCATGTAAGCATCTTGATCAAGTTCACCAGCATCGTTCACAGGAACCGTTTTCAGAATGGCTCCAGACGCTTTACAAGCTTGTTGCCAAGTAACAAGATTTGCATGATGATCCATTTCTGTCGCAATCACTTCATCGCCAGCCGACAACAAAGAACCTAAACCATGCGCAACAATATTGATGCTTTCTGTTGTGCCCGTTGTCCAGATGACCTCTTCACGCTTTGGCGCATTGATAAATTCTTTAACAATGTCTCGCGCGGCTTCAAAACGACGTGTCGCCTCATCCGCCAACCGATGTGCGCCACGATGCACATTAGAATTGCACGTTGAATAGTAATCAACTAAAGCATCAATCACACATTGCGGCTTCTGTGTGGTCGCTGCATTGTCTAGATAGATCAATGGATTACCATCAATTTCACGCTTTAAAATCGGAAACTGTTCACGAATAGCCGCTACATCAAAACTCATCTTGTTCTCGCTTACTTTACTTCCATTTGCGCAAATCGCTCACGAATAATAGGTCGAACCCATTCTGCTAGCGCCGCATTTGGCATTAAATCAATCAATTCGTTAATGAAGCCAAAATTAAGCATCACTTGCGCTTTAGAACGGCTTACACCACGCGTTTGTAGATAATACAAAGCTTGTTTATCAATCTCTGCCACGGTCGCACCGTGAGCACAACGTACATCGTCCGCATAGATTTCAAGTTCAGGTTTGGTATTAATCTCAGCCGTATTCGACATTAATAAATTACGGTTATTCAATTCCGCTAAGGTTTTTTGTGCGTCACGGTGAATATGGATTCGGCCGTTAAAAACAGAACGCGCACGATCCGCCACAATGCCACGGACATTTTCTTCCGTTGTACCATTTGGCATGGCATGTTCAACCGTCGCATGAAGATCAAACAGTTCTTTTCCATCAAGCAAATGCATGGCGTTTAATTTGGCGTCTGCAAACTCTCCCGCATGAATAATATCCGTATCCAAACGCGATAAGTCACTGCCAAAACTCACAATCGTACTGTGCATTTTTGCATGATCTTTGAGACTAAAATGGCTACCACCAATGGACACATTAGTGCCCGTTTGTAGAGCAAAACGATAATGTTCCAAATGTGCTTTCGCCGCGATATTGTATTCAACGAATGCGGTACTTAAACTCTCACCTTGCGCCTGAATGTCTTCAATAACAGATAAGCGAGAGCCTTCACCAAGCGACACTTGAACACGAGTATGAGATTCCGCACCTTGGCTCAATAAAGAGCTGATTCGTACAGGTTCAGATATTTCAGCACCCGCCTCAACCGTTATGATCACAACGTCTTGAGCCAACACATCATTCACCAAACCAAATAAATGACGATCTGGCTTTGTCGTCGAAAATGCAGACAATGCTTGGGCTTTTTCTGAATCGCTAAGGTTTTGACCAAGAGAAATAGACAACCCTTTTGGCAAGGCGTTAGTCAATTGAGATTCGTCTAGTTTGCCATTCACAAACGCTAACTCAATCGCGGAAAAGTTCTCAATGGCAACAGGCAACAAGCGGATCGCTGCATCGTCAATAGACTTAGCTTTGGTTCGCTCAACCACTCGAAGCGGCGTATAACGCCATGCTTCTGTTTTACGTGTTGGCCATTTCGTCGTAGACAATAGCTCAAGAGCGTTAGCACGCTTCGGTGCGAGCCAATCGTTAATACTTTGCGCTCGAGTAATGGCGCTTTCTAACCATTCACTCATGCATTACCCCTCAAGCTCGTCTTCAGCAGGCGCTGTTTGTAACCAAGCATAACCTTGCGCTTCCAACTCATGAGCCAAAGAAGCATCACCACTTTTCACGATTTTGCCTTCAGACAATACATGAACAAAGTCTGGTTTGATGTAATCAAGAAGACGTTGGTAATGAGTGACAACAATGAAACTACGATCAGCAGAACGCTGGCTATTGACGCCTTCAGCAACCACTTGTAGAGCATCGATGTCCAAGCCCGAGTCCGTTTCGTCAAGAATACAAAGTTTTGGCTTAAGCAATAACATCTGCATAAGCTCATTACGCTTCTTCTCCCCACCAGAAAAGCCTTCATTAACACCGCGTTTCAAGAAAGACACAGGCAAGTTAACTTGCTTACAAGCCGCTTTGGCTTCTTTCAAAAAGTCAGCCGATGTAATCGCATCTTCGCCACGCGCTTCACGCTGAGCATCAACAGACGCTTTCAAAAATTCTAGATTGCTGACACCAGGGATCTCGACTGGGTATTGAAACGCCAAGAACAAGCCAGCACGAGCACGGTCTTCCGTTTCCATTTCCAGTAAATCTTCACCATCCAGTATCACGCTGCCGCTTTCTACATTGTATCCATCACGGCCAGACAACACATAACCCATGGTACTTTTTCCGGCACCGTTTGGCCCCATAATGGCATGCACTTCGCCTGGTTTAATTTCTAGGTTTAGGCCTTTAATAATTTGCTTTTCTTCAACGCTTGCGTGTAATTCTTTAATCGACAATAAAGTTTCGGTGTTCGACATTTTTATAATTCCTTAACCTACAGAGCCTTCAAGGCTAATTTCTAGTAACTTGCCTGCTTCTACGGCAAATTCCATTGGTAATTCTTTAAATACTTCCTTACAGAAGCCATTCACTATCATGGATACGGCTTTTTCAGGGTCTAAGCCACGTTGACGGCACAAGAACATTTGCTCATCACTGACTTTAGACGTTGTCGCTTCATGCTCGATAATGGCAGAAGGATTACGACTTTCCACATAAGGGAACGTATGCGCACCACATTTATCACCAATCAACAGCGAATCACACTGAGTAAAGTTACGCGCACCATCGGCTCCTGGATTCATACGAACAAGACCACGGTAACTGTTGTTACTCTTACCTGCTGAGATACCTTTGGAGATGATCGTAGACTTGGTATTTTTACCAAGGTGAATCATTTTTGTGCCCGTATCCGCTTGCTGACGGCCACGAGTAAGAGCAACAGAGTAAAATTCCCCCACACTGTTATCGCCTTTCAAAACACAGCTTGGGTATTTCCAAGTCACAGCGGAACCCGTTTCTACTTGTGTCCAAGAAATTTTCGCATTGGTATGGCAGATACCACGCTTAGTAACGAAATTATAAATACCGCCTTTGCCGTCTTCATCGCCCGGATACCAGTTTTGAACTGTGGAGTATTTAATCTCAGCATTGTCCATAGCGACCAATTCAACCACCGCGGCATGAAGCTGATTTTCATCACGCTGAGGTGCCGTACAGCCTTCAAGATAACTCACATGACTGCCTTCATCAGCAACAATAAGAGTACGCTCAAACTGACCTGTATTTTGCTCATTAATACGGAAATAAGTAGACAACTCCATAGGGCAACGTGTGCCTTTAGGGATATAAACAAACGAGCCATCAGTAAATACAGCGCAATTCAAGGCCGCATAATAGTTGTCTTTCTTAGGAACAACACTGCCGATGTATTTTTTAATCAACTCTGGGTATTTCTGAATTGCCTCAGAGATTGGGCAAAATATCACGCCTGCCTCTTCTAGCTTATCGCGGAAGGTCGTCACAACAGACACAGAATCGAACACAGCATCAACCGCCACACCAGCTAACATTTGTTGCTCAATAAGAGGAATACCAAGTTTTTCATAAGTGCGTAGTAACTCAGGATCTACTTCGTCCAAAGACTTCGGCTTGTCCTTCATACTTTTTGGTGCGGAGTAATAAGAAATCGCTTGAAAATCTATTTTTGGGTAGTCAACCAACGCCCAATCAGGCTCTTCCATTTCTAGCCATTCACGAAAAGCGCTTAAGCGCCATTCGAGCATCCATTCAGGCTCATTTTTCATTTGAGAAATGCGACGAATGACACTTTCATCTAAACCCGGTTCAAACGTTTCTGATTCTACATCAGATACAAAACCAGCTTCATACTCTCTCGCCAGCGCCTTATCTATCTGCTCAGTCATATATTAACTCACTCATTATAGGAACAAACACACTGAGTATCAGCGCATTGAGTTCTACTAATTTTATTCTTTACTTAATCAACAATTGCCGCACTAATCTTATCGTTATCTAGATTCTGTTGGCGGCTTTCAAAACCTTGCCTCTCTGCGACTTCCCTTACATCGTTACGTCGAACAAGCTGCTCTAGACTAATCTGATTCAAGAAATCGTGTATTTGATCGCTTAAATCGCACCATAAATGATGTGTTAAACAGGTTGTACCGCCCTGACAGTCACTACGACCTTTACAACCTGTGGCGTCTACGGATTCATTCACTGCGTCTACTATTTGTGCCACATAAATATCATTATTAGAGCGGCTAAGACGATATCCACCACCGGGACCTCTAACACTCGTCACCAATGATTTCTTTCGGAGCTTTGAAAATAACTGCTCAAGATAAGAGAGAGATATTCCTTGTCGATTTGAAATATCTGATAAAGACACAGGCCCGTGATCCGAATGCAACGCCAAGTCGAGCATGGCAGTTACCGCATAACGACCTTTTGTTGTCAGGCGCATAAGCTATCCAAATTAGATTATTCTTTGAGTGCGAATAGTACACAAAACCTACTATTTCTATCAAGTATTTACCCGACTATTTTAGTAGGTTATTTCAATCACCCTAATAACCTACGCGTATTTTACGTGGACTTAAAAAAAAAACAAAACCTCTGATCACTTTTGATCATCGACATGTCATATAAAAATGATAGAAATAAACCAGCTTTGACAAATAACATCATTAGTCACAAACTAATCGTATTTACAATCTGGAGGGAAATGACATGGCAGAAAAAAAAGACGATAATCAACACGAGGACGACGCACCAAAAGCAAAACTAAAAACGGTTCTGCTTGCTTCAGTTCTGGCTTTTACCTTGAGCATTACCTCTTCTACAATCATCACGCACTTACTACTCTCTTCCAATAAAACAGACCCTGCTGTTTTAGAGAAGAACGAAGACCAAGATAAAGCCATCTCAAAGCTTCAAACGACCGTTCAAGCACAAGTCGATAAAATCGCAGCACTTGAAGCTCAAAATGAAACACTAAAACTCCATCTAAGACACAGCAGCGCCACAGCCCTCAAAAACATCCTAATAGACCAAGAAAAAAACATTCAGTCATATTTAAAAATCACCCGAGGCGCTATAACAGACCTATCACCTATTGTGCCAAGATCAACCGACTGGAGCATAAAGTACCAATATCAATTAGACCTAGCGCAGAAAAATAGCTTAGAGAGACAAGACCTACTCAAAATTTTAAAAACAGGCGAACCCAAACTCTAATTAAAAAGCAAAAAAACCATACCATTAGGTAAGATTGAGAACTGTCTCTCTACGTGATTTTATGAATAAATAGACGACGATCGAAAGGAGCCAAACGGCTCCTTTCCTTTGTTTAAAAAACTTTATTACTAAAATCGAGTTAAATAAGAGATGTTTTATTAAGCGCAGCTGCCACATCATCACCCTTGAAGAACTAAAAAGAAGTGAAAGCGTATAGCTCGTACCTACTTTGATATTTTTCCTAAAAGCATTTCAAAACACCTAAAAAATATCAAAGTAAGTCTTGTAGGGTGAATGGCCTAATGATTTTCTGAGCGAGGCGTTTGTGTTTTAAATTCACGCTCAGCAATATGGGATAGAAGAAGATAAGCCGATCCGATTAAACCACCCATGGTGTCACCATATCGACTGCGATTAAAGTATAAAAATTGATCGTTTTGCACTGCAAACAAACTCTTCCATTGAACAGACTCTCGAAACTCTTTTGTATCTTCTCGGCTGTCTAATAAAGGCTCATAAGTATCAATAATGATGTCAGCATCCATATCACTTATACGCTCTAAGCTATAATTAATACCTTTTTTAGCGTCAAGATAGCCTTGAGGTCGACCAAGCCCCATATCTGCAATAACTTCGTCTAATCCGCCACGGCCTATTAATTGGAAGTTATCCTCATAAATCTCTAGTGTTGTCACTGTAATTTTTTCAGGTTCAGGCACTAGTCGCTTAAACTCGCTGATAATCCATTCATACTCTGCTTGCTGGTCCTTGAAGCGCGCTGACTCACCAGACAAGTCCGCTAGTTGACTCGCCCATTCCTTTATTGATTTGTTTTTTGTTGGAAGAATAACAGTAGGAGCAATATAAGAAAGCTTCTCTTTTAATTTTTCCTGGAAAGGTAGACCAACGATCAAATCTGGTTCCAAAATAGAGATAACTTCTTCATCTGGCGATTTATGACTACCAACATAAACCAGCTCTTCCGTATTAAAACGATGTTCCACTCCTCTAAAATAAGGTTCAGACCACAATTTTTTACGCGCCACAGAACCACATGGTCGAGCACCTAATTCAAACAACTGAATAGTCAAACTAAAATCATGCAGCGACACAATACATTGAGGCTTTACAGGAACCTCCACACGACCAAACTGATTTTCAAAAATACGCGTTTCAGCAGCGTGTAAATTAACACTGGCTAAACCAATCAAACTGATAGAAAAAGCAGTTAATACGTTAAACATTCTCATTCCTTTCTCCTTTAAAGTGCTACGCCTTACGTAGACGACTCATTAACAAAATAAAATAGGGTGCGCCAACCAATACAAGAACCAGCCCTGCAGGTAGCTGTAATGGTGCAAAAACAGCTCTACCTAGCGTGTCGCCCAATACAACCAAGCAAGCTCCAATAATGGCAGATAATGGGATCAATGCTCCGTGACGATCAGCACAAAAACGTCTTGCAATATGTGGTGCAATCAAACCGACAAACGTTAATGTTCCAGCTGTAGCAACGGAAGAAGAGGTTAATGCCACACTAAGTAACAATAAGAAAGGCACAATATAACGATTATTTACTCCTCGTGAAAAAGCGACTTTATCGCCTAGTACTAACAGATTTAGTTGCCTGAAGCAGAGCCAAGCCAAACTCCCTGCAACCACTAGCCACATCACCATAACATCAACCTGCAACCAAGAAACTTGATGTAAACTCCCACCAAGCCACATAAGTGCCGACTCGACTAAATCAATATCACCATAAGTAATTAAGATTTCAGACAGTGCACTTAACATGGATGTAATCCCCACACCAATTAACACAAGCCGAATAGGCGAATAACCAGAGAGCGAAGACAAAGACCATATAAAAGAGGCGACCAAAAAACCACCAAGCATAGCGCAAACAGGTAACCAAAAAGCAGGAATAATGCCAGGAGCCATCACGACAAAAACCAACATAGTGACGCTTGCTCCCGCTTCAACGCCGATTAAACCAGGTGATGCTAAAGCATTACGGGTGACAGATTGTAAAATCACGCCAGCTATCGAAAGTGCAGCGCCGCACAAGGCAGCCGCAAATAAGCGCGGTAAACGAAACTCCCAGATAATACGCACCAATCTATCTGGCGCGGGTTCTGGTGTAGCAATAATATGCCAGCTTTTCATTAGACTCAGTTGATAACTGCCTGTTGCCGCCCCTAAAACGAGCATAAAAGCCAATAAAGCGCCGAAAAAGGTTAACCAAAAAGCGTCACTAGAACGTATATAAAAGCTGGTTCCTGGAAAGGGGCTAACCATCAAAAAACGCGTCTTAAAACGAGGTAAAAAACCAGCGTATCTCATCTCATTTTCCTTAGAACAAGCACAATAAAGACTGGAGCACCTACAAAAGCAGTGATTATCCCTGTGTTTATTTCATAAGGACGTAAAGCGACTCGAGCTGCAATATCAGAGAGAATAAGCAATAAAGCCCCAATCAATAAAGCATATAAAAACAACCATAAATAACTGTTTCTAACCAGTAAACGCGCCATATGCGGTACAACCAATCCAACAAAACCAATAGGGCCAGCAACCGCCACAACAGAACCAGACAAAACCACAACCAAAACTAAACCACTGACTTTAAGCAACAAAACATTCACACCTAGCCCTTCTGCAACACGCGTTCCTAAATGAAATGCATTTAGCGAGCGAACCAGAGTAAAACTTAAAACCATTGCACCAATTAAATAGGGATAAACCCAATACAGTTTTTTCAAATCAGAAGCACCAATAGCGCCCGTTAACCAATGTCGTAGCTTCTCTAATCCTTGTTGATCAACAATAAGCAAGATGGCAGTCATTGCGGCAAACATAGCGGTAACAGCGACACCAGCCAATACCAAACGTTCAGAATTTTGCTCCCAGCCGCTTAACAACATAACGAGCATGGCCGCAATACCAGCACCTAAAAATGCAAAAATAGGTAAATACTGTGAGTCAAACATAGGTAAAAACAGCACACTCGCCACAACAAAAAATGCCGCTCCGCTGTTAATGCCTAACAAACCAGGATCAGCCAGTGGGTTGTTACTGATCGCTTGCATAATAACGCCAGCCAACGCTAATGCAGCCCCCACAAATAAAGCTACAATAAGACGAGCCTGACGACTTTCTCGTATAATCGCTTGATCTGAATCTAACGGGTTATAAGCAACCAATGCCTGCCATATTGTTGCCCAATCCACACTTTTAGCACCTAAGCCAAGATGCCAAAATGAAGCGATAACAATAGCCAATAACAACAACGCAATACCTGTTAATTTAGCAACAGGGACACTCTTCACCTTATGACGGCTTTCTTTATTCAACGCCATACAGGTCGCTCGCTTTTCCAACATCATTCGTTATTAGTTTGGATGGGGAACGAGGATCTTGATCAGACAGCTCCACAACTGGCAGAGCAAGAGGTGTTCCATGATAAGGGTCAGTAATTATATTGGCATCAAGACCAAATACCGTGCTTAAATTTTCCTTAGTGAACACGTCTTTTACCTTTCCTTTTGTATACACTTCCCCCTCTTTCATCATGACAAGATAATCAGAATAGGTTGCTGCCTGATTAAGGTCATGCAATACCGCTATGATGGTCTTCCCTTTGGATTTAAGTGAGGCAATTAAATTCATCAACTCGACTTGATGGGCAACATCCAAATAAGTCGTTGGTTCATCCAGCAATAAAATAGGCGTATCTTGCGCTAAGGTCATAGCAATCCAACAACGTTGTCGTTGGCCACCTGAAAGCTGCTCCAGAGGCAAATCCAAGTAATCCCCTACTCGAGTAACGTCAATAGCATCATTGACTGCTATTTCATCCGTTTGAGACCACTGACGCCACCAATTCTGCCAAGGGAAACGCCCTTGCATAATCAGTTCTCGTGCTGTTAGCCCTGCCGGAGTGGCGGCAACTTGAGGTAATAAAGCGAGATGCTGAGCAACGGCTTTGCGCTTAAGCGCCAATAAACTTGTATCATTTAAGTAGATATCACCACTTATAGGTTTTAATAACCCCGAAATAGAGTGTAATAATGTGGTTTTACCACAACCATTCGCTCCCATCAGGCTAATAAAATCCCCTTCAGAAAAGGTCAGACCATCAT
>CALLIL010000098.1 GCA_938009755.1 uncultured Marinomonas sp.
CCGAACTCAGAAGTGAAAAGCGCCATCGCCGATGGTAGTGTGGGAGATCCCATGTGAGAGTAGGTCGTCGTCAAGCTTCTCATTAAGAAAGCCCTGATAGCTAAGCTGTCAGGGCTTTTTTTCGTCTGTAGGAAATGGAAGGTTTAATTTGGAAATGCGAGTGTCTTGGTTGCCATTTACTTGCGCCTGTTTCGCGAGCTCAACGCGTCTGCGTAAATGGCTACAAAGACACTCTATTGACTCGTAAGTTTTCTCCTTAAATACGTTTGTGTAAATACAAAAAAGGAGCTGTTTAGCTCCTTTTGGTAAATTGCCTATTTATCCACAAAACTGCTCAGGAAGAGTGTTTGCTTTTAAGTGTTAATAAATTAGGCACTTATCCACTTCGTTTGCTGCGCCAAGAAAGGTAGTGTCAGCTTTTTACTTTTCTCATTAGGGGAATGTCTACAATATTTACTCTCTCTTCACACTCTATAGGGGGCTTATTCGCTAACATAGTGAGTAGTTTTAGCTTGTTAGGGTAGGTGTGTTTATGGGGTTTCAGTATTCTTTTCGGGCGTTAAGTGCTCAAAAGCTTGTGTCTCGTTCTTTATTAACTGTTGTTATGTTATTCAGTTTAAATGCCTGCGCGGTAGTGCCGGAAACAAATAAAGAGCAGCAAGGAGAGTTGTTTGATTATGCTTGGTTAAAGGGGCAAGCAAGGCAACTGGCGGAGAATCCTTATGAAAGTTCTCGTGGTGAGTTACCAAGCGATTTAAAGCGTCTTGATTGGGATGATTACCAAGAGATCCAGTTTGATAAGGGAGCGTCTCTGTGGGCTGAGGATGATTCAGAATTCAGAGCTGGGATGTTTCATTTAGGTCTGGGTTTTGATTCACCTATTCAAATGTATGAGCTAAATAATGGTGTCTCAACTCCTATTCCTTACTCGTCTTCAATGTTTGATTATGGAAAATCTGAGGTAAATGGAGATAAGTTACCGGAAGATCTTGGTTTTGCTGGTTTTAGAATGCAGTTTTCGACTGATTGGCAGCGCGATGTTGTCGCTTTTCTAGGAGCTAGTTATTTCCGTGCTGTGGGTGGTGAAATGCAATATGGTTTGTCTGCAAGGGGATTGGCGGTTGATACGGCTTTGCCTAAGCCAGAAGAGTTTCCGATTTTTACGCATTTTTGGTTAGAGAAACCCGCTGAAAATTCTGGTGTTGTAACGGTTTATGCCCTAATGGACTCTCCAAGTGTAACAGGAGCCTATCGTTTCGATATGTCTCCGGGTGAACCGTTTAAAATGAAAGTGGACTCCGCAATTTATCCAAGGAAATCTATTGAGCGTTTAGGGGTTGCACCTATGACGAGCATGTACATGATTGGGGAGAATGATCGTCGAACCCATTATGATTGGCGTGCAGAAATTCATGATTCTGATGGCTTGGCGATGCACACTGGTAATGGCGAGTGGATTTGGCGTCCGCTAGCGAACCCACAAAACCTTAGATTTAATGCTTACAGTGATGAAAACCCTAAAGGCTTTGGTTTAATGCAGCGTGATCGCAACTTTGATCATTATCAAGACGATGGTGTATTTTATGAAAAGCGCCCTAGTTTGTGGATTGAACCGATTGGTGACTGGGGGAAGGGGTCTGTTCAGTTGGTAGAGATACCAACCTTGGATGAAACCTTTGATAATATTGTCGCTTTCTGGAACCCAGAACAAGCGGTAGAGGCAGGCCAAGAGTTGCTTTATAGCTATAACATGTACTGGGGAAGCTTTCCTCCTGTGAGTTCACCGAAGGCTCAAGTAGTGGACACATTTACGGGGATTGGCGGTGTAATAGGTAAAAAGCGAGACTATTACAGTAAGCGTTTTGTGGTCGATTTTTCTGGCGGTGTATTGGGGATGTTGGGGCGAGATGCTGAAGTGAAAGCAGTAATTGATACGTCACAAGGTAACGTTGAGATAGAGTCGGCTCGCCCATTGCACTCTATTGATGGTTATCGCGTTATGTTTGATTTGGTGCCACCAGATGAAACTTCCAATCCAATAAATATGCGAGTGTATTTAGAAGTCAATGGACAACCATTATCAGAAACGTGGCAGTATCAATGGAATCCACCCTTAGGTGAAGAAAGAGCACTTCATAATGCTGGGCATTTGAAGTAAGTCAGAATCTAGGTTTTTCAAAAAAAGCGTCAGTTAAACAACTGGCGCTTTTTTGTTTTTAGTGGGGCCGATGTACTCCATTGGTATCAACTGTCTGCCTTGCGATGTGTATGCGATAAAGCGTTGTCGCAACTCGTGAGGTAGATCGTTTATTTCTATGGTGACAAAACCGTTACCTTGATAAAAGTGTGTTAAGTGAGAATAAGCGAAGCAATAGCAATCTAAGGTGCTTAATGCAGGCGCTATGGACTGTAGTAGGCGTGAGCCTATCCCTTGTCCTTGTAGTTCGGGTAGCGTAATCATAGCGGTTAGCAATTGATAAGAAGGAAATTGTTTGAGTCTTACTGCGCTTACAATTCGACCTTCATCTTTAAAGACCCAAATGGGGTCTGCTTTATTTGGTTTTCCGCTAGGGTAATAAGCTTGATAAAATTTTTTGACTAACGGAAACCAAAGAGCAGGTACTTTTTCTGCAGTTAAATGTGCAATCTTCATTTCAAAGAATTTGTGCCTATTGAGACAGATGGCTTAGTATAGCCAGACCTTAGGTTATATTGAACGCCTTTTATTAAGTGAGAATAACAAAATGAAATCGGTATTGGCTCTACTTAGTGATAATGAATTTCACTCAGGTGAAGCATTGGGTAATGTGCTGGGAGTGACCAGAGCAGCGGTCTGGAAAAAACTTAAAAAATTAGAATCGATTGGCGTGGTGGTTCATTCGGTGAAAGGGCGAGGGTACAGGTTACCAACACCAATGGAGCTATTGTCTGAAGAGTTATTGGCGGAAAAAGGCTTTCCTGACAATGTGGATCTTGTATTAAAGTTTGAAACCGAGTCAACGAACACTGACGCTAAAAATATTATTTCTCAAGAAGGGGCTTTGCCTTTACTTGTGGCGGCCGAGCGACAAACGAATGGTCGAGGTCGCCGTGGACGTCAGTGGGAGTCTGGTGTGGCAAAAAACCTAACACTTTCATTCGCATGGCGTTTTGAAAGCGGCTTAAACGTGATTGAGGGATTGAGTCTTGCTGTTGGTGTCGCAGTTGCCCGCGTTCTAAAAAAAATCGGCATTCCAAACCCTGGCTTAAAGTGGCCGAATGATATTCAAATAGATGGAAAAAAAGTATGTGGCATACTGCTGGAAATGGTTGCAGATCAAGATGTTTGCCATGTGGTGATTGGAATTGGGCTAAATGTTGAAATGGATGATGCCTTTATGTCTCAGGTGGATCAGCCTTGGACGGATTTGGCGTCTCGCCTAAAAGAATACCCTAGTCGCAATTATATTTTGGCTGAACTGACCAAGGAGTTGGTGGAAGTTTGTCGATTGTTTGAAGATGGTAATGGAATGAGGCACTTTCAACATCAATGGCAAGCGCATGATGTGTTGTTTAATCAATCTGTGAATGTGCATACAGTAGGGGCGATTCGACGCGGAGTAGCACGAGGTATCGATCAAAAAGGTGCCTTATTGTTAGAAGAAAATGGTCAAGTCACAGCCTTACACGGAGGGGAAATCAGTGTCCGTCGAAATTGATGTGCTCGTTATTGACGCGGGAAATACTAGCGTGAAGTTTACGGCCTTCAATAAGGAAAGTGTCCTTTGGGTTAGGCAGAGTTTGAGTGAGTGTCTAGATTGTGACCCGAAGGCAATTTATTTCGCGAGTGTTCGTTCAGAAGAGCAAGATGTTGCGCTACGAGAAAGTATTGAGCAGTGTTTTCCTGACCGTCGTTGGGTAACCTTAGAGAGTTCGATGGAAGCCTGTGGTGTAATGAATGCCTATGAAGAACCGAAGCGCTTAGGAGTTGACCGCTGGTTGAGTGTTATCGGTGCTTATCATTTTGTTAAGAATGGTTTGGTTGTGGTTGATGCTGGCACCGCGATTAAATTTGATGCAGTCAATCTTAATGGGCGGCATTTGGGGGGGTATATTGCTCCAGGCTTAGGCATGATGGAAAAGGCGTTGCTGGCGAATACCGCCCGCATTCGTTATGACGTCACAGAGGTGGTGCAAGGCGAAGGTTTGCCAAATTCAACTGCAAGAGCTGTATCTGAGGGGTGTCTTGAAATGGCGTTAGGTTTTTTGGAAAGGCTCTATGCTCAGTATGCTGATCACACTTGGTTGATAACTGGTGGGGATGCTAAGACATTAATGGGCTTGCTGGATATTCCTTGGACACATCAAGAAAACCTTGTCGCCTTGGGGGCAAAATTAGTGGGTGATGAACAGATAAGAGGCAATAAATGAAGTGGTTATTCTTTACTGTTGTGTTGCTGAATATGGCGTTTTTTGGATGGCATAACGTTTCTGGAGGTCAGCAAAGAAAGGTTGTTGAATCAGTTTATGGGCCGCCAGTGAGTGAAAAAATACACTTACTATCAGAAGAAACAGCGGTTCCTCAGGGTGATTATCGTGCTGGGGCAGCGACTTCGAATGAAAGTTTAGAAGTTGCGCTTAATAATGTGATTGATGGTGCTGTGAGCGATAAAGTGAGTTTTCTTTGCCCTCGAATTGAAATAGAAAGGAAGTCGGATAAAGTTTTCGTTACTAATGCTTTAGCAGCGATGAAATGGGGTTATCAAGAAAAGACCTCAACGGGCAATCGCCCTCGATTTTGGTTGTATATTTCAGCGCAAGCGTCTCCGGAGGCTGCGAAGCGTATCGTGAGTTCGTTGTCTGCCAAGTCTATTGACAGTTTTGTGATTAATCGAGGTGAGATGAAAAACCGCATTTCGCTTGGATTGTTTTCTTCAAAAGAAAGGGCGGAAGTGGCTGGTTCTCAAATTCAGGAAAAGTCTGGTTACGATGTGAATATTTATGATCATGTGAGAAAAGTCCCTCTAGAAATTATAGATGTGGAGCAACCTGTGAGTGAAAAAGACTGGTCTCTTTTTGTTTCTCGGCTTGATCTTAGCAAGATGATGATAAAATTAGAAAAAAATCCCTGCTAGTGCTTGCAATTGATGAGTCGATTCATATAATGGCTCCCACCTTTTGGGGTGTTGCGTTGTAGCAATGAGTACGTGGAGGGGTTCCCGAGTGGCCAAAGGGAGCAGATTGTAAATCTGCCACGAAAGTTTCGGTGGTTCGAATCCACCTCCCTCCACCATTTGCGGGTATAGTTCAGTGGTAGAACGTCAGCCTTCCAAGCTGAATATGCGGGTTCGATTCCCGCTACCCGCTCCAATGCTCATGTAGCTCAGTTGGTAGAGCACACCCTTGGTAAGGGTGAGGTCGGCAGTTCAAATCTGCTCATGAGCTCCAGCTATTTCAATGCAAAAGACAGGTGGATTATCCGCCTTTTTTATTGTCTGTTTTTTGGGCAGATACCCTTGCAAGTGATTGCATGTTTAGGTATCATCCTCCGCCCATACGAATGTAGGCCAATAGTTCAATTGGTAGAGCACTGGTTTCCAAAACCAGCTGTTGGGGGTTCGAGTCCCTCTTGGCCTGCCATCTTTCGTATCCTATTTCTATGTTTAGGGATCACCTGAAGTATGAGTTCGAGTAATGAAGCTCAAGCATCTCGCGGAGATGTGTTTAAGTGGGCAATTGTTGTTCTGCTGGTTGCGGTAGGCGTGATTGGTAATAACTACTATTCTGCTGAGTCACTATTGTATCGCTTGATGGCTATCTTAGTGTTGACTGTGGTTGCTGGTTTTGTGGCATTACAAACTGCGAAAGGTAAATCTTTCTTTACTTTGGCTAAAGAAGCTAAAGCTGAGATTCGTAGAGTCGTGTGGCCAACAAGACAGGAAACAGTGCAAACAACCTTGATAGTGTTGGCGGTTGTTCTTTTTATGTCTCTCGTACTGTGGGGCGTGGATTCGTTCCTTGGTTGGGTCGTTTCCTCTGTAATTAGTTAGGAGTTGCTCGTGACCAAACGATGGTATGTAGTACAGGCGTACTCAGGGTACGAAAAGCACGTAATGCGTTCGCTATTAGAGCGAGTGCAGGTTATGGGGCAAGAAGATAATTTTGGCGAGATCTTGGTTCCAACCGAAGAAGTGGTTGAAATTCGAGAAGGCAAAAAGCGCAAGAGCGAAAGAAAGTTCTATCCGGGCTATGTATTGGTTCAGATGGATATGAACGACGACTCTTGGCATTTGGTTAAAGGTACGTCTCGCGTGTTAGGTTTTATTGGTGGTACGGCGGACAAGCCATCACCAATTACGACTCGCGAAGCGGATGCAATTCTACAACGTGTTAGTGATGGGGTTGATAAGCCGCGTCCTAAAACATTGTTTGAAGTGGGTGAAGTGGTTCGTGTTAATGAAGGGCCGTTTGCTGATTTCAATGGTGTTGTTGAAGAAGTGGATTATGATAAAAGCCGAATCAAAGTGGCTGTGCTTATTTTTGGGCGCTCTACACCAGTTGATTTGGAATTTAGTCAGGTTGAAAAAGCCTGATTTTGTTGAACGGGTAGCCTTACGGCCGTGACCCATTTGGAGTTGAAAAATGGCTAAGAAAGTCCAAGCTTATATCAAGCTACAAGTTAAAGCGGGTCAAGCGAACCCAAGTCCACCAGTTGGTCCAGCACTTGGTCAGCATGGTGTGAACATCATGGAATTCTGTAAAGCGTTTAACGCGAAGACTCAAGGTGTTGAGCCAGGTCTTCCTACGCCAGTAATTATTACTGTATACAGTGACCGTAGTTTTACATTCGAAACAAAATCTACTCCAGCGTCTGTGTTGCTTAAAAAAGCAGCTGGCCTAAAGAGTGGTTCTCCTCGTCCAAACACTCAGAAAGTTGGTACGGTTACTCGTGCTCAGCTTGAAGAGATCGTTGTTGCGAAGCAAGCTGATTTGACTGCTTCTGATATGGATGCAGCGGTTCGTACTATCGCTGGTAGTGCTCGCGCTATGGGTCTAGAAGTTGAGGGTGTGAACTAATGGCTAAGCTAACTAAACGCGCTCGTTTGATCGCGGAAAAAGTAGAAGCAACTAAATTGTATTCTGTGGAAGAAGCTGTTGCTCTTTTGTCAGAGCTTTCTACTGTTAAATTTAAAGAGTCTGTTGACGTATCTGTGAACCTAGGTGTTGATCCACGTAAATCTGATCAGGTTGTTCGTGGTTCTACTGTATTGCCTCATGGTGCAGGTAAAGATGTTCGTGTTGCTGTGTTTGCACAAGGTGCTAATGCAGAAGCAGCGAAAGAAGCTGGCGCAGATGTTGTTGGCTTTGAAGATTTGGCTGAGCAAATGAAGGGCGGCGATCTGAACTTTGATGTGGTTATCGCATCACCAGACGCTATGCGCATCGTTGGTCAGTTGGGTCAGGTTTTGGGTCCTCGTGGTCTTATGCCTAACCCTAAAGTTGGCACAGTAACGCCTGATGTTGCTACTGCAGTTAAAAATGCAAAAGCAGGTCAAGCTCGCTACCGCACAGATAAGAACGGTATTATTCATGCTGCGATTGGTTCAATCGAATTCACAGCTGAATCTATCAAAGGCAACCTTGAAGCATTGTTGGCTGACTTGCGTCGTGCTAAACCAGCTTCAGCGAAAGGTGTCTTCCTGAAAAAAGTGACTTTGTCTTCTACAATGGGACCTGGTCTATTAATTGATTTAGGTGCGCTTAGCTCAGCTAAGTAAGCTTCTGAATCATGCGCTTTGGGGTCTGCCAACATTAGATTGTTGAGTAGGTCGTCAAAGACCGCAGGAACCTTTTAAGGTTTAATGAAATATTGAGAAATATTTATCCTGCGCAGATGGTGTGGCCCGATTCAGATTAACTGGATCTAACTCACCAGCAAGTACTTCGATTTATCGAAGAGTTGGTAAAAAATAGGGGAATTTATTCCCTGCTAATCCAGGAGAAAACCAATGGCATTAGGTCTAGAAGACAAAAAAGCCATTGTCGCCGAAGTTAGCGAAGTTGCTAAAACTGCGTTGTCTGCAGTCGTGGCTGATTCTCGCGGTGTTACCGTGGGCAGCATGACCGCACTTCGTAAAGAAGCGCGTGAAGCAGGTGTTTATGTACGTGTTGTACGTAATACCTTGGCTCGCCGTGCAGTTGAAGGCACTGACTTCGAATGTCTAACTGAGAGCTTTGTTGGTCCTACGTTAATTGCTTTCTCTAACGAACACCCAGGTGCGGCTGCTCGTTTGTTGAAAACGTTTGCGAAAGATAATAAAGAGTTCGAAGTAAAGGCGTTGGCGTTCAACGGTGAGTTGATCCCAGCTGGCGACATTGATCGTTTGGCAACACTGCCTACATACGAAGAAGCTATTGCGAAACTGATGAGTGTTATTCAGGGCGCAACAAGCAAGTTTGTACGTACTCTTGC
>CALLIL010000099.1 GCA_938009755.1 uncultured Marinomonas sp.
GGGGGGGCGCTACAAACGCAAAACAATCTGACCGCAGACACACAGGACAATTGAGACGGAAAACAAGGCAGTTCGGGGACAGATTAGGGGACAGCATCGGCGGGGGTTGGCTTGTATCCCGGGGGTATCTCACGTTGAAAAAGGAAAGAACAGCTCTTTGGAAACTTCGTAAAATAAACAATTAGCCACCACGCAAGTATGGCTCGGCAAGAGTAACACCGATCGTCCCGAACGAGCTTGTGGTTTAGTTTATGTTTTGTGTTTTACTTTAATCCATTTCCAGTTCCTAAAATTATTCTAGTCTAACTCCAAGTGCTTTTTCCTCATGTCGGGAGTGCGGTGCTAACAGGGCTAACAGCTAAGCAACCAGCGGCACCGCGAAGACGCAGGGATTGATTGTATCACTTCAGCTGTGCCAGAAGATCGCTGAGGAGGGGCACCATCTCCTACGTTTGAGATCGAAAGCAAAGAAAGAGAGATGCATCGAAAAAAAATAAGAAAAACAAATACCCAAACAACAAAAAAACCCAAATAACACCAAAAGTGCTTAATGTTAATACAATCCAAAACAATGCAGATAAAACAGCCGCTAATGCAAATAGCGTTTTTTCATTTTTATAAATTAGATTCATTTAAAGTCCCTTTTATTGGTTTGATTTATTTAATACAAAATTATCCCACAACTTTACAGTTTTTATAATCAAAAACCGTTTAAAACACATTGCAAGGTATGCGGCACAGTTTCAGATAAAGGAATGTTAGCGGCTTGATCTTCGATAAAATTTCCACTGGCAACCCCAAGTACATTATTGAAGCGATAGGACCAACAGTAACGTGGACCATCCGGTGAGTAAGTCACTAAATTATCAACAAGGGTAACGTTGCTGAAATGAGACAAAGCTAAAAAATAACCATAAAATTTATTATTCCTAATATCCGCACCTTCAGCACGATACATATACATTCCGCAATTGTGGCAAACGTTATTATGTATATAAGTTATCGCTGGGTTATTATCATTGCCGCCTGAATATTGAATATAACCAAGCCGCCCATTGAATGAGCCGTTATACATGGTGATTTCATTCCCAACTATTACATTATCTGTTTTCTCCCAAGTAACGATTGGTCCATCGATATATCGAAAGTCAATCCCTTCGGCACCTTGATCCATTACGTTATTAACAATAAACACATTTTTTCCACTGGTATTTACGATATCGCCACCACGATTGTGATGAAAATCATTATTACGAATCAAGATATCTCGATCTTCTCTACCTGCGCCTTCTATATCTACACCAAATTGCGGAGAAGTGCCGCGTATATGGTGAATTTCGTTATCTTCAATGGCAACTCGGATGCCGCCGACGACTGAAACACCTTGGCGTCGGTTATTGTAAATTTCATTATTGATATATCTAACATCTTTAGAACTTAGTAATAATGACCCATCACCTGTAAGGCTATGTATCCTCATATCTTTAATCAGCACACGTTCACTTTCGCCCCAAACGCAGATACCATGCCCTTCATCGTGCGCAGTCGCACCATCAGAAGGTCTTGGCGTATAGATATGAGTACTTCGATCTCCTTTAATTGTGCCACCACTCACTGTTACATCGTTTTGGCCTTGAATTCGTAATACACAATAATTCCACTTATTATTAGTAACCATCTCAATCGTTGTACCGTTACTCAAAACGTATTCAGTATTACTGTGCAGATCTATTCCCGATTGATAAATATCATTACCGTATTTACCAATAAGATAACGACCAGTTGGAATCACAACCTTGGTAAACCCTAGTTCAGCGGCCTCATCAATAGCCGCTTGTAAATTATCAGTTGTCTTGATTGCATTTGTGCCGTTAATTGGAATATTCCACTCGCTGGTATTAATCACATATTCAGAGCCGCTTTGAATAGAAGGATAGACAACTTTAAAATCAATCGGTTTTGGTAGTATGGTAATCCCTGCAGTAATACTTGGCATAAAATCGAGTATTGAATCTTCAGCTGTCGCTAAGGAATTACAAGCGAAGCAAAATAGAAGCGTCGATAGGGTAATTATTTTATTTAAGGCGCAAACCATTTTAAGAATAGGATTGGAAATCATTTTCGCTATTGATCGGGCTATCTGAAATAAAAACGTTGCCGCCACTATAACAAAATCAACCTTGTCGATTAAGGCCTATTTTAGACTTAAAATCAGATAGTTAGAGACAGAGAAACAAACAGATAAAACTCACGAAATGGTTAGATAAAATTGCCATTTAGTATTAAACTCAAAACTACTTTTCCGTTCTACTAACTCACATTCCAAAAATTTTAATCTATGCGAATCTTCAAACATCAGTTTTATCTGGCCTTATTAATCACCTTATTTAGTTTTCCAACGTATGCGCAGGACAATAATGATGCAGATGCGCTTTATCAAAAAGGTGAGCAATACTATTACGGCGAAGGGGTTGAAGAAAACGAAACAACCGCGATTAAATGGTATCTAAAAGCAGCTGAACTCGGGCATATTGAGGCTCAATATAGTTTGGCTTATATGCATGACAATGGTGAAGGCACGCCTGAGGATAACCAACAAGCCATTTCTTGGTATACAAAAGCAGCTGAGCAAGGGGACGCATCATCACAGTACAATCTCGCTCATATGTATGATGAAGGTGAAGGTATAACAGAAGATAATCAACAAGCGATCCAGTGGTACACGCAAGCGGCAGAACAAGATCATACCTCTGCGCAGTACAACTTAGCCATTATGTACGACCAAGGCGATGGTATTGCTGAAGATAATCAACAAGCCATGTACTGGTATACGAAAGCGGCACAACTAGGACATTCATCAGCACAGTACAATTTAGCGATTATGTATGATGAAGGTGAAGGTGTTCCAATAGATGATAAACAAGCAATTTATTGGTATACACAGTCGGCAGAACAAGGCGATCCTGCTGCACAGTTTAATTTAGCTCTTATGTATGATGAAGGTGAAGGCGTACCAGAAGATGATGAACTAGCAATCTATTGGTATACGCAAGCGGCCGAACAAGGCGACGAAGACGCTATACATAATTTGTCATTAATGCGCTAAACCAAAAAGCACCTATGTTCTAAAAAGACTTTATTGCCAATAAAGCATGGACAATACGATACACATGACTGCCCAAAAGGCTGGATATTCACAGCCGCCTTTGACCCATAACCAAAGAAATTGTTTGCCGTTTGCGAAATAAAGTGTGACGACGGCAACAGACAATACTGCCGCGACAACTAAGGCAATGTATTGTGTATAGATATTTAAAAATAATGCGACACAAGCAATGAACTCTACAATTAATGCAAGGCGAACAAACAATAATGGTTTAGGGTAACCCGCATCGATAAATGTCTTACTTGCTGGCGGTGGATTACCGACTGCTTTAAAGTACATATGCGGAATAAAAAATAATGCGCAGGCTAGGCGAAGAATGACAGCGCCATTGCTAAGATCAAAAGAATCTACTGGTATCATAGTGGGTAAAATGTAGTTGTGGTTTAAATTGTTATACAACCAATATACAGACTTTCATCGACTTCAACATCAACAGATTGATTCTTGCTGTTGTGGTCAATTTTTACCGTAACCTTACCTAACCCTTTAGACAAGTTAGTGATTTTAAAATCGCCAAACGCATCTGTTTCTGCTCGACCAAGCTCTTTACCATCTTGAAATAAACTCACAGCTGCGCCTTGCACACAGTCTTCAATACCATCGTTTTGTGAGGCAACAGAGCCACCAACAAATACGCTAGTGAAGACAAAATCATTTTTATAATAAACCCTTGGCTTAGGGTTACTCCCATCTGACGTTTCTCGCGGCTTTAAGCCTTCTTCTTTAACAATTTTAGCCATTTCTTGATCGCTGACCTTAAGCGATCGAAACACATCGGTCGGACACACTGTTTCAAGTTTTGTTTTTTCCCAACCGCTGTCGAGCAAATGCGCATCAAACGGCCATGCTTGAGGGATTTCTAATTCTTCATTCCAAAAAACAGCATTGTAAGGACAGGCATCCACAATCTCTTTTTGGCCTTTTGATTTAATTGGATCAATAATCACAATACCATCAGCTCGTTTCTTAATCGCCCCGTTTTTGGCAACTTTCATACAAGGCGCATCATCGCAATGGTTACACATCTCTGGTCTAAACTGCGCTTCCACCATTGGGTACTGCCCGCCTTCTGCGCGTTTCATATCAACCCATTCGTGACCATGCAGTGGCTGCGGAGCTGTATATCCTTTGAATTCGTTATCAACGTATTCATCTTTGGTGCCTACAAAACAGTTGTAACAATTATTACACTTTTGCACGTCGACAATCATGTTCCACTTACTCATACGGTTGTCTCCTCAGTCTCTAATTCTTCGACTGGTGGTGTGTCATCATTTTTTTCATAATTCGAACCATCCCAAATTTCAACTTCAATTAGACATGCATTGGGTGCCATCGACGATGACTTCTTTGATTGCGAACGATGGTTGGTTAATTGATTTACACAACCACCACGATCAGCTGATTTACCAGGATTACCCATTGGGTCATATACGGCCGAAGATTCCATTGCGCATAACACGCCTGGACGCACTCGCTCGGTAACCCATGCAGCACAAATCACTGAACCTCGATCATTATGTAAACGAATTAAATCATTGGTTTTAATGCCTCGCGGTGTCGCATCGGCAGGATTAACTCTAGCCAGCCAATAGTAATGCCCATCTATCAATGTACGATGATCATGAATATCGTTTATCACACTGTTCTTGCCATCGCCTAGAGTATGGAAGCTATATCGTGAATGAGGTGATAACAATTGAATTGGGTATTTCTTGACTAAATTAGCGGTCCCTAAGCCCTCCCAACTCGGCATATATTTATTTACCGGTGGTCGTTCAGGGTCATCAAATTTTTTCAGTGTTTCTGGCACGAACTCAATTTTACCGGACTGAGTTTGCAAGCCTTCTAAATACTCCTCACCATAGTCACCTGGCAAAGGATGCGGTTCAGGTACGTCTTTTTTACGACCTTCGTAAAACCACTTAAAGGCAGTCGGAGCCCGACCTTTTGGCGAATCTGGTGGCACCATGTAATACCCTTTCTTACGAAATTTACCCCAGGACACCATATCTGAGACATCCGAGGCATCAAACATTCGTTTAACCCAATCAATCTCAGAGCAGCCTTCGGTAAAATATAAACCCAAGCCCATGCGTTTGGCCAGCTCATAGAAAATTTGATAATCAGACTTCGATTCACCCAAGGGTTCTATACACTTATTTTGCAAGGCAACAATTCGATGATTGACTTGATTATAGAACTGATGGCCATAGCCACCAGCCGCTGTCCATTCACCAATATCATCGCGCTCAAAGTTGGTACACGCTGGCAAGATAACGTCAGCAAATTTAGTTTCACCTTCAAACCAAATAGATTGACTCACCACAAATGGCAAGTTTTCTGACTGATACATTTTCACCCAGCGATTTGTATTATTCATGGTGCCTAAAGACGCGCCACCATACTTATATAAAATTTGGATTTTAGAATGTCCCGGCGTTGGATACTTAAACGACAAGAATTGACCGGTCATCGAGGTTGGGTCGGTTAAGTAACCTTCAGTTTTACCCTCCAAAATCGCTTCAGGCAACTGAATGCGCGGGATCGATTGCTTGCTGGTATTCATACTTAATACATGCGGCATACGTGAGTAGGTATTAAGCGCAGATCCAGTGAAATTCAAATCACCTGAAATACCACCTTCGGCATAGCCCGGGAACCAGAAAGTATAATCCAATGGTGCACCTTGTTGCAGATTGCCAAAGTTAACACCTGGTTTACCCAGACCTTGCATGCCCATTAAGATAATCATCATGCGAGCCCATTGTGACCCCGTCGCTGAACGACAAGCACCGCCAAATCCACCACCTAAGCCGCCCGCACCAAGATAGACTTTTTTATTGCCCCACTCTCTTGCTAACGCGCGAATCTCACGCGCTGGTACACCAGTCTCTTCGGCCGCCCATTCCGGTGTTTTTTCCACACCATCGCTAACACCCATCACGTAATCGGACCATTCATCAAAGCCGGTGGTTCGATTTTCAACAAAATCTTTATCGTAT
>CALLIL010000100.1 GCA_938009755.1 uncultured Marinomonas sp.
TTATGAAGGGTGCGAGCTACTGTCGGTATGAAGTCTCTTGAACAGTGACGAGTTTGTAATCAGTGGTTGGATAGGGCTTGATTTTGACAGGCGAACAGGTGTTTGTTCGTCAGGAGGCTGCATACTACGTGCCGTTGTAGTGCTTCGATTTCAGGCCACTTGCCGGTCTTGGTTTGCTAGTTTATATTCTTCTTTTTTCTGGTGTTGGTTACTGTTGGCCGTGTTACTTCGTTTTGCTTTGTTTTTTTATGTTTGATAGCCGTGTTGGCTGCTATGTTTTGCTTTTTCTAGGTACTCTTGTGTTTCAATGTAGTCCATTTCACGCTCCTACTTCGAATCTTCAACCGTTGAAGATTTTGGGCTCACATCTTTTACACTCGCTGACGCTTTTTTTATGTTGTCCATTGAAGAGATTCGGATCACACCATTTTCTTTGGTGGAAAGCTTGATTGTGTTTGGAATTTCGAAGACACCCTCTCTTACAAGCCTATTTTTTGCAACATGCATCAGACCGATTAAAAGCGTTTCTGCTTCACCACATGAAATTTCTAGGTCATTTGAAATCAAGTGTATGAGTTCGTCATTTACAGGCATCAAGTTAACTGACGATTGCAACCGCGAACTTGGGTTCATGCCTGGTTTGTATCCACTTGCCCGCGAGCGGGTGAGCTTAAACAAAGGCGTTTTCGCGATACCTTGATCAGCAGCCTTGAGAAGAATGTCGCAAAAGCCGCTCAGGAAAGTACTAATTGGCCTTTTACCAAGACCTGTGTCAGCGGCAAGCTGTTGGTTTAAATTCATTTAATAAGCACCCGTTAGAAAATCAACTACGGTGCCGAGTTGCGCAACTAGATTATATGAAGGTTCTACGATAACATCAACCAATAATAGCCAAACAATATTTAAATAGGATACTGTGAGCGAACTTGAAAAGCGTTTGGATATGATCCTTGAGGGTAAGGTCGAGCCTTTGTTGGCCTCGCGTTACGCTGAACCAAGACTTTTAAATTTGGGCAATTCCGAGGAATGGGCAGCGTTTGTTAATTGTAATAATTTTGTGTTTAAAGATGCATTTATGCTGTCTATGAGTATTCAGAGAATGTGCCAGGGAGCTAATAATCTTGGTTCGACCTGTGTTTCGCTAGAGACTATCGAACAGTATATGTTTGACTGTGGCATTACAGATCCACAGTTACTTGATACGGTTATTGACGATTTGGTATCGAATTGTGACTTAACCTTAGAGAGCAGAGCTATCTTTCCAAAGCGGCTTCTGGAGGCCGAAAAAAGCATAGAAAGTGACTTGAGAAGAATTAATGAAGCACCTGATTTTGTAGAAGTATTATGCCAGTCCAAAATAAACTCAGTTATCGGATCTTTATCAAAAGCTGGATTAGTTTCAGAGCAACTCGATGCAGTACACGAAATGCTAGGTAACAGCACTTATCTTTTGAGGGGGCTACCTGGGAGCGGCAAAACTAAGCTTATACAGTGGTTCCTTAAAGCGCTGGTAGACGAGAAATGTATATCGGAAACTGAGGTGTTATTGTTGGCTCCGACTAATAAGGCGGCAGTAAGAGCAACAGTTAGAGAAGCCGAGCGAGTTATTATACCAAGCGTAACAATCCACAAAGGTCTTGGGTTTAATCCATACACGGAGAGTTACGTGTTTTCTGATGGAAAGCGGCTACCACATAAAATTATCGTTGTAGACGAGGTAAGTTTGTTAGGAAGTGATCTATTGGCAAAAGTGTTAGCGGCAGCTGGCAGCTTTGCGAAGGTTGTTTTTGTGGGAGACGAAAATCAGCTTCTGAGTATCGAACCGGGAGATGTCGTTAATGATTTGATAATTCTGGGAACAAAAACACAACAACTTGCCCATCCCCATAGAAGTCCATCAGCACACCTCAATGCCGTCGCGCGGTCTATCATCAATAACAAAAAGGAATTTCAGTTAAAAGGGGAGGGCGTCTTTCTTATTAAGTCACCGTCATCAGCAGAAGGTCAAAGACTACTGGAAGTGGTCACAAGAATGTCAGATGCAGCTCAGTGTGATCCAATCAATGATATCCAATTTCTTGCATTGACCTATAAGGGGAAGATTGGGGCAGATTACGTAAACAGCCTCTTTCATTCTGTTGTAGGAGAGGGGAGACAGGGTTATGCCGTTGGAGACAAAATCATAGTTGATAGTAACATGAAATATTTTGCGAAAGGTGATGCAGGATACGTCACAAAGGTATCTGATAGCGGGAGTAGAGTTTGGATTGATGTACAGGGAAGAGCACAAATGTTGGTTGGTAAGTCTATTTCAAATATCAGTTTGGCATACTGCCTGACGGTTCATAAATCTCAAGGAAGTGAGTACGATCACGTTGTCCTTCTACTAGATGACACTTACTCACACATGATCACGAAGCGCTCACTCTTAACGGCAATAACGCGTGCCAAAAAATCCATTACTATTATCGGCAACGCAACGACCCTCAAAAGAGGACTTATAAGAAAAGAGCATCCACGCCTCACATTAGCAAAGCTCTAAAATCTTCAACCGTTGAAGATGATTTCGCCATCACTTAGTTGCAATTCTGATAATCGTTCGCTAATATCCTATTGACATATAGAAAGGATATATCATTTGATGTCCTAAATCTGGTGATGATGAGGTTACTATGAGCAATTTAAAGTCGTTATTTGGTAGTGCGCAAGAAACTATTAAAGCAGCACAAAGTAGGGTAGATGATGGTATTAGCCTACCGGTCTCTCTTATTCGTTACGAGGAAGTGGAAGGCAAGCTATTAGCTGTTGCCAGGAACCTGCTAAACGATAAAGAAGTAAGGGTCGAGCTTGTAAAACACGAGGGCCAGGGCAAGCGAGGCATGCCAGAGATTAGGCAGGCCACGCGTGCAGGCGATGTGATCATATTTGAAAACGCCTATGCAGACCGAGATGACCCAGATTTATTTCGAAGTTACTACGCACAAACGCCTGACAATGTAACCGAGCAGAGAAACCAAACAAAGAGCACGCAAACTATCGTTGGATATGGCTTTGCTGCTAAATCAATGAGTGGCTATGACCAAGTGCGTGTATTTGAGGGTCGCAAGTTCACAGGCGGTCAGACAATAAACAGCTCGTTTGTTTCTGTTGGCGATGCTCTGCAAAAAGAAGATCATTTTGGTGGGGCCTACGCGGAAAGCGCGGAAGAAGTAAAAAGCTACATCAATGCACAATGGGAGTCAGGTAAAGACGTTATGGTTCGTGCAATGCTAAGAGAGGGTGAGGAAGTAGTAAAGATTTCATTCTTGGCCAATCGAAGCTATCGAAATGTACAAGACAACGAACCGTACGACCGTGCGACATCTAATGAAGATTTGAAAAAATTTCTCGATACAGTTGTTCCCATCTTGAACGATAATGATTTCAAAGCTGGCCTACAGTCTAACAGCGCTATTGTCGAGCTGATGAACATGCAAAGATGGAGTGCGGGGAAAAGTAGCGCTCTTGAAAGTAACGTCAAAGCATCTCATCTTGGCTTAGCAACGAAAGGCGGATTCTTCAGTAACAAGAAAAACCCCGAAGATCCGAATGACAAAATTGGTACTAGGGTTGTTACACCGATGATTGTACCT
>CALLIL010000101.1 GCA_938009755.1 uncultured Marinomonas sp.
GTCGGAGGCAACATTCGTTGTATAAGTCGTGCCATTGATGACCAAATTTACTTGATCGTTTTCTGAAATGTCTCCACCTGTTGCCGTTCCCGTTACAAGAATATTGGTTGTCGTACTTTCTGCGCCATTGATCACATCATCAGCAGTAATTGCATCGACAATAACGGTTCCAGCTTCGGGCACGGTATCTGAACTAGGAACAACAAAACGACCGGTTTCAGATGCATTACCAGCGTCATCGGAAAGACTTGCAGACACAGAGCTGCTCGGAGCAAGTTCAATGACCACACCGTTTTCAATATCTTCTTCGGTTAAAACAACCACGACTGGTTCGCCACCATCAACAGAGTAAGTCAATGTGTCGCCAACATTTGAGCCATCAACGGACATCGTCAATGAAACAAGGTTATCAGCACCAAGCTCTAATGCATTATAAACACCATCAACACCAGCACTTTCAACTGAAAATGCAACGCTGCCAATACTCTTGTCTATCACACTGTCTTCAGAGCCATTGGATGTAATCAGACGCGGCTCAAGAGCATCAGCGCTAAGGAAGCCACGGTCTGTATCGTAGCCATAACTGGGTAACGCACCTTCATTATTGCGCTCAATCGCAACATCTATTCGATGTTGGCCTTCGATGACGTCTTCACCGGCCGCTGGCGCTTCTTGAATAAGACTTGGATCGGCACCCGCTAAAATAGCCTCCTGTAAGGCATCGATAGATTCCGTTGGATCAACTTGCGGGCTTGCTACAGACTCAATAAGAAAAAGCTCATCACTCACTTCAATAGAAGAACGAGGCCCCATCACAATTTCTTCGCCATTATTAAAAGCGATGATCACAGAAGAAGTGCTGTTGGTAACAACCGTTTCACCAAAAAAAACAGGCCAACCTTCTTTGACTAATCGCTCTTCCTGCCCAATCGACTCAACTTTTACCAAACCACTCGACTTGGCAACATGGCCGACTGGCGCACCTAAGGTGGAAAACGGCACTTGGCTATCACTCATTTTTTACTACTTCCTGCTCAAATGTAATTAAGACGAGATAGATTCGCTAATACATCACAAGATAAGGAAATACTGAAAAACGCTCTACTGTACCTTGGTACAACTAAAAGTATCTTTTTGTACGAAGCTTTCTTAAACGTATCTTTTTGTAAAAAAAATGCCGAACATCTTCTAGACGTTCGGCATTGTTATTCTCTTTTTATACGTAACAGTAGATTAAAGCTGAAAACACTTTCCTACTGAAAAACGTGATAACAAGAGCGTATCGTTACTCTGCAACCGCTTTAATGTGAAAAGCGCCCACTTCCGCTTCTGTGACTTCCACTCGCGTGCCCGCTTCAATCTCTTCAACACTGATCAAAGACCATTCCACACCAGAATACTGATGCTTAGGGGATTTTGTCGCCGACACATCGTCTTGCAATATAAACCGATGACCAACAAAGTCACTCTTGGCTTTTTGAGTACTAACGGAAGACTGCATTCGCTTCAAAGGTCGCCACAATAATGCCGCAGCGATCAAGGTCAAAACACCTGTACACATCCAAGCACTCAATGCGTTATTCGGCAAAGCACCAATGAACAAAAGCGCGCCTGTGGCCATCGCAGCCAAGCCAACAAAAAACAGCACGAAAGTTGAAAAGCCTAATACCGCCACTTCAATCACCAATAAAATCAAACCGACAATAAAAAAACTCTCAGCCAGATTATTAGTAAAGAATTCCATCTTTAGCTACCTTTCGACATTTGCTGGATAATCGTCATTGCCTGAGCAACAACAGAAGACGCTTCCGTTGAACCATCAGGTAGCAAGACAACAGAAGACTCTTTCGCAATCGCACGCTTAGCTTCAATCGCTTTCGAAGCAAGGTCTAACTGAATCGCCTTTTGACCATCTTCTGTCGCCGCAGCTTCACCCACTTGACGAAGCGCTTCCGCTTGAGCCGAGGCAACCGCAACAATCGCCTTCGCTTCACCTTCCGCGCGCAACACTTGCTCTTCTTTATCCGCTTGTGCAGCAAGAACCACAGAAGCCTTTTCACCTTCCGCGCGGTTAATTGCGGCTTGGCGATCACCTTCAGATTCTAAGATTTGCGCACGTTTTACACGTTCCGCTTTCATCTGAGCTTCCATCGCTTCCATAACAGAATGTGGCGGAATGATGTCTTTAATTTCATAACGTAGAACCTGAATTCCCCAAGGCCCCGCCGCTTCATTGATAGCCGCAACAATGCTGGTATTCAGCAGATCACGCTCTTCAAATGTCTTGTCTAACTCCATTTTACCTAATTCAGAACGCATCGTTGTTTGTGCCAATTGCGTTACCGCAAACACATAGTTATCAACGCCGTACGTCGCTTTATAAGGATCCAATACACGGAAATACAGCACACCATCAACATGCAAAGAAATATTGTCTTTGGTGATCGCGCTTTGCTCAGGTACATCAACCGCTTGCTCTTTCAGAGAGCGATCCGCTGAAATACGGTCAATAAACGGAAAGATAAAATTCAAACCCGCTTCTTTCGTCGATTGATATTTACCAAAACGCTCGATCACATACGCCTGATTCTGTGGCACAAATTTGATTGAGTTTTTTAACGCAACCACAACAAGTACAAGGACAAGCACCTGCACATTTAATAAATAACCTAATATTTGATCCATATTCATTAATCCTAAAGAAAACAATTTTTTACTGTCACTAGATTGACCGAGCCATAATAGACCGCTTTTCTAACAAAAAGCCACTTATTATCGGTTCCACTAATATAACGCCTACAGAGTCATCTACTCAGTAAAGCGCTTCGCGCTGGCAATAAAATCTTCCACGCCTTCTTTTGGCGTTCTAAATGACGTAACCAAACGAATCACATCATCACCCCAGCGCCCAGTATAAAAAGCATAACCTTGTGACAATAAATAATCTGCCATGCCTTTTGGTAACGTACAAAACACCATATTGGCTTGCGCTGGCGTATGGATTTTTACGCCCGGAACCGTTTTTAATCCGTCTTGCAATAGCGCCATCATGGCATTGGCGTGCTCTGCATTATCACGCCATAAGTCATTGCTTAAATAGGCGATCATTTGAGACGACAACAAACGCATTTTTGAGTGCAATTGACCTGCTCGCTTACGACGAAAAGCCAACTCTTTGGACAAGTCTTTATTAAAAACCACAATCGCTTCAGACGCCATGGTGCCATTTTTTGTTGCCCCAAAAGACACCACATCCACGCCAGCTTTCCATGTCATTTCCGCTGGCGTACAACCTAATGCAACCAAAGCATTGGCGAAACGCGCGCCATCCATGTGAACTGGCAATTGTGCTTCTTTGGCAATCTCCGTGATGGCTTTTATTTCTTCTAGACTGTAAACACTGCCCACTTCCGTGACTTGGGAAAGGCTGACAGAAGCCGCTTGGCAACTGTGAATGTCACCAACTTTTTTCTCAATGGCTTTCTTTAACAGGAGAGGATCAATTTTTGCGTCAGCGCCTTCGATACCAATCAAACGTGCGCCGCCAGTAAAGAACTCTGGCGCGGAGCTTTCATCGTTTAAAATATGGCTCTCTTCATGACAAAAAATACCGCCCCAAGGCGGTGTCATCGCACTTAAACTCAATACATTCGCCGCCGTGCCCGTTGACACCAAAAACACGTCCACATCGCATTCAAAGAAATCAGACAACATTTGCGTCACTTTCGCTGTGCCTTCATCATTCCCATACGGCATAGCATCGCCTTTTGATGCTTCAACCATGGCTTGAACGACAGACTCAGAAGCCCCCGCAATATTGTCACTTGTAAATGCCACTTTCATTCATCCACTCCTTCGTTAAATATGAACAACTTTTCTGTTTACATTAATGGCATCAGTGACACAAATTTCAATGCTGTTTCCTGTTAAACCGCGTGCAGTACATAAAATTAAGCCCGTAATACCACGGTTGCTTGCAAACGCGTTTGCCCAAAGCGAGACATCTTTTCAAATTCATTTTTTGCGATAGGCAAATACTGACAATCTAACGGGCTTTCGGTGTCGTCTTTGCCTTCAAAATCAGGGTCATGAACCAATATATTGTGTTCGTCATAACCGGACATCACCACCCAATGAGGCGCTTTTTTTCCGTCCATACGAAACGTACTAATCAAAATAATCGCTAAGGCGCCAGCATCGAACGCCTCAATTAATTGCGCCAAAGGCAGTACGCTGTATTCCACAAGAATATCCGCCTGCTCACATTGTTTGACAAAGCCTTGATGGACGCGCGTGATCACGTCTTTTTTCAGCACATCTCGAACGCTGTCAACAAACAAAGGCGCCTCTTCGCTCAGCCACACCTGAGCAGTTAATCCGCGTTTTTGAGCCGCTAACGCCAACCCCATTGGATGACAACCACCGTGTCCTGATGTCATAAAAATGGTGGTGGCCTCACGCCAAATTTCCAATTCATCATCTGGCGTGGCTTGATAATTTGCATTCAAAGCAGACAAGGCCATTTGCAAAGACGCTGGCCCACACGTAAAAGGCGTACCTTGCGCCAACCATGAGATCGACGAATTGGTTTGTCCTTCACTTTCATGACGCAAGGTTTTTTGCATACGAATGGCATTGGTTTGATCTTCATAATACGCATCGTAATGACCAAACTCGCGATAACCCATGCTTTTGTACAAAGCCATTGCCCTATGATTCACATCGCTCACTTCAAGGCGCAAGACACTTTTTCCTTTTTGTACCGCTTGTTTTTCAGACGCAACCAATAAGGTTTTCCCGATGCCAAAACCCCGTGCCGAAGGCGACACTGCCAACGAATACAAGCGCGCCAAACGCGTACCTTGTCGAAGGTGCAATAAGGCATAACCTAGCAATGAATAAGCGGACATCGCCACCAGTAAAACCGAGCCTTGGCTAACAATGGCTCGACGAAAGCTACGACGATTTAATCGGTCACTCGTAAACGCTTGCTCTTCTAAGGCAAGTAACGCCGACAAATCCTCTAGATTCGCAGCACGAATTAGGACGTCAGAAGGAGAAGAAAATGTGCGGGTTGCTGTGTTCATAAATCGCCTCAGAAAGGGCAAAGGGCTGTCTAGGTATTTCATCTTACATCGTCAATACATGACGATATTTTCGCGCATTCTAGGGCTATTTTTTTCAAAAAGATAGTATAAATATTCGCCAAAAAAATATTCTATTTTCACGCAAAAAAACCATTGTACAAAATGAAAAACAGGCGCATGATCCGCAAAAATTATCAGCGTATTTAAAACGCTACAACGCCCTTCAGAAAGGCATTACAAGCAAACTCAATAGAGTCTATTTAGAAGGAAACACAAAGCCAATGTCACAGACATACATTGTTGTTGATCAGGCCAAAGATTGGTCCGCATTTTTACCAAGCGACCGAGTGATCACGTTCACTCAATATCTAAACTTGGCGACCAAAAGCCAAGGGCGAACGCGCATCATCAACTTATGTAAAAGCAGCAAATATTTGTCCGATGGCTACTACTGTTCTTTGTTGGCAGAAAGCCGTGGTCATCATGTTATGCCGTCTGTACGCGTACTGAATGACATCAGCAAAAAAGCCTTATACGAAATGCAAGTCGCTCAACTGTTACCCGCATTGGCACAGAAGCTTGGTACACCAGACGCGCCAACAGAAATAGACTTACATTGTGTGTTTGGCAAAACCACACAAACAGAAATGAAAGAGTTTGCCCGCAAAATGTTCGAAGCCTTTGCTTGCCCAGTATTGGCAGTAAAACTGAAATTTCGCAAAACATGGCAAGTAAGTGATTTACAAATCACCTCTCATAAGCATTTGAACGACGAGGAAGAAACTCTATTCGCAGAATCTTTGGAAGCCTACAGCACCAAAGTTTGGAGCAAAAGCCGAATCGCTCGTACAGCAAAATTCGATCTTGCTATGTTGGTCAACCCAGACGAAGCCATGCCGCCGAGCGACGCACAAGCGCTGAAAAAATTCGTCCAAGCAGGAAAACAACTTGGTATTCAAGTGGATATGATTGGCCCAAAAGACATCATGCGATTACCAGAATACGACGGTCTCTTTATTCGTGAAACCACGAACATTGATCACCATACTTATCAGTTTGCGAAAAAAGCGGAAGCCGCGGGTTTGGTTGTCATGGACGACCCTCAATCGATTATGCGTTGTACCAACAAAGTTTACTTGGCCGACTTGTTTAATACACACAAAGTACCTTGCCCAAAAACGCGTATCGTACATAAAGGAGAAAAAGACGTAGAAGATGCTTTGGAAGCCGTTATCAGCTACCCAATGGTGGTAAAAATACCCGACGGCGCGTTCTCAAAAGGCGTGATAAAAGCTGAAAATCGCCAGGCATTAACCGCAAGTCTACAGACTTTGTTTAAAAAATCGTCCTTGCTGTTGGTTCAAGAATACCTGTATACAGAATTCGACTGGCGCATTGGCGTGTTGAATAACAAACCGATTTTTGCGTGTCGCTATTACATGGTGAAAGACCACTGGCAGATTTACCAACACGGTGAAGGCGCAAGCGAAAGTGGAGGCTTCGACACCTTGCCAACGTTTGAAGTGCCACGTCGAGTCTTGCAGGCGGCAATCGCCTCCACCAAACCCATTGGCGATGGTTTGTATGGCGTAGACGTGAAAGAAATCAATAGTCGAGGTTACGTCATCGAAGTGAACGATAATCCAAGCATCGACCGCGGCGTCGAAGACAAATACCTTGGTGACGAACTCTACATGCACATCATGTCTGAATTCTTACGTCGTATGCAGCAAAAGCGCAGCGACACACCAAACTAAACCCACCAGCGCCCTTCTCTTGTGCCTTCAATCAGGAAGGCAGAAAATTTTAGTTGGCTAAAAACTCATCGACCGCATGCAGCGCTTGAGTCCCATAAATAACCGCTGGACCGCCGCCCATTAAAATCGCGACATTGATTGTTTCGATGAGCTCTTCTCGTGTTGCGCCAGCTCTTAATGCGGCTTTTGCGTGTGCGGCAATACAACCATCACATCGCGCCGCAATTCCAATGCTTAATGTCATTAGTTCTTTTACTTTGACAGACAGAGCACCTTCCCCCATCGCGGCTTTATGCATTGCCATAAAGCCGTCTAAAATTTCAGGGGAAGACTTACGGTATTCTCGAGCAAAGGCATTTTGATCCTGATTGATTGCAATATAGCTTTTCATTGTATTACTCCTTTCTCTTAATATTAGATAATTCTAATTTTATAAAAGAAGCAGTACAGTCTTTAATCAATAAAACATGATCTAGCTCAAGACACGCAATCGATCAAAATACACAAGCATCCATCGATCAATAATTACTGCTGTAAGCAGTGTGATTATGATGCTCATGCTCTGATGTTTCGATCGCTGGCAACAAATCCAATTTGATGGTTTGCGCTGTGTCACTGGTAATGTCAAAGTGCTGCATTTCAGTCACGCCATCCAGTAAGCGCTCACTCCAAAGCGCAATATCATCACCAACTTTCGCTGGAATGGTTACTTGGCCGTTTCGGTCTGTTTTTACCGAAAAGTTATTGTCAGCGATAATGATATAACCAATCATGCTGTCGTGAATGTTACAGCCCAATACCACCACACCAGGCGCATCAAATTTAACCGGTGGAATTTCCCTACCTTTGTATAATTTAATTTCAAAGGCTTTGGGAATCGAAAAACTGTAAACATGATGACGAAAATCATCGCTGTTTGGAAAAGTAACCGACTGGTTTTTCTGAATAGTGAGCACTCGCGGCACAAATTCCGATTTGATTTGATCCATTTTTGCGATAGTACTTGGTGTTTCCACCGAACTATCAGATAAAATCACCACAGCGTCGATAACCGGTTTGTTATCTTGATCAACAATCGTTAATGTCACCTCTGCCCACGTTTGCTGTATTGTCAGCAAACCAATAAAAGCCGCTATTAAGTAACGCATATTTTGTCCTTTTTGCTTTAGCTTTCGATAAAATACCCAATATACAGTAAAGTATTTCCTCATTATGTTTGTGTTATGTAGAAGATGAAAGGTAAAGAACCATGCGCAGTCAAATTGAAATACGCTCCTATAAAGACACGGCCCACGACCATTCTCATCAACACACACAAATTGTATTGCCTCTTTCAGGCCAGCTGATTTTAGACGTTGAAAACCACCAACAACCCGTTGCATTTGGCCAAGCCTGCTTAATTTCAACTCAACAGGCTCATACTCATTTAGCGGAAGTCGAAAATACTTGCCTTGTCATCAACAACCTTCCTCTTTGGAATAGCCAACTGGAAGCAAGCGCGAGCTTTGTTGAGCTAAACGCTCAAGCTCGATCTTATTTGCCTTTTTTGTCCAGCTTGTCGACAGAATCCGACACTCTTAAAACGCATCAAGCATTAACCTTGCTGGAACAGCTATTGCCTATTCCTCAAGAACACATCACACAGGCGGACGCCCGAGTGAACAAAGCCAAATACATTTTAGACCATGACTTTCACTCTCCGTGGGATTTGACCAGTTTGGCTCTAGAAGTTCATTTGAGTTCAAGCCAATTAGCCATTTTATTTAAACGCTATATGGGAGCCACACCAAAACAATATTTGCTGCAACGTCGGCTCTCTGAAGCAAAAGTATGGCTGGCTTCCAGCAATCAAAGCTTGGACTTAATTGCAGAAAAAGTCGGTTTAAGCAGCGCCAGCACTTTCGTTCGTGTATTTAACCAACGCTATCAGATAACACCGGGGCAATATCGATCTCAGACGCGTTCTAAATCTTGAAACGCCCATTTTTAACAAGAGCCATTGCCCTATTTTGCTAATGCGCTCTTTAAAAGAACTCGTTACCCTTTCCACCTCAACACTCAAGCATTAAGGGAAGATATGACCACAGCCACAACATCCAGCAAAGCCACTCTCATTGGCTGCTTCGCCATTTTACTATGGAGCGTTCTCGCGCTCATTACGACACAAGCGAACCTTGTTCCGCCTTTGCTATTATTGACACTCACTTTTGGCGTCGCTAGCCTTTTGTTCTTAGTGGTGTATTTCGTTAAAGGTGAGCTCAAACGCTCTTGGCAACAAACGCCAAAAAGCGCCATGCTGTTCTGTGGCTCGGCTTTTTATTTGTATCATTTTCTCTATTTTTTCGCCTTCCAACATGCGCCGCCTGTAGAAGCCGGATTAATTGCCTATCTTTGGCCTTTATTGATCGTCTTATTCGCAGGCTTGAGCACAGGAAACGCGTTATCTTGGACGCATTTGGTCGGTGCAATTATCGCCTTTTTGGGCACAGGTATTATGCTGCAATCGAAAGGACAAGATATAACAGAAGCACTCAACACACATAACAGTTGGATTGGCTACGTGGCCGCCTTTGCTTGTGCATTGATTTGGTCAAGCTATTCCATCCTCAATCGTCGCTTTCAATCTGTTCCATCAAGCTCAGTGGTTTGGTATTGCTTAATCACAACGCTACTCGCTGGCGCTTCACACCTTGTATTTGAAGAACAAAATTGGGCACTCTCAAGCTCGGCCTGGCTTGCTGTATTGGGCTTAGGGTTAGGCCCTGTTGGCATCGCCTTCTTTTGTTGGGACATGGGCGTAAAGCGAGGTAACTTATCTCTGCTTGGTGTTTTGTCTTACAGTGCGCCAGCACTTTCAACCGCTTGGTTGGCTTTATTGACAGAAGCCGTTTTAACGACAGGTCAAATCATCGCTTGTTTGCTGATTACCGCTGGTGCGCTGTTCGCGAGCTTAATGCCAAACCGTTCTTCTAAAAACAAAAAAATGCCTTTGGTTTCATAAAACCAAAGGCATTCGACATTGTCTTTACTCTACTATTAAACGCTACGCCACATGCGAAATGGTACGTGGCACTTTCTGCAAGTACATTTCCATTTCTGCCATACCATTTGGCTGATCCACTTTTACGCCTAAGTCACGCATTGTGCTGCCTAATGCATGTAGTGTGCGGAATAAGTTATGCTCACGGCACTGCTCGCCCATTTGTCCAATTCGAATAATCGGTTGACCAAAAGAACCTGCAATCTCTACACGATACACGTCCGAAATATGATGACAAATTTGAATGCCCGTTAACCCTTCAGGAATGTTAATGCCAACCACTGAGTTCAAACGAGATTCAGACGGAATAAACAACTCCAATCCCATGCCTTCAATGCCAGACTGCAAAGCTTTTGAACAACGCAAATGGCGAGCAAATCGGCTCTCCAATGTTTCATCGCACACCAACTTCAACGCTTCATGTAAGGCCATAATGCCAGACACAGGCGCGGTATAATGGTAACCGTCTTTGTGCCAAAAATTTTCCGCAAGCTGTGCGTCGAAACACCACTGCGAGGTTGGCTGTGTACGGTTTTTTACCGTTGCCCATGCTTCATTTGAAAACACCAACAAAGACACACCTGGAATCGAAGACAAGCCTTTTTGGCCACCAGTGATCACGACATCTACTTGCCATTCATCCATTTTTAACGGCATGGTACTTAAGGTACAAACTGCATCAACAACCACTAAACAACCATAAGATTTAGCGATTTTAGTAATTTCTTCAAGCGTGTGATTAAACACGGTATTCGACGTTTCACCTTGCACAAGCGTTAATACTTTTGGGCGTACTTCTTCAATCGCTTTACGAACACGTTCTGGGTCTGCCGCTTCATGAACACCAACATGTAATTCATGAACATCCGCTCCAACACGAGTCGCCATTTCGGCCATACGATGACTGAAAAAGCCATTGTTAATGCACAGAATACTTTCACCTTGTTGCATCAAGTTTGAAACAGCCATTTCCATTGCCGCTGACGCTGGACCTGCAACGCCCAACACCCATTTCGATTCGGTTTGAAACACATAACGGGCCATCGATTTCACTTGATCAATCACTTGCGCCATTACGCCGCCAAGATGATTAATCACCACCGAGTTGGCTTTGGCAACACGTTCAGGAATCGGTACTGGACCTGCACCCATCATTAGCAGAGGTTCTTGAGGAAGAATTTCATCTAATGTTTTCACTTGTGGACGAGGCACTCCAGTGCTTGATGAAGCAGTCATGTTATACAGCCTTAAATAAGTAAAATGAGTCTCTGTTTGAAAATACGTTATTACTATAAAAAGTAATTATTGACGCCCTTTATAGTAGAAAATATCGTGTTTTACGCTTTAACAAAATAATATATTGAAATAGTACAATATTCTTGCCATCTAACAGAAGCAGTAAAATAAAAAGAGTGTAATCTACCACCAGCCTTCAAATTCACCTTAGATCTGACTCGTTTCTTCTTATCCGAGCAGTATTTTTTACTCTAAGGTTCTTCTTCAGAGTCCGCCCTTAAGTGTGCGATAATGCGCGAAACTACTCTATTCAGGATCTTTTTATGATTACTTGCGGTATCGAAATCAAAGGCAGCGAAGTCATTCTTTGTCTATTGTCTAAACAAGACGGACTTTTTCAAATCACAGATTGTCGACAAATACGACACACATTAGCAACGCCAAACGACAGTGACTCCGTACGTAAATTTCAATTTATGCTTAAAAAGCTATTTGAAGACTACAAAGTAGAACGTGTTGCCATTCGTGAACGCCCAACCAAAGGCAAATTTGCCGGTGGCGCAGTCGGCTTTAAAATCGAGGCCACAATTCAGCTCATAGACAGTGTTCAAGTGGATCTATTTAGCAGTGCGAAAAGCAAAGAAGTACTGCAAAACAACCCAATGCCCATTCCATTCAAAGCAACTGGCTTACGCGCCTTCCAAGAAGCCGCTTTCACTGTTGCTTATGTTGCCTTATCTGAACAAGATTAAATTTACTGCAAAACGCCTCGCCTATTAGGCATAAAAAAACGGACATTAAACAACGATTTAATGTCCGTTTTTTTATTATAAGTGAGCAAAAGGCAAGGAACCTTAACGCTCAAAACAACACTTTATAACTTGAAGTAGCTCACACTGTCATGCAATTCAAGCGCAAGGTTATTCAACTCATCCGTGCTTAGCTTAGAGTTAGCAATGGCTTCGTTTGTCGCCTGAATGGTTGCTGAAATCTCTTCTGCGCTTTCAGCAAGGCTTTGCGTGGCTTTACTTTGCTCTTCGGAAGAATAAGACACTTCACGAATGCGCTTTAAGGTTTCATCGGATGCGTTACGGATCGTAGACAAAATCTCAGTGACTTCTTCTGAAGAAGCGACGCTGGTTTCTACTTTTGGTAAAACAGCATTCATGGTTTTCGCCACGCTTTCTGTATCAGACTGAACCAAGCTAATGGTTTCTGTGATTTCAGCTGTGGCGGCTGCCGTACGAGACGCTAAGGTACGAACTTCATCAGCAACTACAGCAAAACCACGCCCTTGCTCTCCGGCGCGTGCGGCTTCAATTGCAGCATTCAAGGCAAGCAAGTTTGTTTGGTCAGCAATTTCACGGATCACACTGATGATGTTACCAATTTCTAATGAGCGCTCTTGTAAACTGATAATTTCACTGGAAGAAGAGGTAATTTCCGAAGAAATATCATTGATACTTTTTGCAGAGTTTTTCACCGAATTTTCCGCACGAGACGACATTTCAAATGAGGCTTCAGAGTTGCGCTCAGTTTGATTCACACTGTCTGCAATTTCTTCAATTGAAGTTGATAGCTGCTGAACAGCAGACGCTGTAGATTGCGAGCTTTCAGACGATTTTTGAGACGCGATAGCAATCGTGGTCATTTGATCATTCAATGCTTTTGCAGAGCCAGTAAGCTGCGCTGAACTCTGTTGAATGTTTTTCACCATGGTTTTCAAAGACGCCTGCATTCTAGAAACAGAACCAAGCAAACTGTCTTCTTCAAATGTACCGGTAATCGACTCATTTAAATGACCATCTGCAATACGGTTTGTTACCGACATTACATACTTTGGCTCACCACCAATATTTCTTAAAATATTACGTAAAATTGCACGAGCAACGATAACCGCAGCAAGAATAATAAAGCCCAGTATAACAATAACAACTAAGGAGAAATTAAAAACAATATCAGAAAAGTCTTTGTCTAAATCATCCATGTAAATACCGTAACCAAATACCCATTTCCATTCTGGGATTTTGGTCATGCCATTCATTTTACTATAAAGACCGTTTGATCCTGCTTTTGGATATTGTCCTACTGTGAAAACAAATTCGGTATTTTCTAACGATCTAAGTGAACCTTGATAACCACTTTGCAAAGAACCTAATTGATCTTTATTTGGGTGCACTTTAGATCGAGCATCATTACCATTCGCCCAAATATAAGAATCACCCGCTCTCATAGCGGTAAACACTTGAATTACTTTTTCTTCGGCTTCTTGGCGAGTTAAAACCCCTTGTCGCTCCATCTGAACATAGTAATTAGCCTCTTTCTTTGCCAAGGTAAGAATACTTTGTATCTCGTGTTTTCGCGCTTCAGTAAGGTTAGATTTGATAATATTTAAAGACAAAATGCTTAATATGACCAAACCAATAGCAGATAACATCACTAAAATCGCTAATTGTTTTGAAAGCCTCATATAGTTTCCTATGTGTTTTAAAGGGAAAATAATCTAATAAGGGCGCGAATGTAACATAAAGTAACGAAATGTAAATACAAAAAAGAATATATTTTGACCAAAAAGTCAGCTACACATAAATCAACCAATAAATTAAAAGGCAGTGATTTTTACCTACTCTTTAACACATAAAAAAACGGATAACGATAAAATCGATATCCGTTAAAGCCAAGCATCAACAACCTCTTAATTAAATAGACCTTAATTAAGATTTTCTAAATTAATTTTCATTTAATTAATAGCTGCACGAAATTCATACTAAATATTATTACAACTTAAAATAACTCACACTGTTATGCAGTTCGCCAGCAAGCTCATTTAATTCACTTGTGCAACCTTTAGAGCTGGTAATCGCTTGTGTCGTTTCTTCTATTGTCGTTGATATTTGCTCGGCACTTTCAGCCAGACTCTGAGTCACCTTACTCTGTTCTTCCGACGATATGGATACTTCACGTATTTTCTCTAAAGTACCATCAGAAGCCACTCGAATCGTTGACAATATGTCTGTCACCTCATTAGAACTCGCCACACTCTGCTCTACTTTTGGCAACACCGCATTCATGGTTTTTGCGACACTTTCAGTATCCGATTGCACCACACTGATGGTTTCTGTTATTTCTGCGGTTGCGGTTGCTGTGCGTGATGCCAAAGTACGGACTTCATCGGCCACCACGGCAAAGCCTCGCCCTTGCTCACCGGCGCGAGCCGCTTCAATAGCCGCATTTAATGCCAGCAAATTCGTTTGTTCAGCAATTTCTCGAATCACATTAACAATATTACCTATTTCTAATGAACGCTCTTGCAAACTGATAATTTCAGTCGAAGAAGAGGTAATTTCAGTCGAGATCTCATGAATACTTTTTGCTGAGTTTCTCACCGATGCTTCTGCACGTGATGACAGCTCAAAGGACGCTTCTGAGTTTTTCTCAGTCTCGCTTACGCTATCTGCTATTTCATCAATCGATATTGAAAGCTGTTGAACGGCTGACGCCGTTGATCTCGAACTTTCTGCTGATTTTTGAGAAGCCATGGAAATGTTCGTCATTTGGTCATCCAATGCTTTGGATGAACTGCTCAACTTCACTGAGGTGTTTTGAATGTTTGTCACCATTTCTTTTAAAGACTTCTGCATTTTAAAAACAGAACCTAATAAGCTGTCTTCTTTAAAGTCGCCCTCAATATGTTCATTAAGCTGGCCATCTGCTATACGGTTCGTGACAGACATCACGTATTTTGGCTCACCGCCAATATTCCTTAAAATATTTTTCAAGATAGCTCGGGCAACCACGTACGCAGCAAGTGTCAACACAGCAAGAATAGCAATCACAGCAATAGAAAAATCAAACACAGTGTCAGCAAAATCTGCATCTAAATCATCCATATAAATGCCGTATCCAAACACCCATTCCCATTCAGGAATTTTCGTCATGCCATTCATTTTACTGTATAAGCCACTAGAACCAGCTTTAGGGTATTCTCCTACGCTGAACACAAACTCCACATCAGCTAGCGCATTTAAAGAAGGCTGGTAACTGCTTTGCTCTTTGCCTAGCTGTTCTTTATTTGGATGAACTTTTGATCGCGCATCATTACCATTTGCCCAAATATAGGAATCACCAGATCTTATATTTGAAAGCATTTCAATCACATGCCTTTCTGCTTCTTCACGAGAAAAAACACCTTCTTTTTCTAAGTTAACATAATGATTAATTTGTTTTTTCGTTAACGTTAAAATACTTTGTATCTCATGTTTTCGAGCATCCGTAAGGTTAGCCTTAATAATGTTTAGAGATAACAAACTTAAAATGACCAACCCAATAGCAGATAATATAACCAATATCGCCAATTGTTTTGAAAGCCTCATATCTTTTCCCTATTAACTTAAAGTTTTTCAAATATATAACTAATCCATAACTCACTCATAATTTCTCCTTATAAATGAGTGTAGCAATGGCCAAACCATATGGCGCAAGAGAATGTAATTAATTGTAAAAAGTTAGCTAGATTAAGACTGCAGGTTTGGATAGAATCAATGATTTGAGATAACAGATAAATAATTATGGAACACTACGACTTACAAAGTTTATGGAGACTAATCTGGCCTTTCCTAGGCGTGTTTTTCGTCTATCGAGTGTTGACATTTGTGCTGCTTGATTGTCGAAAATATCTAAAAGAAATTGACCGAGTGGACTTAATTGAATTTTTCAAAACACACAAACTGGTTTCTTTTGGCATTATCCTTATTATCGCGCTGTTCTTTGCTACTGTTTGGAATCTCTTTCAACTATTTCTTAGTAAACTCTAAATCGAGTGACTGAAGAAATTCAATCACTCTTCGCTCAAGAAAGTATTCTGGCTTAAACAACGTCCCTTCAACAAAGCCCACGTGCCCACCATATTGCTGAATATCAAACTGTATGGATGAGGAAGCTTCTCTTTCATCGTTTATACTAAGCATTTGGCGCGCAGTATTCGGCAGCACATCAGGCGTCATAAAAGGATCATCCAATGCATGAATAATCAGTGTATTGGTCTTAATTTCAGGGAGAAAGTGCTTTGCACTGTTTTGCTCATAATAATCTTCCGCGTCTTTAAAACCGTTTATTCTAGACGTGTAAATATCATCAAATTCTCGAACGGTTCGTATTTTTTTCACTTGCGATAACGGAATGTCCAACAATGATTCCATATCGTGTTGCTGATATTTCCCTAATAATTTTTTCTTTAAAGGCTTCAGTAAATACTGCTGGTAAATTCTCGCCGCGCCTTTGGTAATCGTCTCAGCACTGTTCGATAACAACATCGGAGCACTGATCACGATAGCAGCCTCCAACATCGATTTTTCGCCCGATTCACCAAGCAATTTCAACAGCATATTGCCACCCAAAGAATAGCCAATACCGTACAAAGGCGCATTAGGATAAACACTTTTCAAATGCGCTAGCCAAACCTTAGCGTCCGCCGTGTCACCACTGTGATAAGAACGTGGCAAGCGATTATCTTGGCCAGAACAACCACGAAAATGCATCAAGACACACGCGTAACCATTTGATTGCAACGCTTTCATCATGCCTTGCATGTAAGGCGAATCGAACGAACCTTCTAAACCATGAAAAAGCACTACAATGGGTTTATTGGTTTCTATGCTTGGTTTATCAAGCCAGAAACACTCCACAAAATCCCCATCGTCAAATTCAAATATTTCACGCTCAATTGCCAAAGAAATGGGCTTTCTAAACAAGGTAGCATACATGGTTTGTACATGTTTATTGCGTAACAACCTATGAGGTTTGAATGTGTTCATCTTCTGACCTTTCCTGACTTCTAAACTCAATATTTAGGCATTCAGAGCTTCACTATAAAGAGAATATAACCGCGAGCCTTTTTCCATTTCTTCTAAGAGATATTCTTTATTTTCTTCCTTGTCATCTGTCTCAGAAAATGAAGCCAATTGGCGAACTAAGTCGATGACCGTTTGCTCATCAGTATTGTTTACCCACGAATGAAACCAACTATTTTCATCAGCGTATTCGCTGTTTAAGTAATATTCAACATGTTCGTTATATGGCAATAGAGACAAAGCGATACGTAAAATGGCTTCGTTTTCCGTACCAGCAAAATGCTCGAATAACTTTTCAATAATGTATTCTCTGAAGACAACATCGTGATCATGATCGACCACTTGTAAATGTTTGATCAAAAGCGGTAAATACTCTTGGCTTTTTAACACCAAATAATAACTGGCGTAACACAAGCTAGAAGCTTCTTCGTGAATATACAACTGAGCACATTCTGGGTGAGCCACAAAGTTTTCGATAAGCTGGGCAACAAAAGGCAGCGCATCGTTAATTGTAACAATGCGTTTGAAAAAAGCCTCTTCATCGAGTTCATTACCCTGCTCATCACTCACAATAAACTTAAGGGTGTCTCCTCGACACATATTATCTATGTCATTGTCCGCTAAATGCTGAATAACAGACAATAACGTCTCTTCCGATTCGAGATCATCCACTTGAATCGCGTAATATGGCAACAAGCGTTTATGCGCTTTAAGCTCCAGTGTCGCGTTTATATAACACTCTGAATCATGATGCTTTATTTCTATTTCAAGTACGTCATCAGACTCATGAGAGTCAATTTCTGATATATCTAGCTTCCAATAATGACGGGAGCCACTAACCAATAATTGAGTGTCAGAAACATCCACAATAGTGGGATAAAACGTATCTAATGACAGTCTATTTTGTCTATCATCCACCACCACAATCAATGGTGATAACGTCAGCGTTTCTACATTCAATCGGCGAAATACGCCTTCACGCCAAGCAAACCAAATATCTGTTCCAGTAGAGAACGAGCTGCACATTGTCTCTAAAAAATCCGTTTGTGCCTCGGCATACTCTTCCGAGAGAAAATCGTCATTCTGAAGACATTTGGCGATTTTATGGGTATTTTCTTCACGAAAGGCTAACTTTTCCGTTGCTATATTGCGAATGGAAATCGTATTGACCTCAAATGTTGTCAGATTAATCACGTCGTATTGATAGGCAAAAAACCTTTCTTTTTGGGCGCTTTCTTCGTAACTCGTTACCTGAGACCAATTTGGCATGCCAGCGTAATGATGGTTTTGTAGATAAACAGGATAAAACTGTTCAACGGAGAAATGTGCTCTTGGCGCATTAGGAAGCGAACATGTTTGATGGGATTGTGACACTGGATCAATCAGCACAAAACCGTGTTGCCACACTTCATTTTCTCCGACATCATTAGACGTTCGCGTGTAAAATAACAGCTGCCCATCTTCTCGTTCTGTAAAGTTTTCAACCTCGACCGATTCTGGCAAAACAAACAAGGCTTCTTGTGAAAAATCAGGCAAGCGTAAGCGCCCATAAATCTTTCTTCTGTGTTCATCACCGTAGGCAAAGTGTAAGCCAGTGCCATCGCGGCTCAGCTTGACAGCACATTGATAATCCACTGGTAACGTCGCATTAAAAATCTGTTGTTGAGTATCGATATTAAAGGCTTGTATCCAACCTTTTCTGTCAACGATCACAAAACAAGTTTTGGTATAAAACGCTGAAAAAATAATAGACTCGGAATTAGCAAGGTTAAACACCCAAAGTAATCGGTGCTCTGCAAAGGCCGTTTGTTCAAGTACATTCACTTGCCAGCAGCCGTCATGTGTCATCTGTATTTTGAGATTACTCATCTTTTCAAATACCTTTTATTTGTTCCCATTACTTTCCCTGCTCAAACTGCAGCTCACACAAACGCTGATACAGTGGCGATGAGGCCAACAAAGATTGATGCGTTCCCGAATCAACAATGTGCCCTTTGTCCATCACCACAATTTTATCTGCATGAATCACGGTCGCCAGACGATGCGCAATCACAATCGTCGTTCGATCCGCCATTAACTCATTCAATGCCTCTTGCACATGAAACTCACTTTGCGCATCCAGAGCGCTGGTTGCTTCATCAAGCAATAACACATCAGGGTCTTTCAAAATCGCGCGAGCAATGGCAATGCGCTGCTTTTGACCGCCAGACAAACGCACACCTTGCTCCCCTAAAAAGCTCTCATAGCCTTGTGGTAATTGCTCAATAAAGTCGTGGGCATTGGCACGCTTTGCCGCATCAATCACTTCTTCAAATGACGCGCCTGGTTTACCGTAAGCAATATTGCGCATCACATCATGACTAAACAACACAGGCTGTTGCGGCACCATGCCCATCACATCTCGTAATTCAGACAAGGATAACTGCTCAATAGAAACGCCATTGAGTGTGATATGGCCTTTTTGTGGATCGTAAAAACGTTGCAGCATTTCAAACATGGTGGTTTTGCCAGCGCCCGACGGTCCAACCAACGCCACAGTTTGCCCATGTTCAATAGCAAGATTGATGTTCTTCAGTGCCGCCACATCAGGACGAGAAGGATAGTAAAAATCCAAATCATGAAAACCAATTGCAAGGGAAGCTTGATCCGACTGTTTTTCAGGAAGAGATTGCGGATGGCTTGGTGAGGTAATCATGCTCTCAATCTGCAACAATTCCAACAAACGCGTTGCCGAACCCGCCGCCCGCTGCAATTCACCATACACTTCCGCCACCGTTGCCACAGACATGGCCACCATAATGGCGTAGAAAACAAACGCGCCTAATTCACCGCCCGTCATTCTCCCAGCAATCACATCCATGCCACCCACCAGCAACATGACACTGATCGCCGCAAAGGTTAATAAGATCACCGCCGCAAACAAAAACGCCCGCTGCTTAATGCGCTTCTTCGCCACATCAAAGGCTTTTTCAACTTCATGACCGAAGGCTTTCTGTTCAATCCCCTCGTGATTGTAACTTTGCACCACCTTGATGTTTTGAATCATCTCGCCCGCGTAAGTGCCAATATCGGCAATGGCGTCTTGGCTGCTCGATGCCAACTTCCTCACACGACGACCAAACACCATCATGGGAATCAGTACAAAAGGAACGCACACCACCACAATCATAGACAGCTTAAAATTGGTCACAAACAACATAATCAAGCCGCCCAACAACATGAACAGTGAGCGCAGCGCCATGGAAAAAGACGAACCAATAATGGATTGCAGTAAAGACGTATCGGTGGTGAGTCGAGACATCAACTCACCACTGCGGTTTTCTTCGAAGTAACTTGGATGCAAACGAATAATTTGATTGAACACCGCCGTTCGAATGTCAGCACTCACTCGCTCACCGAGCCACGACATCAGGTAAAAACGGAAAAAGGTCCCAAAAGCCAACAAAGAAATCATGCCAATCAGCAACAAAATCGTGCTAGTAAGCTGCTCCACCGAGCCAGAAATAAACCCGCTGTCGATCACCACCTTCACGCCCTGTCCTACCGATAGGCTGATCCCCGCCGTGAAGACAAGAAAGAACAAGGCCAAAGCCACCTTAACTTTGTAAGGCTTAATAAAACGAAGAATAGGCAACAAACTTTGATAAGCGTCAGCGGAAGATTTAGAGTCAGGAGAATGTGGCAAGAGAAGGCCTTTTAGTAAATTGCATTATGTTAAAATGCACCATCTTAGCAGACACAGGATTTCAACTTTAAGGAAAGAAGAAAGAATAATTGATTTAACCACTCACTAAAAAACGAAAAGGCAAATCCCCAAAGCCCCAGATCAAGGTTCCCGTCATCAACAAAATACCTTCGTGTTTCATGGTTCTTTTTTCTAAACCTGTTTTCAAGTCGTCTTCCAATGCCTCGGTTTTCTTTTTCCAGAGATTGACCTGCTTTTCATCAAGGCGCTTATGCTCATATTTAAGGTCCGCATAGGCATTTGGCGCTTCACTCTTAAAGGTTTTATGATCATCTTGATGTGCATAAAACTCTAAGATGGTGTACAAAATCCCCAACACAACAATGACAGAACCACTTCGCGCCAACCACAAAGCATCCTCAAGGAACTCAACGTAAGACAACACAGCGCCCAAACACGCCACAAAAATGGCCGCACCGTAAGTGATGTAAGTATTCATTAGAAGTTTTGTTCCTTAAACAAAAACGGAAACGTTTTATGATGACGGTATTATACAGAAATTTTTTGAACACTGACTTTATGAACAAAGCCACCAACAATGGCTTTCGTAATACTGACTAAGCTCGACCTTCTTCAAATGCAGGTAAATCAGGCTCTAAACGGCACCAATTGGAACGATAACGAGTATAGATTTGAGCATCAATTTTTACAGGGATGTCACCATTGAAGGTAGCAATCGCTAGTTCAATATCTTCTATCGGAGCGTCTTTTACTCTAAAGCCTAAACTTGAGCCACACTCACGACAGAATGTTCGAGTAGCACCATTTTCAGCTTGGTAATGCTTTAACAAATCAAAGCCTGAGTGCCATGTTAATCCAAACACACCAACCAAGGTTCCAAAAGCCGCGCCATGAAATTTTTGACACATAGAGCAATAGCAATGAGCGGCCTCTTCACTGAATCCGCTAACCCTGAAAGTAACCTTATTACATAAACACGAGCCTTCGTATCTGGATTTCATTGCGCTTGCCTTAGGTGTGGAATTGGATGATTGCTTCAAAAACGCTTGTGACCAGCTTTTCTAATGCATACTGATTTGATAGCGAAATATAATCCGCTATATCGTTCATTTCATTTAGTGCTGGAACAGTACAAGCTATTTCAGCCATTTTTTCATTTGCTCTTTGGCTGCTGCATTGGAAAGTACTTGACCTTCCTTTACCGCTTTTTCACCACAGACAATACCTTCTAATATAACCATACGCTTTTGCATCATTTCAAAATCATCGACATCGACTAAATAGGCTGAGGGCTGACCGTGTTCAATAATTAGCACAGGCTCTTTTGAGGAATGAAAATCCGCCAATATTTTTGTAGCTTGCCTTTTTAACATCGTCACTAATTCGACTTTCATTATATTCACCTTGAGCACTAGAGTGTCACTTGCGTACAAAGACTCAAGAATGAGGTGAATGCCACATTAACGGGCAAAAAATAGTTGGCTAAAATAGCGATGCAGAAACAAGAGCCAACTGTTCTTGTTCCGTTTAAAGTGTTTGTTAAGCGCTCTCAATTGATACTAGTTGTATGCTATTTACATATATTTTGCTTTTTTTAAGCTCTGAAAAATGAATAGTATTATTATAAATTCGACCCGTTATCTTGTCGTTTCTTTCCACTGTAGATTGCTCATGGTGCGAGAATGAGCAACAAACTAAAAACTTACAATTTTCTTCGTCTATTCCAACAATAGATATCCAATGATCTCCAGCAGAGCCATGCTCGAGTTGTGCATTTTCATTTACGCATATAATGATGGTAGATTTTGAAAAGTCGATGTCATAAACTTTTTCGTGAATTAGCCTACTTGACGATATTTTTGACTTCCTTCCTTCCGTTAACACATAAAAACAATCATTTATAAATCTTTCTTTTAAGCAGATATCCGTTGAATTTTTAGTAATACCGAAGTTGCTACCTTCTCCAGAAGCAAAATTATGCAATGAAGGGGTTATACTAATTATTTTCTGCCATTTGCTAAAATTATCAGAAGCAAACTTAGCCGCATTTTGATTTGGATTTATAAGAGCCTTATAAGAATTCATTATCGAATATAAAAGACAGAAACCATCAAAGTGGCCTTGAGTTAAAATTTTAAGTTTCACTTCTAGCTTCCATGTGTAAATTAAATGGTGCTTAATGCCTCGCTCAGCGGAAAAATGTGAGCGTGAGAGAGTGTTTTTTTTCCGATACTGCAACTACTTACAGCACGGACGAGCGTGACTTGTTATTTTTCATTCTGCAATGACTGCCTGAGTAGCGAGGTTAAATCAGCCAGCTTTTCCTTCAATTCAAAGTAGGAGCTTTCTGCAAACTTTCGATACTGTTCAGTTGGATCAGGACTCTGATAGGTTGTTATTGTCATATCACCTACCTTTTGCATTGGTCTTCTACACTTATAATGGAGTTTAGACCACGCCTCTAGCGAACCACAGCACTCGAAGTATTGCTCTTTAATATGGTCTTCAGCCAAAAGATCCATTTTTGCATTCATATTACTGAAGCTCTCCTGCAGAGTGTAATCCTTGTAACTTAGCACTTCATGCATTGCTCTTTCAAAAAGAACATAAACATCTGAATAAATTTCTATTCTTTCCGCCCTAGAACGATCCTTTTTGTTCATTTCTTCAGAACGTTTTTTCAATAGCCAAGCATAATAAGCAGCTAGTAGTGCGAAGAGACCAGATAATACCGTTGCAATTATTGGTACGTAGTTCAATGAAAGCCCTCCACTGAAAAATAACACCTTAATAGTGCGCATGCGCGTTTACACATTTTTAAAACTCTCTAAACATCTCTACAACTAACTGAATATTCAGCACTTTACAAAGCTATCCACAAAATTTAAAACTGGCTAAACGAGCTTGCACGTTATTTTCAAAGGAATAAAAAGAAGGGATTTTACGAGGGTTAACTGTCCGTTAGTCACTTTATTTTCATTCCGTTATTACATCAATGTAGCGTGGGTTGATTAAGATTTCTAGTGTCGAACTAAAGTTCGACCTACAAAGAGATGTTGTCGAAGGTGAAAGCGTCGCTTTCAATGTCAAATTACGATCGTTCCTCCCTCATCGTGACCTACGGAAAGGGAAATTGGAATGAAGACAAGTATCTAGAGCGAGGTCAAACGGTTTCCTAGAAGAGTCACGTCGAGCAGTGATTCTGGTTGCTGTCTAGATGCTGAGTAAAAACAAAAAGTAACCGTTGTCGTTCTTTGATGTGAATTCAGAACGAAAGTGATCTTGAAACATCGAGCCAACGTATCATCAATAGAAGATGATCACTTAACGGAAGAGACATAGAACATGCCAATGCAACACTTTGATCTTAAAAGTCTAAACGAAATGGCGTCACGCTATCGCGTGCAGCTTATTAACAGCTTATCCGGCTTCAAAAGTGCGAATTTAATAGGCACTTGTAATGCTCAAGAACAAACAAATCTTGCTATATTCAGTTCAGTATTTCATTTAGGAGCGTCGCCTGCATTAGTGGGTTTTATTATGAGGCCAGACTCGGTTTCTCGTCATACACTGGAAAACATAAAACAAACAGAACAATACACGATCAATCAAGTGAGCGAGGATTTTTGGCGCAAGGCACACCAAACGTCTGCCCACTATAACAGTGACGAAAGTGAGTTTGAACAAGTTGGGTTAACCCCAGAGTTTATTGATGGTGTAACCGCCCCCTTTGTAAAAGAAAGCCGTATAAAGTACGCATTAAACGTAAAGGAAATCACGCCAATTAAACTCAACAATACCTTGTTAGTTATCGGTGAAATCACCAATGTCATTTGTGAATCGTCTGTTATTAAAAGTGACGGTTACCTAGATATCGAAGCCGCTAATACAGTGGCAATATCAGGCTTAGACAGTTATCACTCAAGCACTCGACTCTCACGTATCAGTTACGCCAAACCTCACAAAGAAGCCCTCGATATACCATTAAATGGTTCAATTGAATGAGTCAAAAATCAACAGTTCGTAAAGTAACACAGGCGAATAAATTAAAAGCACACTACAAGAATGAGCTTACATCGTTCGATCAAGATATAACTCATGTACGCACTGTTTAAAATTAAAGGAATAGATAATAATGAAACTAAATAAACGCATTACGATTGCATTTACCTTCATGTTAATGCTGACCGCTTGCAGCACCTCATATCCAAACAAGTCTGTTAAAGGGCAAGTATTCCCTTCCGTTTCAGGAGAAAGCCTTGAGCAAGAGCGCATTAATATTCCTACGGATATCACCCAAAATACCACCTTGTTACTCATTGGCTATAAACAAGACTCTCAATTTGATATTGACCGTTGGTTGATTGGCTTAGATATGACAAACACTTTAGTAGATGTCTATGAATTGCCTACCATTCAAGGCATGTTTCCTAGAATGTTCAGCACAATGATTAATAATGGTATGCGCAAAGGCATTCCAAAAGAGCTATGGAAAGGCGTTATCACCATTTATAAAGATGGCGATGCCATTCAAGAGTTTACTGGTAATGAAAATGGCAACAACGCCAGAGTAGCCCTGTTAGATAAAGAGGGATTAGTACTGTACTTCTATGACAGGGGATTTTCCGTTCAAGCGTTAAACGAATTAAAAAGCGTGATAGACAAACAGCCTTGAGGACAACCTATGATTTGAGTGTCAGATTACGGTCGTGCCTCCCTCATCGTGACGTCCAGAGTTCTGTCCAATGGAGATTCAGTGTTGTCGGGATGAATCCCGACCTACAAATCAGTTGAAATGTGTTTTTGTTCAATCAAAATATGACAATTTTGTTGTGTAGGTCGAAATTCATTTCGACAATGTTTTACTGAATGGGTTTGTTCCAGATGCTAACGCTGAGCTTGATGCTTCACTGATAGATTGCGGACGTTCTTTTCTTATCGTGACGCGGTTCATTTCAATACGTTTTAAGCACCCTATTTTGACTCACAAGGTTTTCTTTTATGGTGCAACGCAAGAAAGTCGCACCATAAAAGAGCATCTATTTTGCTTTTTTCTTTCCGAGTATGACGAGCAATACACCGCCTAATACACCGCAAGTTGCTATTATTAAATGCAAAGTTATGGCTTCGCTGGCGAAAATAACGCCGCCGATGGTGGCAATTATTGGCACGAGCAGCTGTAAAACGGCCGCCATAGAAGCACTAATAGAAGGCAGTACAGCGTACCAAAGTGCGTAGCCAATGCCAGACATTAAGGCGCCAGAGACAACGGCAAGCAAGACTCCATCGAACGTTCCGCTATTTATTGAGTAGTCGCCGTTCAGTCCGATGACGATTAAAACAATCAATAGGATCGGTAATGTACGAACAAAGTTTGAGGTGGTGGCGAATAAAGGCTTGGATGATATTTTGCCGCGCCATGTGTACAAGCCCCACGCGATACCGGCGAATGTCATTAAGATAAAACCAATAAGCGATGGCGATGATAAGGTGGGGAAAACGAGGTAAACAAAGCTGGCGAAGGCAAGGATTAAGCCGAGCCATTCCAAAGCACGTAATCGCTGACCAGTAGAAACGGCCATCAAAATCAGCGTCAGTTGCACGGCTCCAAACAAGATCAAAGCGCCAATACCTGTTTCTAGGGTGACATACGCGTATGAGAAACCAATTGCATAAATAAACAGCGAAATAGCGGATAACCAACTACCCTCTAACCATACTGTTTTGAGTGATCCGTTGCCTTTTTTAAGCGTTTGAAACAGGCAAAGCAAAACTAAGGTAACGGCACCGCTGGCCAAGCGCCATAAGGTGAAATTTGCAGGGTCGATGAGTCCTCCATCCAATGCAACACGACATAAAACAGAATTGGCAGCGAAGGCCAACAATGCGATGGTGATTAAGACACATAAACGTAGCGAACTTGTCATCAATTTGTTTAAAAGCTCAATAAAACCTGAGCCATTACCTCTGTAATGAAAAAAGTCAGTCTCAGGCACTGGCACCAGATTTGCAAGCTTAATAACGACGCAGATCAATAACTTTTTGATCTGCCTATATATGGAACCTATATGACAAGTCTTTTAGTGTTTTCAGATTTAGATGGTACTTTGTTAGATCATCACACTTACAGCTTTGAGCCCGCGCGGTCGGCGTTGCAATCATTAAGAACGTTTTCGATTCCTTGTGTCATAAATACAAGTAAGACGTTTCAAGAGTTAATTAGCCTTAGAACCGCCCTCAATCACCAAGACCCTTTTATCGTCGAAAACGGCTCCGCGGTTTATATTCCCAAGCATTTATCTCTTCGTATTGATGAAACATTAGAAGATTGTGGCGACTATTGGTTGAAGGCGTTTGGGCCAAAACGCGAACAACTCATCGACCTCACCAACGATCAAACAAACCACTACACCTTCACTCGCTTCAGTGACATGACTTACCAAGATTTAATGGCCGTTACGGGCTTGGATGAAGAAAACGCCAAGCTCGCCATGCAACGAGAGTTTACAGAACCCATGTTGTGGACAGACTCGAATCAGGCGTTAGATCAACTCCGCCATCATCTTGATCAATTTGATATACAGATTCAAAAAGGTGGTCGCTTTTCTCATTTAATGGGCAAACATTGCGACAAAGCCAACGCTATGCTTTGGCTAAAAGCCGTATACGAAAACCAAGCGGAGGAACAAATCACCACTATGGCGCTTGGTGATGGTGAAAATGACATTGGCATGTTGAGCAAGGCGGACATTCCTGTGGTCATTCGTTCACCTGTTCATGCACCGCCAGAAGTACCGAATCGAAGCGACGCTTGGCTGACAGACGCTTATGGGCCAGAAGGCTGGGCACAATCAATCGATAAAATATTAAGTAAACAAGGGATTGTTTAGGCAATGGGATTTTTAGCCTATTTTTATAACAACACCGACTTTTAGATCTTTGCATTTTTAGGAGAAATTTTATGGGTGATTTTCACCAAAACGGTATTATTACGACACTCCACAATTTGGCACAGCGCCCATTAGAAGAAATGGAGAAAGAGCTATGCGAGTTTGCTAAAACACGCCCTATGTCGCTTATTCTGCCATGCTTATACTCTGAGCTAGAAACAGACGCGATGCCAAATATTCTGAAACATCTACAACAAGTCCCTTATCTTTCTGAAATCATCATTGGCTTAGACCGCGCCACAGAAGAACAATATCGTCATGCATTGGAATTTTTCAGTGTATTACCACAAAACTACAAGGTGCTTTGGAACGATGGCCCACGCCTACGCGAGATTGATTCTGTCTTAAAAGGCGAGCACCTTTCCCCTTCTGACCCTGGCAAAGGCCGTAACGTTTGGTTCTGTATGGGCTACAACTTGGCCGCAGGCAAAGCAGAGTCTATTGCCATGCACGATTGTGACATTGTGACTTACGATCGCGAATTATTGGCTCGCCTGATTTACCCAGTCGCGAACCCAAACTTCAACTATGAATTCGCAAAAGGCTTCTACGCTCGTGCTGCCAATGGCAAGATGAATGGACGCGTAAGTCGTTTGCTTGTCACGCCTTTGCTGCACTCTTTGAAGAAAGTGTTTGGGCATTTGGATTACTTAGATTACCTAGACAGCTACCGCTACCCGCTGGCTGGCGAGTTCTCTTTCCGCCGCGATGTGATGACAGACTTACACATTCCAAGCGATTGGGGTTTGGAAATTGGTGTCTTGAGTGAAATGTACCGAAACTACTCAACCAACCGTATTTGTCAGGTAGACATTGCCGATATTTACGATCATAAGCACCAAGATTTATCGGCCGATAACGACGATGGCGGTTTGTCCAAAATGTCGATCGATATCACCAAAGCCATTTTCAGAAAATTGGCCACCAACGGCACTATTTTCAACCAAGAAACCTTCCGTACCATTAAAGCAACCTATTTCCGTGTGGCCTTAGATTTCATTGAAACGTACCGTAATGACGCGGAAATCAATGGTTTGAAATTGGATGTTCACTCAGAAGAAAAAGCCGTTGAATTGTTCGCCAGTAATATTATGAAAGCCGGTAATCATTACTTAGAGAACCCAATGGAAACGCCGTTTATCCCAAGCTGGAACCGAGTACAAAGTGCCTTTCCAGGCGTGATGGCAAAGCTTGCTGAAGCGGTTGAGTTAGACATGGCGGAATACGGCAGTAAATAGCGCCGTTTTAAACATACTATGTGTTTAAACACACAAGACACTTTTAACAAGGCGTTTCTTTCATTACGGTGGAAGAAACGTTTTCTCCTTAACGATAAAAAGACAGGTAGGTAACTATGGAAAACATATCTCTGTCGCATTTAGAGCAACGACTAACCGCTCATTTGCAGATGTTATACCCAAATTTAGACACGACTGAGCTGGCTCGACAATGTTTATCTACCTTTCATCTCGACCCAAGCATGGCGTCGCCTCGTCCTCACAGAAACATTTGGGATCAGTCTGACATTATGCTGATTACCTACGCAGACACCTTGCGTAGACCAGACGAAGCGCCACTCGAAACGCTGCATAAGTTTGTGAAAAACAAACTGTCTGACAGTATTTCTACTGTGCATTTGTTGCCTTTCTTTCCTTACAGTTCCGACGATGGTTTCAGTGTCATGGATTACACGACGGTGAATCCTTCTAGCGGCAATTGGGACCATGTCGAAAACCTATCGAAAGACTTTAAAGTCATGGGCGATTTGGTGATAAACCATTGCTCAAGCCGTAGTCTGTGGTTTGAAAACTACAAAGCTGGCGTTCACCCGGGCGCAAACTTCTTTTTTGAAGCCGATCCAAACGCCGATTTAAGTGCTGTGGTTCGACCAAGAACCTCGCCTTTGCTGCGAGAAGTTCAAACACAAAATGGTGAAAAACACGTTTGGTGTACTTTCAGTCATGACCAAGTGGATTTGAATTTTGAAAACCCAGAAGTGCTACTGGAGTTTTTAGGCATTATTCGACTTTATCTTGAAAAAGGCATTCGCTGGTTCCGTTTAGACGCGGTGGCATTTCTTTGGAAAATACCTGGAACGCCAAGTATCAACTTACCTCAAACCCACGAAATCATTCGCTTATTGCGCTTAATGATCGAGCATTATGCTCCAGATTCCGTGATCATTACCGAAACCAATATTCCAAACCAAGAGAATTTAACCTATTTCGGCAACGCCAATGAAGCCCACTTGATTTACAACTTTTCATTGCCGCCATTGCTGATAAACAGCTTAGTGACAGGCAATTGCAGCCATTTGAAACAATGGTTAATGAGCATGACGCCAGCGCAACAAGGCACCACCTATTTGAACTTCATTGCGTCCCACGACGGCATCGGTTTACGCCCAACGGAAGGCTTATTAACGGAATGGGAATTAGAAACGCTGATCAACACCATGAAGCGTTTCGGCGGTAAATTAAGCTCTCGCACGACGCCACAAGGCGACGCCAAACCTTATGAAATAAACATCAGCCTTTGGGATGCGCTGTCTGGCTCTGCACACCAAGGCCCAGATCAATGGCAATTTGCCCGCTTCATGTGTGCCGCTGGCGTGATGATGGCGCTGGAAGGTGTTCCTGCCTTCTACATTCACAGTTTATTTGGCACCGAAAACGATTTGGAACGTGTCGATAATACAGGACATTTCCGCTCCATTAACCGACATATTTGGGACATGGATGAATTGGATCATGCGCTCAGTACGCCAACTCATCACCAAAAAGTGTTTGAATGCGTGACCAAGTTAACTCAGGTTCGCCGAGCTCAGCCTGCTTTCCACCCAAATGCTACCCAATACATTTTGCACATGGGGGAAAACCTGTTCGCTTTTTGGCGTCAAAGCTTAGACAGACGCCAAAGTTTGTTTGCGGTGTACAATATGACGGATCAACCGCAGCAATTGAACCTTGCTGAATTAAACCTTATCGCAACCGACGATTGGACAGACCTTGTTACCGAACAAGTCTATGAAGATCATTTAGGCAAAATTACCCTGATGCCTTATCAATTTGTTTGGTTGGCAAATAAGAAAGGTAAGGTGAAAAAGGGCTAACAAGCCGTAACCTAATAAACAGACATAAAAAACGCGACTCAAAGTCGCGTTTTTTATGTCACTACAAGGTGCCCCATCGTCAATGAATGGTCTCGCTTATTAATGAGGCGACGCCGTCGAAAACACATTAATGACCACCACACCAATCACAATAAAAGACATACCAATGCAAGCCGCTAGATCGAGTTTTTCATTGGCAAAAAAGTAACCATACAATGAAATCAAAACCACACCCAAACCTGCCCAAATTGCATAAGTAACGCCCGTTGGTAAAGCCCTCATGACGATACTCATTAGATAAAACGCTACGCCGTAACCCACTATCATCAAAACAGTCGGCCCCAGTTTAGTGAAAGAATCAGACGCTTTTAAAGCCGACGTCGCAACCACTTCAGCCAATATGGCCAACAATAAAAATACGTACGTCATGTGTCGTTCCTCTGGTTTATTCGTCGATGTCTTCCGCTAAGAATCCACCTGTTTGGTGTGTCCACAGTGAAGCATAAATACCATTTGCCTTAATTAAGTCTTCATGGCGGCCTTGTTCGATAATGCGCCCTTTGTCCAACACGATCAAACGATCCATTGCGGCAATCGTAGAAAGACGGTGTGCAATGGCAATCACGGTTTTGCCTTGCATCAATTTGTACAAACTGTCTTGTATTGCGGCTTCCACCTCGGAATCAAGCGCGGACGTGGCTTCATCTAAAATCAACAAAGGTGCGTCTTTCAGCAATACCCGTGCAATAGCAATACGCTGGCGCTGTCCACCGGACAATTTAATACCGCGCTCGCCGACCATCGCATCGTAACCCATATTGCCATAAGGGTCGGTCAGTGTTTGGATAAAGTCGTGTGCTTCTGCTTTCTTCGCAGCCGCGATCATCTCTTCTTCGCTGGCGTCTGGGCGACCGTAAAGCAAGTTTTCTCGAACGGTTCGGTGCAACAAAGACGTATCTTGCGTCACCATGCCAATGTGGGCTCGAAGCGTGTCTTGTTGAACCTCGCTAATGTCTTGACCGTCGATCAAAATTTGCCCAGATTCAATATCATGGAAGCGCATTAATAGGTTCACTATAGTTGACTTTCCAGCACCTGAACGGCCAACCAAACCAATTTTTTCACCCGCTTTAATAGACAAAGCAAGGTTTTCGATGACTTTGGCGTCTTGCTTCCCATAATGGAAATTAACCGCTTGATACTCAATAGAGCCCGCTTTTACGCTCAACGCTGGTGCTTGTGGTTTGTCTTGAATGTCGACGGAATTAGACAAGGTTTTCATACCATCATTGACCATACCAATGTTCTCAAACAACGCGCCAACTTCCCACATAATCCATTGGGACATACCATTCATTCTAAGTGCTAGGCTGACCGCAATGGCAATCGCCCCAACACTAATCACACTGTCAGACCAGAGCCAGATAGACAAAGCCGCAATGGAAAACGTCAGCAAGTAGTTACAAGAATGTACACCGACACTCAACAAGGTTACTAAACGCATTTGTTTATGGACGGTTTGTAAAAAACCGTCCATGCCTTCTTTGGCGTATTCCGCTTCTCGCTGGTGATGGGAAAATAGTTTTACGGTAGAAATATTGCTGTAGCTGTCTACCACTCGACCTGTCATTGTTGAACGGGCATCTGCTTGTTCTGCCGATATTTTTTTCAATTTTGGAATGAAGTACATTTGCAGAGCAACGTAAATCACCAACCAAATAAGCATAGGCAACATAAGGCGATAATCTGCATTAGCAATCAAGACCACCATGGAAATGAAATACACTGCGATGTACATCAAGACATCCAGCAACTTCATGACCGATTCCCGTACCGCCAAAGAGGTCTGCATGACTTTTGTAGAAATTCGTCCTGCAAATTCGTCCTGAAAAAACGACATACTTTGACGCAGAATATAACGATGGGACAACCAACGAATTCGCATTGGGTAATTACCCAATAAGGTTTGATGAATAATCGCCGAATGAATAAACGTTGCTAACGGCATGACCACCAATATCATCAAAGACATCCATAGCAAATGCGCACCTTCTTCAGCAAAAAAAGTCTCTGGGTCTTTGTTGACTAACCAATCTACCAATTGGCCCATAAAGCTAAACAAAGTAACTTCCAATATCGCGATAATTGCCGTTAACACAGACATCAATAAAAGAGGCACTTCAACGCCTTTTGAATAATATCGACAAAAAGCAAACAGTGTTTTTGGGGCTTGAGCGGCTTCTGTTTCAGGGAAAGCAGGTATCCAGCGCTCGAAAAAACGAAACATAATAATCCTTATTGAAGTCTTGTGTTGCTGTGATTTAACAAGATAAAACCACAATGCATTACAACGAAAAAACCGAGGTGAAAAATGTGTCAAAAATTGAAACACGTTGCCTATTAAAAAACCAGAGAATATCAAGTTTTTCCTCTCCACTTAGCGCTCAGCTTTCTTGATACTTGCATAATTAAAAGCGCCTTATGGGTGGAAAAACATTATAATTTGGCCACAAAAATACAATGTCGATCTATTCATCAAATTAAGGGATTACATGAAATTAACTTATCCAATTATTTTAGTTCTTGGATTATTGGCTGGTTTAACCCCCATGGCCATTGATGCTTATCTGCCGAGCATCCCAACCATAGCCAAAGAATTAGACACTGACATTGACTTAGTTCAAATGACGGTCAGTATGTATTTGATCGTCTTTGCTTTTTTACAAATTCTCTTTGGCCCTATTTCAGACGCGCTTGGTCGCCGCCGAGTCATTGTGAGCGGCTTAATCGTTTATGGAATCGGCAGTCTAATTTGTGCGTTCGCGCAACAATATGAAATGCTGTTGATTGGTAGAGCAGTTCAAGCTTTTGGGGGGGCAGCGGTTGCTGTGTGTGTTCCCGCTTTGGTAAAAGATGGTATGTCGATCAACCAATTCGCCAAAGCCATGTCGATGGTCATGTTAGTCATGGCGCTTGCGCCTTTGGCTGCACCTATCATTGGTGGTGGTATTTTAACACTCTTAAGCTGGCATTATATTTTTGCGTTTTTGTTTGTGTTGTCTGTTATAGCCATGATGCTGTTCTTGATTACCATTCCTGAAACACTACCGCCAGAAAAGCGCACACCGTTTTCGTTTTCCAACGCTATTAGTAACTATGGGAGGTTGATCAAAAACCCGACTGTGCTTGGTTATATCGCCGCCTCCGCTTTTTATTTTGGCGGGATGATGAGTTTTATTACTGGCGCATCGTTTGTCTATATTGAACTCTATGGCGTTGATCCCGCTCATTTTGGTTTTTTAGTGGGTTTAAACGTCATCACCATGATGATGGCATCCACTATAAATGGTCGTTACGTTGAAAAACTTGGTACGGAAATTTTATCTAAATACGCCATTTACGTTGCGTTATCGGCGTCCATCGCGATGATTGTCCTCATGACATTTGAACGCCCTCCTTTGGTCTTTATCATTGCCTCTAGCATGTTATTCATGGGACCAATGGGGATTTTAGGGAGTGGTTTTATGGCTGGTGCGCTGCGCCATGCTGGTAATCACAATGGCAGTGTCACCGCCTTAGCGGGCACCTCTCGTTTTGCCTTTGGTGCACTTGGTGGTGCAACGGTCAGCCTACTGCATAATGGTACGTTTACGCCGATGCTTGGTACCATCGCCACATGCGGCATTATTTCTTTTTTGATTTATCGCCTGACGATACGTTACGCTGGGGCAACCACGGAACAATAAGACATTTTTTATTCTCTTGGATAAAAGAACACAAGATTCACCAATAGACAGGAACACACATGCTAAACACGCAAACATTGATAGAGAAAGTGAAAAACACACCAGATCAAGTTCAATTCAAAGAAGTGATTGAAGTGATCGAAAATGAATACGAATTCACACCAACCTCTTTCACCAACGGCGAACAAGTCAATGCCATCAATGAAAACAATGGCTCATGCAAAATTTTCTCTTTTGCTGCTATTCATCAATTAGCAGAAGCGGAAACACTCAACTTATTTGGTGATTTTTATCGTATTGATGTGCTTGAACACCCAGAAGCAAGCGATCACCAAAACATTCGTCAATTCATTAAAAATGGCTGGTCTGGCATCACGTTTAACGCCATCGCTTTGACATCCAAAAGCGCATAATCGAAAAGCTCAGACGAAAACAACAGTCTAAAATGGCACAATGAGGTGGTTATGGAGTTAGTCGCATTTGATTTAGATGGCACACTGCTTAATCGGCACCAACGTCTTTCTGAGTACACATTAGAGACCTTGGATCGATTAAAAGCGGCCGGTATTTTTTATACGGTTGCAACAGGTCGCACACACTTAGCGGCTGCGCCTTGTATTCAAGATCATGACTTTCCTCATTGGCAAATATTTAAAAACGGTGTCGAATGGTGGAATCCAGAGCAAGATAGCTACCGACACCGCCATCTTTTAGCCCAGAATCACATCACAGACTTTTTGGACTTTTTCGCAGACAATAAAATAACGCCGTTTATTTTCTGCTTAGAAGACGATGGCTCTCACCGTGTTTATCACACTCAATTGCATGGCCATTTAAGCGACAACATTGCCAATGAATTAGGCAATCATAAAAACATGAGCTTACACCCTCTGGCTGATATGACTCACACAAGCAAAATCACTAATATCAGCGCCATGGGCAAACCAGATCTGATTGATAAGATAGTAGAAGCCAGCAAAGACTATGAGCATTTAACCGCTTATTCTGGTGGCGGTATCTACAACGCCGACGCCGCTTGGCTCGATGTTCATCACAGTAAGGTTTGCAAAGGCTCAGCCTTAATGGAGCTTAAAGAAGAAATAGGTGCCGAACGATTAATCGTCTTTGGCGATGGCGATAATGATTTATCCATGTTTGCGACGGCCGACGAAGCCTACGCCACTGACAATGCACTAGATCATATAAAAAGCGCGGCCGCTGGCGTCATTGGTCATCATGATGAAGACGGTGTGGCAAAGTACTTGAGAAAACGATACGACCTTTGATCTGGCCCTTTTAAGTAAACTGAAAAGACGAATAGAAAGTGGCGTAACTAAGGAAAATACAAAAATTCCTTTACCAAACTGCCTTTATGCGTCATAACTACTAGCAAGAATAATTAGAGTGGAGAGAAAATATGTTTGAATTTTTACTTTTCGTAGCAGCATGTGCTGTTATTGCTTTGTTAGTAACAAACATTCAAAAGGTCGCGGCTCAGCCTAAAAACACACTACAGCCAATAAAAATTGAGCGCGAAGAAGACAAGCGTCGTCCACTTCCACAGCGTAAACGCCCTTATTAATATCCCGCTGAGCATTTGCTCATCTAAAATAAAAAAGCCAGATCATATCAATCTGGCTTTTTTATTGTCTGTCATTTCACTGTCCGTATTGCCATCCACTAGCCATTGATTCCATACTCTTTGAGCTTATTCGCAATGGTGCTGTGACTGCTGCCAACGGCTTTCGCTAAACGCCGAGTACTTGGAAATTGTGGATACAAGCGCCTTAACAATTCCGCCTCCCACTGTTTCACCGTTTGCTCAAGGGAACCGTTAATCAAGGCGGTATTTGAAATGGCATCTGAGTGCTTTGTATTGTCCGTTTTAGGCGTTTGCTTTAATCGAGCCGTTTGTTTATCTAAACGCTGCTGAGATTTTAAGTAGATGACCGTACCAGCCCAATTTTCTACGCCTTCGTCATCACGGACAAAAATCGGCTTCATTTCCAATAAAAAAGTTTTACCACGAATACGAACTCGCTTACTCGTGCTTTTTGTTGGTTTGTCCCACGACTCTTTCGGTGGCGCTTTTGGAAAATGTATGCCTTTGATAATCTGAGAAAATGGCCGGTGTAAAAGCTCAGCAATAGGAAGGTTTAGATCTTCTGCTGCTTGCTCTGTCACCATAGTCACTTGGCCTTTTAGATCCACAGAAATAACGCCGTCAGGCAAGGACTCTAACAAAGTGTAAAGCGCATTATGCTCTCGTTCTGATGGCGTAAACATAACAGTTTTTACATCTTCCACACTGTCTAGACGACGGATCTCTGCCAACAAAGTTTGCAGTTGTGAGAAAGGAATATCAGAAAAGCCACAATAAATGCAGCGCTGTTTGGAGTCGATTTCGATGAGTCTCACATCTATTTGATGGGGCACAAACAAATCGAGAATTTCTCGCACCATGCCAATTCTGTCTTCACACTGTATTTCTAATCTCATGGTTTTCTCAGGTCGTTATGTATCTTTCGAGTGCACAAGTAAAACATTTCGCTGGGGCGCAAATGTTTCATAAAGAGGCAAAACCGCGGCACCTAAAACACCCGCAGTATAACTTGACTGTGCGATTTGGACAGCGGGAAAAGGCAACAAGCCTTGCTCTTTTTGTGAAGTTTCAATGTGATGAATTAATGAGCTCAACACTGGCTCAGGTAAGCGTCCACCAATCAGAATGACTTTAGGATCATACAAAGCCACCACAGAGGTCAGCGCTGGCTGCACCTCCAGCGCCACCTCAGTCGACCATTGATCAATCAAGGATGAATAAGGCACTTCTTTCCATATCGCGTCTGAGCTTTTTTGAAGAGCTTCTTCAAAGCTCACTAAGTCCACGTCATGTGCAATAAGAAAACGACGTAAAGACGACAAAGACAAGGCTTCCAGAATCCACTTACCATGTTTCCCAGTGGCCGTTGGAATCAACCCAAAGCTGCCCGCTTTACCACTGGAACCAAAGTAACATTCACCATTCGTTACCGCACTCCCCCCGCAAGCGGTGCTCACGAACAAATAAAAGAAATCTCTCTGCGGTGTGTCCTTCGCTAACAATAATTCACTGGTGGCCGCCGCTACAGCATCGATTGCACAAAAGCACGCCACACCAGTTACGTCCGCTAACCACTTTTCAAACGCATCCGATTGCCAGTACTCCAATGCTTTTTTAAGTTCGTGAAGCTGGCCTCGTTGACTGGAATCTGTCACCAAAGAGTCAAGCCAAGCGTCCATGTAATCTGGTCGCGCTAAGCCAATGCCCTGCACTTTTTTCCAGTTTTCACCTAATGTCGCTTTCACCTCTTCAATAAGATCTTGGGCAACACGCTTCGCCAAAGATTCTGAAGGAAAGGACACTTTTCGCTCTAACAGCAATACACATTTTCCGCTGAAATCTAGCAAAGCCGCACTAATATGATCGCGGTCTACATTGATTCCTAATCCATACGCGCCTTGAGCATTAATGCTGAGTTTTATTGAAGGTTGTCCGCGACGTCCTGTGACCTTGCCAGACGTATAAAGCAGCTCTCGCTCCAATAAAGAAGAGGTAATCACAGAAATGGTTTGTGCACTGAGTCCTGTCTGTTCCGCAATACTGACGCGGGAGATATCTGGGTGTTGTCTAACCAAATGTAAAATAATACGTTCGTTATAAATACGACTTTGCTCAGATGTGCTACCTGATGACTTCATATAAGGTTATTACCTTGTTTCAATGTTATAAATTCTTTCCCCAGTATTAAGTAAATCTGATTGATTTAAAACACCCAATAGAAATAAAAAGACAATATAAGAAGGCACACACAAAAGTAGATAACAAATAACCGAAAACAACGGTTTAATATTATTTTATGGCAAAATACAGTATGATGCAGCCCGACGTTAGCGGATACCGGCCCATTAATTTATGCAGTTAGATAAAATAGATCTCAATTTACTTCGTTATTTAGATTCCTTACTTAGAGAACAAAATGTTACCCATGCAGCCAATCAACTTGGCATCACTCAACCAGCCATGAGTAACGGCTTACGTCGCTTACGAGATTTATTTCATGACCCATTATTAGTACGTACCAGTGACGGCATGATGCCAACAGCCTTGGCAATTCAGTTGCAACCGCGTGTTGAAAGCATCTTACAATCGGTCGATCAAGTATTGCACCTTGGACAAAGCTTTGAAGCCGAATCCAGCTCTCGTGTTTTCCGTATCATGGCAAGCGATTACGCGGAAGCGACACTGATTCCACCTCTGATGGAAAAACTACAAAGCGAAGCACCAAACGTCATTCTTGATGTGATGAACCCAAGTGACGTGAGCTTCCATGACGTAGAAAAAGGCAAGGTAGATTTGGTGATCAACCGCTTTGATACACTGCCACAATCTTTCCATCAAAAGTCAGTTTGGGTCGATCATTTCTCTTGCTTAGTGCCAGCCAATTCGGAGATTGCGAAAAACTTCACGTTAGAAAGCTACCTTCAGTCTCGCCATGTTTGGGTAAGTAAAACAGGCTTTGGTGTGGGTGTGGGCATTCAACCAGAAGAGGTTCAAAAACTTGGTTGGGTAGATGGCACGTTGGCGGATATGGGGCATAAACGCAACATTCGCTTGTTCACCCGAAACTACAATGTGGCGATGCGCTCTACTGAACAATTAGGTCTCGTAGCAACACTTCCTTCTCTAGCAACCCGCTTAATGAAGGACAACAAAAGTGTTGTGGTTCTACCACCGCCTTTTGAGATTCCACCTGTGGAATTGAAAATGCTGTGGAGCCCATTATTGCAACACGACCCTGGTCATATTTGGATTCGCTCGACCATTGCAGGCTGTGCAAAAACCATTGCTGAGAACAACAATCTTTAGCAAAAAAACACGACAATCTGAATTACAGACATAAAAAAACGAACCTTGTGTTCGTTTTTTTATGTCTGTCTATTTTTTATAGTTGGCTTATTAGATCTTGCAGGTATTCAATCTATTAAGCGATTGCTCTGCGTTCGACACGGTCACTTCCAAGTCTTTAATATGACCATTTTCTAAACTGTAACACCAACCATGAACATGCAATTCTTGATTGTTACGCCATGCATTTTTCACAATACTGCTTTGGCAAACGTTGGAAACTTGCTCCATGACATTCAATTCACACATACGGTCAAAGCGCGAGTGTTCGTCTTCAATGGCGTCCACTTCGGACTTATTCAAACGATAAACATCTTTGATGTGCCCTAACCAATTATCAATCATGCCGTGATCTTCAGAACCCATTGCTGCTTTAATTCCACCGCAATTGTAATGACCAACCACCATAATGTGTTTTACTTTCAACACGTCCACTGCGTATTGAATCACAGACAAACAATTCAAATCTGTATGCACTACGACATTGGCAATATTACGATGAACAAAGACTTCACCCGGTAATAAATCGACAATCTGATTCGCTGGCACTCGACTGTCTGCACAACCAATCCAAAGATATTCTGGGTTTTGCTGTTTAGACAAGGTCGAAAAAAACGCTGGATCTTCTTCTTTAACCTTAGCGGCCCACTCTCTATTCTTTTCAAAAAGATTGTTTAGACTATTCGGCATGACGGTTTTCCTTCGTATTTTTTCGATACCAGCGAAGCTTAATATCCGCCGTTAAGTGAATGGCTTCTAGCTGCTTTACGGCTTCTCGACCATCGTAAGAAGCTTTATGTATGTGTGGCGTCATACTCAATAAGTTTTGAATATCAGCCTGAGAATTTAAGGAAAATGTGTACTGCTCAATTTGCTCTGAAAGCAACTCGAACCCTTCAACACCTTCGTCATAAGTCGGCTTATAATCATGAATGCTTGGATATAAAATTTCGCGCAGTTCAATAAGGTGCGAAGGCCCAGATTCAACTAAAAGAAGCAAGCCGTCGTCGCTTAACGCCCGTGAGAACTCTTTAAATATTGGGAAACCAAACAAACACAAAACCGCATCAAACCGCCCATCAGGAACAGGTAAATGCGCATTACTCCCTACAATCCAACTGGCTTTTTTATCTCGTTTACTGGCCGCTGTAATGGCCCACTTGGAAATATCCAAACCAGTACGATCCACATTCATAGCTTGGAAAGCCAAACGTTTGCCGAGTTCATCAAGGTAATAACCTTCGCCACAGCCTGCATCCAATATACGAGTATCCTTGGATAAAGCATGATTTGGCCAAGACGCTAAAATGGCATCAACAACAGGGTAATAACAGCCTAAATTCAAAAAAGACTGACGTGCCGCAACCATTTCCTTACTATCGCCAGGGTCTTTCGAACGTTTGTTTTGAACAGGTAATAAATTCACATAGCCCGTTTTGGCGAGGTCATAAGTGTGTCCGTGCTGACACTTAAGACTTCGCGCTTCACGCACTAGCAGCTCAGAATCGATTGGACAACAAAGATTTTCGAGTGTGGTCACACAACATCCGTGGTTGATTAATGAAAAGGCAGAATTGGGTTAGTACAAAGCGCTCATCTGAATCCACACAGTATAAATGAAAGTAAAATAGAAACACATTTCTAACAGAACAAATGTTTTATTATCTGCTCGCAATTTTACTCAATACTCTGGCGCTTATATTGAAACAAACGCCATTACATCATTCGCATCTGATGATTGCTTACGCCATGTTGCATAATGTAAGACAAAAACTCGGTGCTCGCGAGCGGTTTTGCAAACAAATAACCTTGCACTTCCGCACACTCATAGCCATTTAGCGCATCCACTTGTGAACGACTTTCAACGCCTTCCGCAATGACCTTCAAATTTAAATTGTTTGCCATTGAAATGGTTGCTTTCACAATGGTGTCGTTATCATCATCAATGCCCAAATCATTAATAAATGAACGATCAATTTTAAGGGTTTGAATCGGTAATTTTTTCAGGTATGCCAAAGAAGAATAGCCCGTACCAAAATCATCAATCGACAAGGTTAACCCGAGCTTTCGAAAGCTGTGCAATTTTTCAATCGATTGTTGCGCATCGACCATTAACATACTTTCAGTTAATTCCAACTCAAGATACTGAGGATCGACACCCGTTTCACACAAGACACGCTCAACCATACTAACCAAATTAGCTTGCATAAACTGACGACTAGACAAGTTGACCGACAATCTAATTGGCGCATGTCCAGCTTCGCGCCACTCCTGTAATTGCCGACAAGCTCTACGAATCACCCATTCACCCAAAGGCAAAATCAAGCCACTCTCTTCTGCTAATGGAATAAATTGGTCAGGACTAATCATGCCCAACTCTGGGTGAATCCATCGGATCAGGGCTTCCGCGCCCACAACGGTTTCATCTGGAAGGCGAATTTTTGGTTGGTAATACAACACAAACTGCTCTTCTTCAATGCCTTTGCGCAAACCTCCACCAAGAGTTAAATGAGCGTTAATATTATCCGCCATGTCATTTTCATATATTCGATAAAGATTGTGACCAGCGGATTTCGCTCGATACATGGCGGCGTCTGCATTTTTGAGCAAGTTATCGACGTCATTGGCGTGTTGCGGATAGCTGGCAATGCCAATACTGGCAGTAATCATCATTTCCATTTTTGCTACTGGATAAGTCTGTGCCGCATTTTGCATGATCATCTCGGCAAGTCTTTCGAGTTCAGTAAGGCTTTTAGTGTTTTCCATGACCACCACAAACTCATCACCACCGAGACGATACAAACAAGCTTCTGCAGGAATACTACTTTTTATTCTTTCAGCAACCTGCTGAATAAGTTCGTCACCAACGCGGTGCCCAAAATGGTCGTTTATGACTTTAAAATCGTCTAAATCAAGATACAAAAGACCAAATTGACGGTTCCGCTTAATGGCATTAAACAACGCATTTTCGAGTTGTTGATAAAGCAATTTTCTATTGGGTAAATTGGTCAAGGCGTCATAATTATTAAGACGATAAACATCGATTTCATGGTCGCGCTTTTCTTGGATGTCCTGAGTAACCAAATAAAAATGGCCTGTTTTCGCATCCAAAGAAACTTCAATCAAATGCCATCGAATGCCATTTTTCGTCACCAAACGAATCTCTTGCGACAAACAACTGTGCTCGGAAAAACGACGCATGAAATGGTTAGCTGCGCCAGCCGCCGCAAACAACTCTTGAATGTGTTTTACCTCTCCAAACTGATTTGTAAAACAATGACTTGAACCGATTTGAGTACCAGATCGATCAAACATAGCCACAGGCAAGGTGGTAAATTGAGTGAGAAAATCGACGCTAGTAACCCCATCTTGGTCAACACCATCCGCCGACGACGCCAATAAATGCGACGCAGGATGTGCTTCAAGAGACAAACCTTTACGACCGTTTTCTAAAGTGATAACGGAACCGATAACATTAAAATACTTCCCTTCTTTCGACTTGAATAACCACATGAAGGGCAAAAGGTGGCCTTGCTTATGTGACTCTAAATATAAGGAGAAACGTTTCTTTAATGCACCACACAAAGTGCGTTGCCTTGAGTTGATGTCTTCTAAAGAACCTTTTAATAGTTTTTTTGCGGCGCAGTTTAGTAATGGAACGGTGGCACTCTCAATATCAATTACCCAAGCTGCAAGGGGCAATTTAGAGTGCAGTACACTTGATAAGTCGGTCATTATTCAACACTGTATAAAGATCTTAAAATTAGATCCTGTTACCTCTTACCATGAGTCAGGAACAACAAATATATTTTTTCCTTTATGCTCACCTTTATTCCATAGGT
>CALLIL010000102.1 GCA_938009755.1 uncultured Marinomonas sp.
GTCGTGTTATTACATTTCGATGTGAGGCTACTTCCTGAATCAGATCCGGTTCTGGAATATTATGAGACACGTTGATACTTAATTGTTGATCCATTTAAGCTCATACGTCTTGTGACTCGCCCCTTAACTGCAATAACACGACCAGTAGGAACTTGAGTAGTTTGATTTTGGTTATATTGTGTCTGCTCTTTAGTGCTGACAACTTTAACATTTAGCTTTTTTAAAGCTTCTACCGCTAAATCCGTTAAAGGCCTTACAGGTAGAACCTTTCCAGTATATTTGGATACTTTCGCTTTTGCGTATAAGCCTTGCCCAAAACGAATCAAACGCTGTTCAGACACAAGTTGTCTTAATGCTCTTCCTATCTGATCTCTATCAGAAAGATCAAAAAAATCACTAGGCGTAAAGACATCAGATTTACTTCGGATAATACGATAATTAACCTTACTTTTAAGCGTTTTGTTAGCCATCTAAAATCCTCCTTTGAAAGTCACCTAAGATACAAAAATACGACAACGACATTTGCAAATATACGACACATAAGATAATTACACAACCTACAAAAAAGCCCCGCATTAGCGAGGCTTTGAAGGTATTTCTAAACGAGCTGAAACAACCTTTTAAGACAATATTTAGAACGGAATGTCGTCATCAAAGTCGTCAAAGTTTGGCGCTTGTTGTGGCTTTTGCGCTGGTGCTTTTGGTGCTTGTTGAGGAGCACGTTGTTGCGGCTGTGGAGCGCGTTGTTGTGGCGCTTGCGCTGGAGCTTGTTGCGGTGCATTTCCCCAACTACCGAAGGATTGTGGTTGAGCCTGAGGCGCAGCTTGTTGCGGTGCTTGCTGAGGCGCTTGGCCGTAGCCGCCTTGTGGCTGATTAAAACCTTGTGGCGCGGCTTGCTGTGGCGCTTGTTGTGCTGGTGCTTGTCCGTAGCCACCTTGCTGAGGTGCGGCTTGTTGTGGCGCTTGACCATAACCACCTTGCTGACCTGCGTCGTATCCGCCTTGTTGTCCTGCTGCGCCATCGGCACGGCCATCTAACAATTGCATTTCATTCGCGATGATTTCTGTGGTGTAACGTTTGATGCCGTCTTTTTCCCACTCACGCGTACGCAATGAGCCTTCTACGTAAACTTTGGAGCCTTTCTTGATGAAGTCACCTGCGATTTGACCAAGGCGGAAATTACCACGGTCCATGAAAGACACTCGGTGCCATTCTGTACGCTCTTGCATTTGGCCTGTTTGCTTGTCTCTCCAGCTTTCTGTTGTTGCTAAGCTGACGTTTGCAACCGCACCGCCTGATGGCATAAAACGCACTTCGGCATCATTGCCTGCGTTACCAACGATAATTACTTTGTTTACTCCACGAGCCATGATGTTCTCCAACTAAAATATAGAATAATGTTCTTTTGATCTGTTCGGTTTAAAGCGCCACTTGCGGCGCGAGACGCGACAAGGTGTCTTTGTCTAATATCTTTTTATCGACTTTCAGATAAGCCGTTTGCTCATCTTTAAAAATTTGCATACCTTCCACTCCTTGGATTGCTGTTAATTGATCCGCTAATTGGGTTATTTCTTCTTCTGTCATATTCGGCAGACTAAAGGCTAGACTGCTTAATGAACGTGGTGCGGGTTGCGCTAGGCCTACAAGCGACCAAGCCAAAAATACGATTCCGACAACCCAGAAAATACCGCTACTCGAATAGGCTTGCAATAACCAACCACCGCCAACGCCACCTAAAAAGGTGCCTAAAAATTGATGCGTTGAAAACACGCCCATGGCCGTACCGCGATAGCCAACCGGAGCGAGTTTGCTGATTAAAGATGGCAACGTCGCTTCCAGTGCGTTAAAGCCAATAAAGTAAACCCAAAACAATAGACCAAACCAGATTAAATGCTCAGCCCATTGCAATAATATGGCGCTGGCGCCCAGCAAAATCAGCACTAAAACCAGCACTTCTTTCATCTTGCCTTTTGATTCAGCGATAACCACTAATGGTAACATACCCACAAAGGCAAAACCCATGATTAGAGCGTAAAACCAGCTGTGTTCTACTAAAGGCAAATCAAATCGATTGATCAATAAATCTGGCACGGTGACAAACAACGCCATCAAGCTGCCGTGTAACAATAAAACACTGACGTTTAAAAAGCGTAAACGTGAGTCTTTCATAACAGAGCCCAGCGCTTGCAAGCTTGGCGTGGTATCTCGACGGAAGGAATGCTGTACGCTATTTGGTACGGCGAACAGAATTAAGGCGATACCCAAAACCGACAAGGCAAACGACAAATAAAACAGTCCAGACAAACCGAGTAAAGCAAATATCCAAGGGCCGAGCATAAGCGATAACATGAAAGATGCGCCAATACTGATACCAACAATCGCCATGGCTTTGGTACGGTTTTGTTCCCGTGTTACGTCGCTTAATAATGCCATCAAGGTACTGGCAATGGCGCCTGCACCTTGAACCGCGCGGCCAATAATCAAGGTGGTAATATTGTCTGCGTTGGCGCAAATCAAACTGCCCACAGCAAACAGCAACAAACCAATGATAATCACCCGCTTGCGCCCTATTTTATCGGACCACATGCCCATGGGAATTTGCAGGCTTGCTTGCGTCAAACCGTAAATACCAATTGCGGTGCCAATCAAGGCCGCGTCTGCTCCACTCAAGCCATCTGCGGCGACGCTGATGACTGGCATAATAAGAAACAAGCCAAGCATTCTAAACAAATAGATCAGCGCTAAAGCAAGTACTGAGCGACGTTCAAGTAAGTCCATAAGGAAATAACAACCACTTAACTTAGGGGTTAAGGAAAAAAGATATCCATTTTACTCAAAATACCGTTGAAGCTCCATTTCATCTACTGTAAAAATAGACAGTTAATTTAATTACTGGCAGATTTTTCTGTTGATCAATTTCACATTGGAGACTCATGGATACCATTACCATACGCGGGGCCCGCACCCACAATCTAAAAAATGTGGACTTAGACATTCCAAGAGACAAACTTGTGGTGATTACCGGCTTATCTGGCTCAGGTAAATCGTCCCTTGCTTTTGACACCTTGTATGCTGAAGGCCAGCGTCGCTATGTTGAATCTTTGTCTACTTACGCTCGACAGTTTTTATCCATGATGGAAAAGCCAGACATCGATCATATTGAAGGTCTGTCTCCGGCGATTTCTATTGAACAAAAATCCACCTCTCACAACCCAAGATCCACCGTAGGCACCATCACTGAAATATACGATTATTTGCGATTATTGTTTGCCCGAGCAGGTCAACCTCGCTGCCCAGATCATGGCGAGCCTTTAGAAGCGCAAACCATATCACAAATGGTCGATAAAATTATATCTCTACCTGAAGAAACCAAGATGATGTTGCTCGCGCCTATCATCAAGGATCGTAAAGGTGAGCACTTACACACCATCAGCGACTTGTTATCGAAAGGTTTTATTCGCGCACGCATTGATGGCATTGTGGTGGATTTAGACGACGCACCGGCGTTGGAAAAAAACAAGAAGCACACGATTGAAGTGGTGATTGATCGCTTCAAAGTCCGCGACGATTTACAGCTGCGCTTAGCCGAATCTTTTGAGACTTGCCTAGGGCTATCTGACGGCGTGGCAAAAGCCATCAACATGGACGATGAATCTGAGGAATATATTTTCTCTAGCAAGTTCGCTTGTCCTGTTTGTGGTTACAGCTTAACCGAGCTTGAGCCGCGCTTGTTCTCATTCAACAACCCAAACGGCGCTTGTCAAACTTGTGATGGATTGGGAACACACCAAATGTTCGATCCAGATCGCATCATTCAAGACGACTCTTTAACCCTTGCCGAAGGCGCGATTCGTGGTTGGGGACGTCGCAGTATTTTCTATTATCAACAACTGACAGCGTTAGCTAAACATTACGATTTTGATATTGAAGCCAAATACAAAGACATTCCAGACGAATTCAAGAAACGCATTTTAAAAGGCTCAGGTAAAGACAAGATCGACTTCGTTTATATTAACGAACGCGGTGATAAAATGACGCGTTCTCATGCTTTTGAAGGTGTCATTCCTAACTTGCAACGCCGCTATCATGAAACAGAATCGGACAGTGTGCGAGACGATTTATCTCAGTACATCAGCGTTCAACCTTGTCCTGATTGTCATGGTTCACGCTTGAATCGCTCTGCTCGTAATGTTTTTATCGACGAACAAACGCTACCGGAAGTGGTGACTTATCCCATTGCTGAGTGCTTAAAATATTTCGAATCATTGGATTTGCCTGGTGCACGAGGCGAGATTGCCTCCAAAATCTTAAAAGAAATTCGCGACCGCCTAACCTTCTTAGTCAACGTAGGGTTGGACTATTTAACGTTAGACCGTAAGGCTGACTCACTCTCAGGTGGCGAAGCGCAGCGTATTCGTCTTGCCAGTCAAATTGGTGCCGGCCTTGTTGGCGTTATGTATATTCTTGATGAACCGTCTATCGGCTTACATCAGCGTGATAACGAACGACTCATCGCTACATTGACTCGTCTACGAGACTTAGGAAATACCGTCATCGTTGTAGAACACGATGAAGATGCGATTCGTATTGCAGACTTCGTTGTGGATATCGGCCCAGGCGCGGGTGTTCATGGCGGACAAGTGATTGCGAGCGGTACACCACAAGACATTATGGATTGCAACGCTTCGGTCACTGGACAATATTTGACAGGAAAACGCGGTATTGAGGTTCCAGCCATACGCCATAAGGCAAAAGATAAAAAATCCTTAAGCCTGATTGGCGCGACAGGAAACAACCTAAATAGCGTCGATTTACACATTCCTGTTGGCGTAATGACTTGTATCACAGGGGTTTCTGGCTCAGGTAAATCCACGCTAATAAATGGCACTCTATACCCTCTTGCTGCGACAGCGCTTAATGGTGCGACAACATTAAAGGCGGCGCCTCATGAAAGAATAGAAGGTTTGGATTTATTCGATAAGTGTGTCGACATTGACCAAAGCCCTATTGGTCGTACGCCACGCTCTAACCCTGCCACTTACACGGGCATTTTCACACCGATGCGAGAGTTGTTTTCCGCGACTCAAGAAGCTCGCTCACGCGGCTATAAACCAGGTCGATTCAGCTTTAACGTAAAAGGCGGACGCTGTGAAGCTTGCCAAGGCGATGGTGTGATTAAGGTCGAAATGCACTTCTTGCCTGACGTGTATGTGCCATGTGATACCTGTAAAGGCAAACGCTACAATCGTGAAACGCTTGAAATACATTACAAAGGCAAGAACATTCATCAATGCCTTGATATGACCATTGAAGATGCACGAGAGTTTTTTGATGCCGTGCCGTCTATCGCACGCAAACTACAAACACTGATTGATGTTGGCCTTGGCTATATTCGTATGGGACAAGCCGCAACAACATTATCAGGCGGTGAGGCTCAACGTGTTAAATTAGCAAAAGAGCTTTCTAAGCGTGATACAGGCACCACATTGTACATCCTTGATGAGCCGACAACTGGGTTGCATTTTGCCGATATAGAACAGCTACTGAAAGTGCTTCATCGCCTTAGAGACGCAGGCAATACTGTTGTAGTCATCGAGCATAACCTTGATGTTATTAAAACAGCAGACTGGATTGTGGACTTAGGCCCTGAAGGTGGCAGCGGCGGTGGTTACATCATTGCTGAAGGCACACCAGAGGAAGTCAGCCAAGTCGGAAAATCCCACACAGCGCGTTTCTTAAAGCCGATGCTAAGATAGAGTGACGGACGGAATAGCGTAAACAAAAAACGCCAGATAATTACCCTGTTATCTGGCGTTTTTTTGACCTTATAAAATGAATCGCCATGATAGAAACAACCACTTTATTCGGGCACAAAAAAAGCCGAGCTAATAGCTCGGCTTTTTTATTACAAACTGATTTTACTCAGCGGCTTCAGCAACTGGTCGATCGACCAATTCAACATAAGCCATAGGTGCGTTGTCACCAGTACGGAAACCACATTTCAAAATGCGGATATATCCACCTGGGCGAGATTGGTAACGAGGACCAAGCTGCGTAAACAATTTACCTACTGCATCTTTGCTACGAGTACGAGCAAAGGCTAGGCGACGATTCGCTACCGAATCAACTTTCGCCAATGTGATTAACGGCTCAGCAACACGACGTAATTCTTTTGCTTTAGGCAACGTAGTTTTAATAACTTCGTGCTCAAACAAAGAAGCAGCCATATTTTTAAACATCGCTTTACGATGTGAGCTAGTACGGTTTAAGTGACGTCCACTCTTACGATGACGCATTTTACATTCCTTACCAAACTACGGTGGTCAGGGAACAATGACCTAGCGAGCTAGAACTTTGCTGTCGTCTTTCAAACTAGCCGGTGGCCAATTCTCTAAACGCATTCCCAAAGACAAACCACGCTGTGCTAAAACATCTTTGATTTCAGTTAACGACTTCTTACCTAGGTTAGGCGTCTTAAGAAGCTCAACCTCAGTACGTTGAATCAAATCACCGATGTAATAAATGTTCTCTGCTTTTAAACAGTTAGCACTGCGAACGGTTAATTCAAGATCATCAACCGGGCGTAGCAAAATTGGATCAATCTCATCTTCTTCTTCTTCAACAGGCGCTTCGCTTTCGCTCTCAAGAGCAACAAAAACAGCGATTTGTTGTTGAAGAATAGTCGCAGCACGACGAATCGCTTCTTCAGGATCGATCGTACCATTAGATTCGATGTCTAAGACTAACTTATCTAAATCTGTACGTTGCTCAACACGAGCATTATCGACACTGTAAGCAACACGGCGTACAGGGCTGAATGAAGCATCCAACTGTAAGCGACCGATAGGACGAGTTTCATCGTCTCCAGCTACACGAGCATCAGCAGGCTCATAACCATGACCACGTGCGACTTTGATCTGCATAGATAACTCTGCAGTGTCATCTAAGTGCGCAATAACATGATCTGGGTTAGCGATCTCTGAATCAGTAACCAACTGGATATCACCAGCGGTCACAACACCAGGACCCTTTTTACTTAGAGTAAGAGTTGCTTCATCCTGCCCGTGTAGAGCGATCGCAACTCCTTTCAGGTTAAGAAGAATTTCAATTACATCTTCTTTAACCCCTTCGATTGCGCTGTATTCATGTAATACACCGTCGATTTCGACTTCAACAATCGCACAACCTGGCATAGAAGATAAAAGAATACGGCGTAACGCGTTACCTAGAGTATGACCAAAACCACGTTCTAGTGGTTGTAGCGTAACTTTAGCGCGTGTATTACCTAACTCTTGCACTTCAATGTTGCGTGGGGTTAACAATTCGCTCACTGAACGCTGCATAGATCCACCTATTTCTTAATCCTAATTACCGACTTACTTAGAGTAAAGTTCGACAATTAGGTTCTCATTAATTTCAGCTGATAAATCGGCACGTTCTGGAGCAGCTTTATAAGTTGCTTCCAATTTGGTTGAATCAACCTCGATCCAATGGATCGCTGTGCGACTTTTAGATAGCTCTAGTGCGCTTTGTACACGCAATTGCTTCTTAGCTTTTTCACGGATAGACACAACATCACCAGCTTTAACTTGGTAAGATGCAATGTTAACCGTAGCGCCATTTACTAGAACGCCTTTATGGCCTACTAACTGACGAGCTTCCGCACGTGTAGAACCAAAACCAGCGCGATAAACAACGTTATCTAAACGTGATTCTAAAAGTTGTAACAAGTTTTCACCTGTCGCACCTTTAAGACGTGCAGCTGATTTGTAGTAATTACGGAATTGTTTTTCAAGAACACCGTACATACGACGTACTTTTTGTTTCTCACGTAACTGTAAACCGTAGTCAGACAAACGACCGCGACGTGCACCGTGCACACCAGGAACCGTTTCAATCTTACACTTCGACTCAAGAGCGCGTGAACCGCTCTTCAATTGCAAGTCGGTACCTTCACGACGAGACAACTTACAAGTTGGACCTATATAACGAGCCATGTATCTGTCTCCTCAATTAAACGCGACGTTTCTTAGGTGGACGGCAACCGTTGTGCGGGATTGGCGTCACATCTGTGATGTTGTTAATACGTAAGCCTAATGAGTTCAATGCGCGAACTGCAGACTCACGACCAGGACCAGGTCCTTTAATCATTACATCAACGTTTTTAAGGCCGAATTCTTGTGCGACAGTACCGGCACGTTCCGCTGCTACTTGAGCTGCGAAAGGAGTACTTTTACGAGAACCACGAAAACCTGAACCACCTGCCGTTGCCCAAGACAAAGCATTGCCTTGACGGTCAGTGATCGTCACGATCGTATTATTGAATGAGGCATGTACATGAGCAACACCGTCGACGACCGTCTTTTTGACTTTCTTCTTGGTGCTGCGCGCTGCTGGCTTAGCCATATTGCACTTTCCTGTTTAATGCTCAGCTCTAGCCTAACTTGGGGCTAGAGCGAAACGCGTTTAAATTACTTACGAATAGGCTTACGTGGGCCTTTTCGTGTACGAGCGTTCGTTTTGGTACGTTGACCACGAACTGGTAGGCTGCGGCGATGACGAATCCCGCGGTTACAACCTAAGTCCATCAAACGTTTGATAGACATACTGACTTCACGACGTAAGTCACCCTCTACAGTATACTTCGCAACTTCACCACGAAGTTCATCAAGGACATCATCACTTAATGAACCAATTTTCGCAGATTCTGCAACACCCGTAGCAGCGCAAATAGCGCGTGAACGAGTGCGACCAATTCCGAAGATGTAAGTCAGAGAAATGACCGCATGTTTATTGTCAGGAATATTGACACCGGCTATACGAGCCATCCACTTTACTCCGTTGTTATCGATGATTATTAATATAATTCATCATTTACTTTCATGAGGGCGGCTGATTATGCCTACATTTAGGACATAAATCAACCACCCTTTCCCATCATTGAGCAGACTAGCAATTAACCTTGACGTTGCTTATGACGAGGCTCAATGCAAATCACTCGAACTGAACCGTTACGACGAACGATTTTGCAGTTACGACAGATTTTCTTTACAGATGCACGTACTTTCATGTTCAACTCCAACCAATGCTTATCACATTAGGCCATTAGGACCATATCCAGTCAGGTTAGACTTCTTCATTAACGACTCATATTGCTGACTCATTAAGTGACTTTGAACTTGCGACATAAAGTCCATGACAACAACCACTACGATTAACATAGAAGTACCGCCAAAGTAGAATGGAACATTCCACGCAACAACAAAGAACTGAGGCATCAAAGACACTAGAGTGATGTATAAAGCACCAAACAATGTCAAACGAGTCATTACACCATCAACATATCGAGCGGTGTGATCGCCTGGACGAATACCCGGTAAGAAACCACCGGATTTTTTCAAGTTATCTGCTACGTCTTTAGGGTTAAACACTAGCGCTGTGTAGAAAAAGCAAAAGAAAACAATTGCGATCGCAAACAACAACACATAGAGCGGTTGCCCAGGTGCTAGAGCCAAAGAGACATTTTGCAACCATTCCATTCCTTCACCTTGACCGAACCATGTGCCGATCGACGCTGGGAATAAAAGGATACTTGAAGCAAAAATCGCAGGAATAACACCCGCCATATTCACTTTAAGAGGCAAATGACTCTTTTGAGCAGCAAACACTTTTTTACCTTGCTGACGCTTAGCATAATTAACCGTAATACGACGTTGACCACGTTCGATGAATACAACAAACGCAACCGTCGCAATGGCAATAATACCAATCAACAACAAAGCTAAAATATTAATATCGCCTTGACGAGCCGATTCAAACGACTGAGCAAGAGCACTTGGTAAGCCAGCAACAATACCCGCAAAGATCAGAATGGAAATACCATTACCAATACCTTTTTCGGTAACTTGCTCACCCAACCACATCAAGAAAACAGTACCAGCAACAAGAGTAACCACAGCGACAGCATAAAACTCTATACCACTACTGAAAGAAATCCCCTGACTCGCAAGGCCAACTGCCATACTAGCAGACTGAACCAAGGCAAGAAGAACCGTACCGTAACGGGTGTATTGAGTAATCTTACGACGACCCGCTTCACCCTCTTTCTTTAATTGCTCAAGCTGCGGACTCACAACCGTCAATAACTGCATAATAATAGAGGCAGAAATATAGGGCAAAATGCCAAGAGCAAAAATACTCATACGCTCTAATGCGCCCCCTGAGAATACGTTAAATAAACTCAGAATTGTGCCTTCATTTTGATCAAATAATGCAGACAATCTGTCAGGGTTAATTCCTGGAACAGGTATATGTGCACCAATTCGGTATACAATAATTGCTAAGAACACAAAACGAATACGAGACCAAAGCTCGCTTAGTCCATTTTGCATCCCAGCAGGTAGTGAGCCACGCTTTGCCATTTATTCCTCGACTTTTCCGCCAGCTGCTTCAATAGCGGCACGAGCACCTTTAGTCACTTTAAGACCGCGAACTGTGATTGCTTTGTCGATAGAACCAGACAAAATCACACGAGCAGTTTTAATTTGATGACCAAGAATGTCGGCGCCTTTAAGAGCAGCCAAATCTACAACTTCAGCATTTACAGCAGCAAGTTCGTTTAAACGAACTTCAGCAACATACTTTGCCTGACGTGAAGTAAAACCGAATTTTGGCAGACGTTTCTGCAAAGGCATTTGACCACCTTCAAAACCAGGTTTTACTGAGCCACCAGAACGAGATTTAAGACCTTTATGGCCTCGTCCGCCTGTCTTGCCCAAGCCGCTACCAATGCCGCGACCAACACGTTTAGGAGCATGCTTGCTACCTTCGCCAGGACGAAGTGTATTTAAGAACATGTTATTCTCCTACCACTTTTACCATGTAATAAACTTTATTAACCATACCACGTACTGCTGGAGTATCTTCCAGCTCACGAGTTTGGCCAATCTTACTTAAACCCAAGCCTTTAACAGTTTCACGGTGCTTTGGAAGACGACCGATCGGGCTGCGGGTTAGTTGAACTGTGATGGTTTTTTTAGCCATGACACATTACCCCAAAATTTGATCGACTGACTTACCGCGTTTTGCCGCGATTTGCTCAGGTGCTTTCATATCCTGCAAACCTTTGATCGTAGCGCGAACTACGTTTACTGGGTTTGTAGATCCGTAACATTTTGCTAATACGTTGTGAACACCAGCGATTTCAAGAACCGCACGCATTGCACCACCGGCGATTACACCAGTACCTTGAGAAGCAGGTTGCATGTAAACCTTAGAAGCACCGTGAGATGCTTTAACAGGATACTGAAGCGTATCACCGTCAAGTTTTACTGAAACCATGTTGCGTTTAGCTTGTTCCATCGCTTTTTGAATCGCTTGAGGAACTTCGCGCGCTTTACCGCGACCAAAGCCAACTTTACCATTACCGTCACCGACAACTGTCAAAGCTGTGAAAGAGAAGATACGACCACCCTTTACAACTTTAGCAACGCGGTTTACTTGAACTAGCTTCTCTTGGAGGTCGCTAGTTTGTTGATCATTAACAGCCATTTGCTACCCCTTAAAACTCTAGACCGGCTTCACGTGCTGCGTCAGCAAGAACCTGAACGCGACCGTGGTATTTGAAGCCAGAACGGTCAAAAGCGACCGAAGTGACACCTGCGTTTTTAGCGCGTGTAGCAATCAAAGTACCGACTTCTTTAGCCGCTGCTTTATTACCAGTCGCTGTAGCACGTAGAGCTTCTTCAAGTGTAGAAGCGCTAGCTAGCACTTTACTACCACAAGGAGAAATCACTTGAGCATACATATGGCGTGGTGTGCGATGTACAGTAAGACGATTCGCACCTAACTCACGAATATGTAAGCGAGCACGGCGTGCACGACGAATTCGAGATTGTTTTTTAGTGTTCATGAATGCCTACCTACTTCTTCTTAGCTTCTTTACGACGAATAACTTCGTCAGCATAACGAACACCTTTACCTTTATAAGGCTCTGGTGGACGGAATGCACGAATCTCTGCAGCTACTTGGCCTACAACTTGTTTGTCAGCACTTTCTAATACGATTTCTGTTTGGCTAGTAGCCGTTGCAGATACCGATTTAGGTAAAGTGTAAACAACAGGGTGTGAAAAACCTAAAGTTAGGTTGATTTCTTGACCTTTAACTTGTGCACGGTAACCAACACCTTGAAGAAGAAGAGTCTTCTTAAAGCCTTCAGTTACACCTACAACCATGTTGTTAAAGTTAGCACGTGCAGTACCTGCTTGTGC
>CALLIL010000103.1 GCA_938009755.1 uncultured Marinomonas sp.
AAAATTATGGTTTGGAAATAAAAAGCGCCAGAGAAGCCATCAAAATTATGGTTTGGAAATAAAAAGCGCCAGAACGAATAAGATTTATGTTCCATGTTAATTTTTCTAATAACCTGATAGGGGTTCATCAATTTATTAGCCCAAAACCTTATCATTTTTTAAAAATAGAATAATTACCGTCATAAAGTTCTCATAAACGTTCCTTTCGCGTCTTGTGGAAACATCTCTCTGACATCGCACCTTAAATATGTGTACAATTATTTTTATTAAACGCCTGTTTAATAACGGCGAGAAAAGAAACGAACTCTAACAGTTTTAGAGAACAAGACTTCCATTGATATGCGAATAAGAGGTTCAACCATGGCACATCAGCAGCAATACATTCACGGTCGTTATCATGCTTCAACAAGCGGAGAACATTTTGAAACCATTAACCCAGCGAACGGTGAAGTCATTGCGACGGTTGAACACGCAGGTCAAGCTGAGTTAGATGCCGCCGTAGAATCGGCTAAGAAAGGCCAGCAAGTGTGGGCAGCAATGACGCCTGTTGAACGTGGTCGCATTCTTAAAAAAGCGGCAGAATTACTTCGTGAAAACAACGAAGAGCTTGCTCGTCTAGAAGTTTTGGACACTGGTAAGCCTTTACAAGAAGCTATTTGTGTAGACATTGAAACGGGCGCTGATGTCATTGAATATTACGCTGGTCTGACTGACAAAATCCAAGGTGAATATCAAGATCTTGGTAATGGCAATTTCTTTTATACACGCCGTGAGCCGCTAGGCATTTGTGCTGGTATCGGTGCATGGAATTACCCAATTCAAATCGCTATGTGGAAATCTGGCCCTGCCTTGGCGGCTGGTAACGCAATGATTTTCAAACCTTCTGAAGAAACACCATTAACAGCACTTAAGCTGGCTGAAATATACACGCAAGCAGGATTGCCTGATGGTGTTTTCAATGTCATTCAAGGTGATGGCCGCACTGGTCAAATGATCACTGCACACCCAGAAATCGACAAAGTGTCTTTCACTGGTGAAGTAGGCACAGGCAAAAAAGTCATGGCCGCTTCCGCTCAAACATTAAAAGACGTGACAATGGAATTAGGTGGTAAATCGCCTATGATTATTTTTCCTGACATGCCCGTTGATCAAGCAGTTTCGGCAGCGATGTTGGCAAACTTCTACACACAAGGCGAAGTGTGTACAAACGGCACGCGAGTTTTTGTTCACGCCGATATGATGGACGCCTTCACCAAAGAATTAAAAACACGCACCGAAGCCATGATCATTGGCGACCCAATGGATATGAATACACAAGTTGGCGCGTTGATCTCAAAAGATCATATGGGCAAGGTATTGGGCTATATTGAAGCTGCGAAAAACGCAGGTGCAACCTTGTTATGCGGTGGTTATCAAGTGACAGAAAATGGTTTAGATAAAGGTGCCTTTGTCGCGCCGACTGTTTTCACAAATTGCACCGACGATATGCCACAAGTGCAAGATGAAATTTTTGGCCCTGTGATGTCTGTATTGAGCTTCACTGATGAAGACGAAGTAATCAAACGCGCCAATGACACTAAGTTAGGCTTGGCCGCTGGTGTTTTCACAAAAGACTTTGCTCGTGCGCACCGCGTAATCAACCAAATGCAAGCGGGTATTTGTTGGATCAATGCGTGGGGCGCATCACCTGCTGAAATGCCAGTAGGTGGTTACAAAGAGTCTGGTATTGGCCGTGAAAATGGTATTGATACCTTATATCACTACACACAGAACAAGAGTGTGTTTGTTGATCTTAACGATATTGAAAGCGCTTACTAAGTAAGGCTCGCATCAAAAGGAATAAGTTATGACAAACGAAACATACGATTACGTCATCGTTGGCGCTGGTTCCGCCGGTTGCGTACTCGCTGACCGATTAACAGAAAGTGGCGAGCATAACGTCTTGTTGCTTGAAATGGGCGGCACAGACAAAAGCATTTTCATTCAAATGCCAACCGCCTTGTCTTACCCAATGAACACAGAAAAATACGCTTGGCAGTTCCATACTGACAAGGAACCTGGGTTAGATGGACGAGAAATGCATTGTCCACGAGGCAAAGTATTAGGCGGCTCTTCTTCTATCAACGGCATGGTTTATGTTCGCGGCCACGCGTGTGACTTTGATCAATGGGAAGAAAACGGTGCAAAAGGCTGGAACTACCAAACTTGCCTACCTTACTTCAAAAAAGCAGAGTCTTGGAAAGGCGGTGCTGATACGTATCGCGGTGGTGACGGTCCATTGTCTACCAATAACGGCAACGACATGACCTACAATCCACTTTATCAAGCCTTTATTGATGCGGGCAACGAAGCCGGATATGGTGAAACGGCGGATTATAACGGTCATCGCCAAGAAGGCTTTGGTCCGATGCACATGACAGTGAAAAATGGTGTTCGTGCATCTACGTCAAACGCTTATTTACGTCGCGCTATGACACGCTCAAACCTGACATTAAAAACAGGCGTATTGAGCCATAAAGTCATTTTTGAGGGCAAGAAAGCGATCGGCATTGAGTTCAGTAAAAAAGGCCAAACTCAGCAAGTAAACGCCCGTAAAGAGGTCATTCTTTCGGCGGGTTCAGTCGGTTCTCCTCAGTTGCTGCAATTATCTGGTGTGGGCCCAAAAGACGTATTAGAAAAAGCTGGTGTACCTGTGATTCACGAACTACCAGGTGTGGGCGAAAACTTACAAGACCACTTGGAAGTCTACTTCCAATATAAGTGTAAGTCTCCTGTCACGCTAAACGGTAAGTTAGACTTGATTAGCAAAGGCTTGATTGGGACGCGCTGGATTCTATTCAAATCAGGCTTAGGCGCAACAAACCATTTTGAATCGTGCGGTTTTATTCGTTCTCGTGCGGGTTTGAAGTGGCCAAATATTCAATATCACTTTTTGCCAGCGGCGATGCGCTACGACGGTCAAGCCGCCTTTGAAGGTCATGGTTTCCAAGTGCATGTTGGCCCAAATAAACCAGAAAGTCGTGGTAAATTATGGATTGAATCCGCTGATCCTGCTGCCAAGCCGCGCATCTTGTTCAACTACATTTCTACTGAACAAGACAAGCAAGATTGGCGCGATACCATTCGCTTGACTCGCGAAGTGCTTCAGCAATCCGCTTTAGACGCTTACCGAGGCGATGAAATCCAGCCAGGCATGAATGTTCAAAGCGATGAAGAAATCGATCAGTGGGTGAAAGAAAACGTAGAAAGTGCGTATCACCCATCTTGTACCTGTAAGATGGGTGACGATAACGACCCAATGGCGGTATTGGATGAAACTTGCCAAGTACGAGGCCTTGAAGGCTTACGTGTCGTAGATTCTTCTATTTTCCCAACGATCACAAACGGTAACTTGAACGCACCAACCATTATGGTTGCTGAAAAAGCCGCAGATATGATTTTAGGAAAAGAAGCGTTACCAAGCTTAGACGCCCCTGTTTGGATTCACCCTGAGTACGAAACCAAACAACGTTAGTCGCAACAGACACTGTCTTTAGACATAAAAAAACCAAGCAGTTTGCTTGGTTTTTTATGTCAGGATCTAAGGCTTATGTTTCGCCATTTTCCAATGGTTCGGCAATCACGCGATATTGGTCACGATCAGGATCAAAGCGATACCAAACACCTTTCGATGTATAGTAATCACGCTGATGCCGACGCATCACTTTATAATCTCTTGGTAACTCATCAACCCAAAGCCCCGGTCTTGGATTCACAACCACGTAACCTCTAGGCGTATCTCGATAATAGACACCATCGGCATAATAAATATGATCGTCTATTCGAGCATGGCGATGAGGCAAATCAGTAAAAATAGAACCGATAGCAACACCGGTTCCAAACATCGCCAATCCGAGTGGAAAACCGCCCCTCGGGCCTGCACAGCCAGATAAAGTCAAACAAAAACTCAGCACTAGAACAGAACGTGATGCCATTACACATCCCTCACTTCTCTCTAGATTCATCTCTTGGTGGATGATTCGGAGGCTCAGGCAATTCGTCTTCTGTTAATGAGCCACTGCTGTCTTTATCAAAGCGATCAAAGTCATTTTCTAATGGCCCTCTCACTTCGTCTTTCGTTAAAACGCCATCGCCATTTATATCAAGTTGTTCAAAAGATGGCGGCTCTCTTGGCGGTTGTTCTGCCAAACTTTGAGCAGAAAAAAGTGCCAAGGTTACCGTCGTGATAAGAGGTAAACACAGAGTGGATAACACTGCTTTCATATTGTCCTTCCTTACGCATAAACACATTTAAGTAACATGATTTAGACTCAAAGTATAAAAGGGCAATTTGTATTCAATATGGAGAAAACGCTTACACAGCGTCAAACTTATAGCCCACTCCATAGACAGATTTGATGCAATCTAAAGCCGGTTCGATCTCCATGAGTTTACGACGCAAATTTTTCACATGACTGTCGATTGCGCGATCGGCCACAACGCGATGATCTGAATAAACATGATTCATCAACTGATCACGGCTGTAGATCTTGCCACTGTTTTTGTACAAAAACGCTAGGATACGAAACTCTGTCGCGGTAAGAGAAACACGTTCTCTTTGATATGTAACCGCCATTGCCAATTCATCGACCACCAAACCACTGTGATGAACATCCAAGGCTTTATCATTACGACGCAAGATATTTTTCGCTCTCACAATCACTTCTCGAGTGCTGTATGGCTTACAAATATAATCGTCTGCGCCCAGTTCCAGTCCAATTAAACGGTCGATCTCTTCTATCTTTGCCGTGGCCATCATCACAGGCACTGCACTAAAAGTACGGATTTCACGATAAATATCCAAACCATTTTTATTCGGTAACATCAGGTCCAAGATAATCAGATCCGGTTGCACTTCTTTTACGAAGTTCACCACCAGCGCGCCATCACTGAGACTGTGTGCAGTAAAGCCTGCGTGCTCGATGTACTCACACAAAATGGCGGATAATGTTGGCTCATCTTCCACCACCAATATGGATTTTTTAATGTCTGTCATACTCTGCTCTTCTTTAATCTAACTTCAATCGCCAAGCCACCTAAGGCCGACACTTCTGCGACAATGTCACCGCCATGCATGACGACGATATTTTTACCGATCGACAACCCCAAACCTGAGCCGCCATGCTCTCTACTACGGGATTGATCTACACGATACAAACGCTCAAAGAGCTTAGGAAGATGCTCTTCGTCTACACTTGGTGCCGAGTCTTCCACTCGAAGTACGGCGTCATCACCTTCCTCTGTGATCGACACTAATATGTCACCTGGTGCATCGGTATAACGCAAGCTGTTTTCTAGCAAGTTTAGAAGCAATTGCCCTAGAGTTTTCTCATCCCCTTCAATCAACAAAGGCGTCGCTTGTTTGTTAAACACAAAGCCTAAGCCTTTTTGCTCCATTCTGTGCTCACATTGATTAATCACCATTTCTACAAGCGGTATAAGATCCAATGTTTGAATGTCTGTCTGATACACGCCAGAATCAGTTTTAGACAATAGATACAAATCATCCACCAGCCTTCCCAGCCCCATTACTTGATGATGCATCGCGTCGACTCTTTCATCACTGGCTTGGCGAACGCCATCTTGTATGGCTTCGAGTTCGCTGCGCAATACCGCAATCGGCGTACGTAACTCATGGGAGATATCAACCAACCACTGCTCACGGCTATTTTTCTGTTGCTTTAAACTGCTAACTAAAGATTGAAACGTGTCAGAAAGTTCACTGAATTCGTCATTACTTTTCACTTCAAAAGTAACGTCATAGTTGCCTTCTGATAACGCCGCCGCGCCTTTTTTCAGTTGTTTTAACGGCAACAAAAAATGCCTTACCAAAAACAAAGCCACTAACAATGACGCTAAACCAGACAAACACACAAACCACAAAATGTTCGATTGCTGCTGCGCGTAAAATTGCGTCACAATTGGGCCTTGCAATAAGTTCTTCTGCTGAAAAACAAGCCAACCGACAAGCGCATCATTCTGCATGATTGGCGTTTCATGCCATTCATCAAGGTCACTGTCTTTATCGATTGGACGAGAACCAATCACCCAATGATGCTCTGTATCGGCCAAATAAATACGATGGCTAATCGGTGCCAATTCTTCGCGGTTTCGAATGCTGTCTTGCGATGGCCAGCTGTCGAAGTTTGGCTTTTCTCTTTCATCAAATCGACGATCAAAAGTCGGTCGTTCGCCTTCTCTTGATCTACTATCTATGTCAAGTCGTCGATCAAAATTAAATTGCTCTAGATTGGGCCGCCGAAAGCCAGCTGGCCCCAGGTTTTCAGGCAAAGGAAACGCCATACCCGCTTCTTCAAAGGCGTCTCGCCATATTACTGGATCTTGTTGTACCGCCTGCCAACCATGTTGATCTGAATAATATTCCGACACGATAGAAGACAATTGCGTGATTTTTTCTCGCTCTTGTTGATTCAAATATTCCTGAAAGCCAGATTTAAAACTGTAACCAATCGACAGTGCCATGCTGGCCACCAGCACAATGCTGGTGACAAAAAGAGAGACAAATAACTTGGTAAAAATAGGAATACGCACGGTTCGTCCTTCCGCTTATTCAAACAAAGACGTGATCACGACAACCAAGCCGAATAAAAAGACACATAATACCGATGGATTATGGAGAAAATATGGTGTTTCAAGTCAATACGCCGTTAACGTCGAAACCAGCGCCACACAAACAACACCTTAATCAAAGCAGCCGCCACGTAAGTTAACGCAGCGGCCGTTAAAATACGCTTAACCTTAGGTAAATCTTCCTTAGGCACATAATCACCTTGCGCTAAAATAGGTAAGGCTTTATTAAAACTGGCATCCCACTCTTCAGGCAAAATCGCCACTTGTACCAATACCGCTAATACCCCAGACAAGCCCACTACAAGAGCGTGCAACGCCACAGCGTAAGGCAAATGTAACACCATAGAAATCACCGGCCACCCAACCAATAAACCACCAGTAATGCGCTGTAAAATACGTCCTAAGGGCAGATATCGAGAACTTAAACGAGACACAGATTCTTGCTTTTCATGCGCAATAGCATGACCCACTTCATGTGCAGCTACCGCGACGGCCGTCAAAGAGCGTCCATTCATGACACTTGGACTCAGACGTACAGCATGATGCCTAAAGTCAAAATGGTCTCTGCCTTCCTGAGTACTTTCCACTTCAACTTGCTCCAGTTCAAATCGAGTCACTAAATGGCGCGCCAGTTCGCCACCTGTTCCCGCTAAATCAGAGCGCTCTGTTGCGTATCGTTTTAAGGTAAATTTTACCCAAGCGCTTGGTCCTACGATTAACACCACAACAAGCATAACGACCAAAATCCACAGCATAATGTCAATTTTCTTCTATATTCATAAATAGTCTTGTCTATCTTATACAAAATAAGGTCTTTGCACTAAATTGAAAACGAAGCCTAAAACACGGCAAAAAGAAATGGTCGATTTTTTGACCCTGATCCATTTCATCACATACACTGTTATTCATACTTCAAAATAAGAGCGAACAATGAAGAACCCTTTAGTTGGCGTTATTTTAAGCATTTTAAAAAAGCAGCCCGATGGCATTAGTGAATTCGATATTTTGACTGAGCTAAAACAGAGGTTACCTGAATTCTCTCAGCTCTCAGACGGCCAAAACTTGCAGTTGTTTCGCCAACACTTCTTGATTATGAATGCCTTGTATCAACTGCAAACCCGTTTATGGCAAGAAGAAAATCTCACCTTAAGTATTTTATCCACTCGCATAACCTTATCCCACACTTCTCAAGCCATTCGTTCTGACAGCACCACTTTAAGTGACAGTGTGGACGCCAAACTGGCGGCCTATTACCTCGACTGGAATGAATACGAACACACCGGCACAGAGCAAGTGAAAGAAATGCTGGACGGTTTCTATAAAGGCATCAGTTTAACCGGCGATCGAGACGCCGCTCTGAGCACCTTGGAGTTTGAATCAAATAACAACCCAAGCAAAACAGACATTAAGCAGCAATATCGCAAGCTGGCTCAACAACATCATCCTGATAGAGGCGGTGACCAAGAAGCGTTTATCAGCTTAAGAGAGGCTTACGAATATTTAATGCTTTAAACAGTAAAGCCTTACAGGCCTTTCTCCACATACTGCAAAAACCTTTGTTATAAAATGTAAAATCGCCTCTTTAGCCGTTGCTTTCCCTCCTATAAATACCCAAGATAAATCATCTTCTTTTTTCGTACTTATTCCTAAGCAAAACATCGCAAACAGTACGTTTAAGAGTCCGTTTTTATCGTATTAATCGACTGTCACCGTCGACTTCATTTTCAGTATTTTTACAACACGAGCCTTTATGATTTTTACATCTTTATTTCGTCACCTTGCTCCTACATCCAAGCACACTATTGCCATGCTTCGTCCACTTTGCCTTGTTTCCCTCAGCGCGTTCACCATTAGCTGTAGCCTAAACGAAGTCGATCACTCGAATGATTTTGAAAACAATGGCCGAGACGAAACCGCCCTTAAGCGCGACACACTTTATCTACAAGAGAGCCTTCCACCTGGACTACCTTACCCTGACGCAGAATTTGAAGCGGGCTTACAGCAACAACTTCGCTATTTGAACCGAATTTCTGACAAGCAATACTCACTTGAAGGTACAAAAACCAATACTGCCGAGCTCAGAATCGTCGCCAACGAAATCCAACAATGGCTACAAGACCCAACTTACCAGCCTAACCTGATCGCTCATCAACTCGCAGGACAAGACCAAAGAGGCAATGTTCAGATTACCGGTTATTACGTTCCGATTTTACCGGTTCGTCATTTACCTAATGAAGTCTTCCGCTACCCGCTTTATCGAAAACCAAAACAGCGAGACGCGCAAGGTAACCTGCCTTCTCGAGAACAAATTGATTTTGAAAGTGCCCTTGCTGGGCAAGGTTTAGAAATTGCTTATACTGCGAGTTTAGTCGATAACTTCTTTTTGCATGTTCAAGGTTCTGGCGTTGTGGAATACGAAGATGGCGAGCGAAAACTGCTGTCTTGGGGCGGCGTCAACGGCCACCCTTACCGCAGCATAGGAAAGGTACTCATTGAAAAAGGTGAGATTGATCGCGCCGACATTTCAGCCCAAAGCATTCGTCAATGGTTAGCCGATCATCCAGAAAGAAACCAAGAAATATTGTCGACCAATCCTAGTTACTTGTTCTTCAGTGAAGGACCTGAGAAACCGGTTGGTGCCGCCAATGTTCCATTAACGCCTTTGTACTCGGCGGCAGTAGACCCAAAAGTCATTCCGCTAGGCGCCATCTTGCTCTCAAAAGCCCCAAAGCTGGACTTCGAAGGCAACTTGGTTGGACATGAATTTCGCCTCTTGCTAGCACAAGATAAAGGCGGCGCGATTAAAGGCTCAGGTCATATAGATTGGTATCAAGGCATTGGCGCAGAAGCCCGCTTTCACGCAGGACAACTGAAACACTTCGGCAAGGTTTGGTTACTGTTACCGCCAAAAAATGGGACACAATAGTTGGGCGTTTTTTTAACGGTAATCGCTCAACTTAAAAGACACAGGCAAATTAATCAGCATTTCCGTTTCCGTCATGTCTTCATGAAACTTCGGTAATGGCGTCGATTTTTTCACTGTGTCTAGTGCGGCCTTATCTAAACGCTTATAGCCAGAGCTTTTGGTGATTTTAAGATCCGACACAGAACCATCGGCATAAGCAATAAACGAGAGATGCACAACGCCTTCTTCATTGCGTCGACGTGATGCTCTTGGGTAACGCTGATTGCTCGCTAATAGTGCATTTAGTTCTGTGTAATAGCTGATTTTGGCGCCCGGATTACCACCTGTACTGGCCGTATTTCCTGTGCCTGTTGTGACTTTTTGATTCGCTGCTGATGGCGCTGAAACAGGTTTTACTGTTTCTTTTACGATAGGCTTTTCAATAGGTTCAGGCTCTTCAATTGGCTCTGGTTCAACCACAGGTTCTGGTTTAGGCTCGACTTTAGGAGTCGGCTCTGGTGCGACAATCTCCACAGGCGACTCCTGTTTAACTTCAACAGGCTCAGGAATGTCCACCACTTCTGGCTCGACAATCGGTTCAGGCTCCACAACCTCAGGTTCAATAATTTCTGGTTCAATTGGTTCAGGCTCTTTAACCACTTCAGGCTCAACTTCCGGCGGTGTTTCCACTACCTCTTCTGTCGGCTCTTTGGCCTCAAGAACCTCTTCTTGAGCGACGGTTGTTTCTTCAGCCACACCAAGATCACCCACCATTCCGAGGCCAAATTCGATGCCTTGGAAACCTGCATTCTGACTGCCTTCAATCGGCTTAGGATCATAAAAAGCCACATAAAAAGCGCCCGCATGAAGGGACACAGCCAAACCAATCGCAACAAGCCAATGACGAATACCCATCATGGTGTTTCTCGCTCAAGTTGTGTGGCTAAGCTCACTTTGGTCAACCCAGCCAAACGAATTTGATCAAAAATCGGACGCAATTTTTCCAATGGAATATCACCATCGGCTTTCACCTGCACCCAGAATGAAGTTGGATTCGGATCAGACGAGAACGCCTGCTCCAGATAGTCCTGCGCGTCTTCTACGGGCATTTCAATATCATCTATATAGAGGCTTTCATCGACACCAACGACGATCTCAACATTTGGATCGCTTGCGGCGCGCGTATCGTTAATCGAATGGGGCGGCACCACAGGAATAGGGTCTGCTTTGCGAATCTGACCGGCGACCATAAAAAACACCAACATCAAGAAAACGATGTTGATCAAAGGCACCATGTTGTCATCGTCACCCGCTTTTCTGGCGGCGTATTTTTCCCCTATGTTCATTTGGACTCCGCTGTCGAGTTCTCAGACGTAGCAAACGCGTTAGCAATGGAAACGGACTCTGCGCCGTGTAGTTTTAGCTGATCCGCCAGACGCAATAAGGTTTGAAGCGTGACGCCGTCTTCCGCTTTGATGATGAAAACACCGTCATTATGATCGCTTACCAGCTGCTGAAAACGCGCTTGATCTGAAAACGAAACAGCGCCATCTTCCAACCAAACTTGGTCGTCATTAAGCTTGAGCGTAAGAATGAGATTGTCTTTTTCTTCTGTGTCTTTTGGCTGCTCATTCGTTGTCACAGACAAGGGCGTATCAATAATACGCCAAGGCACAAAACTTGAGGTAAGCATGAAAAACAACAAAAGAATAAACACCACATCGATCAGTGGCGTTAGAGTAATGGCATTTTTGCGCTTGGGTTGAGACAGGTTAAGCGACATGCAAGGTCTCTTGCACCGCTTCCACTTCAACCATTTCAGCTAAGGCTTTTGCTTCTTTACTGGTAAACACCTGCGTAACCGCATCGTTCATATTGTGTGCAATACGCTCTACTTTACGTTCTAGCCAGCTTTGCAATGTCACCACAGGAATCGCCACAGCCAAACCCACGGCTGTCGTCAACAAGGCTTGCCAAATACCACCAGATAACACAGAAGGATCAACCTGACTGCCTGCGCCTTCCATTTGTTGGAACGCGGTAATCATCCCCAAAACGGTGCCCAGCAAACCCAATAACGGGCTTAATGTGGCGATGATTTCTAAAGGACGCAGAAAAGAACGTAATTGGCTCAACTGATTCATCGCGAGACGCTCGGACTCTTCACGAATTAATTCTACTGTTGAATTAGCGGCTAAAAGCGCGTCCATCGTATAAGCGACGACGGCATCAATTGGGCGTTTTGGCTTCAATTTTTCAAGGGATTTTTCCGCCGCGCCATTGCGCCATTCTGTTAGTGCTTGTTCAGATGTTTTCATGCTTTCGGCTTGTAATGATGCGAACTGCCATAGCTTTAAAAGCACGATGGTTAGGGCAATCACTGAGAAAACCATTAGAATCCAAACAACCGGCCCACCGACTATTAAAAAATCGATTATCTTCTGCTGTACTGAATCTACTGCAACGTCTTCCATTGAATACTCCTACCGAATGCTGGTATCAAATAATTTTGATAATAAATCATGCGGCAATGATAGTTATTCTCAACTTTGTTTTCAATAGATAGAGCAGATATCCGTCATTAAAATGGCTTTTAAACTAAGCTGAGCTCAACCTTCTTCATTACATTTCGGTACATGCTCCACGCACATAAACCTGCAAGTAAATTACCGATAAGCACACCAATGAATAGGCCATTCAAACCGCCTAATTCGGAGCCAATCCACAAGCAAGGCAAAAAGAAAACGAATAGACGCAAAGCTGAAATGGTTAAGCCCGTGTAGGATTTGCCTAACGCATTTGCAACCGACACCATGAGCATGCAAACGCCAAGCGAACCAAGGCTGATTGGCACCAGCGTCAAATGCCACGCCAAAATGTCTGAAATCGCCTGTTCACTGCTCATCAGCTCCGCTAGAAAACCTGAAGCGAAGAAGGTAACGGCAGCAATCACACTTTGAGAAATAAGAATAAATCGACACGCAATGGCAACAAGAGAGCGGATGTCTTGAGTATTTTTTGCGCCTAATAAGCGTCCAACCATTGGCGGTATCGACATCGTCAGCGCCAACACTGCGACGATCGAAAGAAATTCAAAGCGGGAGCCCAGCGCCCAAGAAGCCACCGCCGCCGCGCCAAACCCTGCGATCAGTTTTGTCGCCAACATAGAAGACAAAGAAGGCAACAATTGACTCACCATGGCAGGCCCCATGATGTGGCCAATCGCAGCGAGGCTTTGCCTAAGATGCAAGTCTTGCCAATCAAAGCTTGTCCAGTGTTTACGCATCACAATCGGCATTACAATCGACGTACCAACAGCAAACGAGATCGACGTCGCGATGGCTGCGCCGTTCAAGCCTAAATCTAAGGCAAAGATAAAAATCGGATCCAATATTAGGTTTAACATGCTGGTGACGACCATCATGATTCCCGGCAAAAATGTATTGCCGTTGGCTCGACAAATGCTGTAGAAAAAATACGCCTGAGCACCAACCCACGCGCTCAATAACCAATGTGGCCAGTAATCGTCTATGACGGGAAACACGTCATCTGACGCGCTTAACAAGATCAAAATAGGCTGACGTAAAAGCCATATCAAAACACAAAACACCGCAACGCCAACACCGCCAATTAACAACACCAAGCCGCCTAATTGTTTGGCATATCGCACATTATTGGCTCCTAAAGCGCGCGCAATAATGGCCGTTGTTGCGATCCCCAAACCCACCTGCAAACCAATCACTAACATTTGCAGTGGCAAGGTAAAACCTTGAGTCGCCAAAGGCAAAACGCCCAATTGACCAATAAAAGCACTGTCTACCATTTGGAAACTCATGAGTGACAAAATGCCGAACAGCATAGGCCACGTCATGGTAAAAAGCTGTTTCGCCAAAGAAGGCGTCGTTGAAGAAGATGCAGAGGCGCTAGAAGACATACGTTTGTGAAACCTATTTTTGGTTCGTAAGAAAATACGCGAAATTCTACCTTATTTTCATGACAGTGAGTGACGAGGTTTGTTCTTTCGCTCCTTAATTACCATGAAATGCGCCTTACTCTGTGTCTCGATATCGATTGCCATAAACCAATGACACTAAGGCAATAAGCGTCAACACGACAAAACCACTCGCCAATGGCATCACGGTAAAATCATAAAATTGGCCAATTAGGGTAGAAAAAACAATGGCGATTAAACTGGATAAAGACGAAATAAGAGAAGCGCCTAAGCCTGCGGTTTTGCCTAATGGCTCCATTGCCATGGCATTTACATTACCAAAAATCATACCGAGACAAGAAAACATCACCATGCCCAATGCCATGAACAGAATGAATGGTGGAACACCATTATAGAAAAAAGACAAACCTAGCAATAAGCAAGATGCGGTTAATAAAATAGTCAGCGCCATGGTGACACAAGCTAGCATGCCCACTCTTTGGACAATTTTGCCATTGGAAAAACTGATAACTGAAGAGCCAATGGCGAGCATGGCAAAAAATAGCGGGAAGCGGTCGCCCGTGTCGTACACATCTTGAAATAAAGATTGTGCCGTACTGATATGCAACATCAATCCACCAAAGATGGCCCCTAACAACAGCGTAAATGCCATCACGTCGCGACGACTTATTATGAGTATTACGTCCTTTATCAGTCGTTTTCGATTCAGCGCAATACGGTTTTCTTTGGTCAGTGTTTCAGGCTGTCGTAACATTAACCAAAGGCCCGCGAGGGAAGCCTGCACGATCAATAACACAAAGATCCAGCGCCAATCCGCCACTTGCAAAACCAACAATCCTATCGATGGCGCCAACAAGGGCACCAGCATAAACACCATCATCACAAAGGACATAATGCGCGCCATGGCAGCGCCTTTGTACATGTCACGAATCAAGGCTCGCGAGGCAATTTTCGGCCCAGCCACACCAAAACCCTGAATCATACGACCGACTAAAAACATGGTAATAGACGTTGCAGATAATGCGATGACCGAGCCAATAATATAAATCCCAATGCCCAGAATAATGCTTTTCTTGCGACCAATGGCATCTGATAAAGGTCCAAAAACAATCTCACCAAACACCATACCAAGGATCATCGCCGAGACGATCCATTGCGTTTTCTGATAATCCGTTATGGCTAAGGATTCCGCAATATTCGGAAATGCAGGCAACATGGCGTCCAAACTCAACGCCGTCAATGACGTTAGTAACGCAAACAGCGCCACCAGCTCTCGCTCAGATAAACGCTTAATAGTTTGTCCTATACTAGAAGAGGAAGGAGTCGACATGCATAACCTTATCGCAGTGAAAAATGGCCTTCAGTCTACGCGCTGAAGGAGATCTAGGCAAAATACCAGCTGCGCATTATGAACTATTTTCGTATGATGACTCTTGGTTAATTTACTTTGCTTTTCATTTACCTTGACCACTTAGAAGGACTGTATGGAATTTACTTGGATTTTATTCGCGTTTGTTTGTGGTCTCGCTGTTAAATTAATTAATTTACCTCCTTTAATTGGCTTTTTATCCGCTGGTTTTTTACTGAATTATTTGGGCTACCAAGCCAGTAGCGTATTGGATTCATTGGCCGACATTGGCATCACCTTGATGCTGTTCAGCATCGGTTTGAAACTGCACGTCAAAGATTTACTTAAACGAGAAGTCTGGGTGTCGACGCTCAGTCACATGAGTATTTGGACACTGCTTTTTGGCGGCATTGCCTTATTACTTGGCGTATTGAGCTTGCCTTACTTTGATGTATTGGATATTAGAACCGCCGCATTGCTAGGCTTTGCGTTGAGTTTTTCCAGTACGGTTTGTGTCATGAAGCTCTTGGAAGAAAGCGGTGAGCTGAAAACCCGTCACGGCCAATTAGCGCTTGGTATCTTGGTTATGCAAGACATTGTCGCCGTGATTTTTCTTGTTGCCGCAACGGGACACATCCCTTCTATTTGGGCCTTGGGTTTATTTGGGTTATTGCTGATTCGCCCGGTTATCAACAAAATCGTAGACAACGTTGGTCATGGAGAAATGCTGCCTTTAACCGGCATTGTTCTCGCCTTAGGCGGCTATGAATTATTTTATTTGGTCGGTGTGAAAGGCGACCTTGGTGCACTGATTCTGGGGATTTTATTAGCTTCTCACTCCAAAGCATCCGAAATGAATAAGTCACTGATGAACTTTAAAGATTTATTCTTAATCGGATTTTTCTTGTCGATCGGCTTTACCGCATTACCGACACTCGAAATGATTGGCATGAGCTTACTGATTACTTTAGTCATCTTGCTGAAGTTCACACTCTTCTTTGTTTTCCTCACCAAACTCAAGCTGCGTGGTCGAACGTCTTTTCTTTCCGCGTTAATTTTATCGAACTACAGTGAGTTTGGCCTAATCGTCGTTGCCTTGAGTGTCAGCAATGGTTGGCTTCATAAAGAATGGCTTGTGGTTCTCGCTCTCGCGGTGTCTTTTTCTTTCGTTATTACCAGCATTATTTACCGTCAATCCCATCGCTTATATCGTAATAATAAAGAGACAATTCGCGGCTTTGAAACAGCGGATTGCCTACCAGAAGATGTCTTCACTCAACCTAAAAACGCAGAAGTGTTGATCGTTGGTTTAGGTCGAGTCGGTCGCGGTGCATTCGATTCAGTCAAAGCCCTTATTGATCATCGAGTCGCAGGAATGGACGCAGACAGGAATCGCATAAAATTAATGCAGGAAAGCGATGACAACGTCTTTTATGGTGACGGTGAAGACGCGGATTTATGGGAGCGTTTTGATACCTCAAAAATTCAGTTAATCATGTTGGCGTTACCGATTGCAGAAGACAGCATCAATGTCTCCATTCAATTACGCAAAGCCAATTATCAAGGCCACATCGCCGCCATCGCTCGTTATCAGGATGAACGAGACATATTGCTTGCCTCTGGTATAGACAATGTTTTCAATGTTTATACCGAAGCAGGTACTGGTTTCGCCGAAGAGAGCTTGACGCTTATTAGAACAACAGAAAATACAATGGCTTGATAAACCACCCTATACAAAACATTACTGCCGAATGATGAAAAAGCTGTACAATTTATAACCTTAATTCGCGTTATAATATGGAAAAACCATTTAAAAACTAAAGCAGCAATAGACGTACGCTTTAGGGAGAGCAGGTGACAAAACACATTAACAATGGACGTATTGTGACGTTTTTTTCTAAATGGACTCGCCGCTTGTTGGGTGAATCTCACATACCTTCAGAATATCAAACTGCCTATCGATCACGTCAATTCCGCACCATCGCGCAATTGTTGCCAATGGCGAGCGTTGCCACTTACTGCGCGAATCTTTTGGGCGTATTTTTTACTTGGTCGCAAGGGAACCATCTATTCCTTATTGTATGGTCTGCTGCTTTATGCTTCATTGCCACTTATGAATTAGTCCTTTGGTGGCGATATACCGTTCGAGACAAACAAAAAGAAGTAAGCTCTTTTATGGTGTATGTATTAGCCTTCAATATTGGGCTAGCAGGCATTCTCTATGCGCTTTTAGTAAACCATTTATTCAATATATTTTCTGATTATCATCGGATATTTCTTCTATCCATTGTTGCCGCCTTTATTTCAAGTGGCGGATGGCTGTTTGCCAGCCTTCCTCTAGTCGGTTTAATTTGGATTGCAACTATGGGTGGCGGCTTGATATTTGGGCTTATATCTTTCGGTGAATCCTTCTGGCTACTGGCATTATTAACCGCTGCTTATTGCACTTTTCTTTACCTTGTCATTCTCATATTTTCTCGCCAGTATGTAGCTGGGTTGATGGCAGAAACCGAGATTGCAAAACAGCATCAAACCGTTAGTTTATTGCTGAATGATTTTGAAGAAAAAGCCAGTGACTGGCTTTGGGAGGTAGACAAAAAAGATCACTTGAGACACCTCTCTCAAAAGTTAATTGAAGCAACAGAAAACAATACCGAAGCATTGCTGTCCGTTCCCTATATTTACATCATTGAAAGCTTATTAGATACCAAAGAAAGCTCGGCACTGAGCCAATTCAACAGATTAACAAACGCCTTTAGAAGTTATTCTGATTTTAGCGATATCACATTACCGGTAATCGTTAAGGGCGAAACACGTTGGTGGTCCTTTTCGGCTAAGACGCTACGCGACCAGAATAACAAGCACAACGGTTGGCGTGGTGTTACCTCAGATGTCAGCAGTGCAATCATTCGTGAAAAAGAAATGATTACACAGGCAAATACAGACACTCTAACTAACATAGGCAACCGCTATTTTTTTAATCAAAAATTAGCGCAATTATGCTCAGAATCCAAAAGTAACAAAGATCGATCTTGCGCTTTAATGCTATTGGATTTGGATAATTTTAAGTTTATTAATGATGCATTTGGCCATGCTGCAGGCGACAGTTTATTAATTGAAGTCAGCAAACGTTTGAAAGAAAACATCCCCAGCGAGGCCATTCTTGCTCGCTTAGGTGGAGATGAATTTGCCGTCATTATTCCCCATTCAGCAACCACTGAAAAAATGACGCGATTAAGTACGCAGCTAAAATCCATTATTTCCCAGCCTTGGTATTACGGTGATAACCAAATAGAAATACACGTCAGTATCGGAATCGCTTTCACTAACAACACGATCAACTCTATTAAATCATTTTTAAGAGCAAGTGATTTAGCACTTTACGCAGCAAAAGAAGCTGGCCGTGACGCCATACGTTTCTTTAAATTAGAGATGGAAGAAGCCGCGAATAGAAAAAGTAAAATTCTCAGTGAAATGAGACAATCCATTGCCAATAACGAATTTATTCTGCATTACCAACCTCAATTCAACTTACAAACAGGCAAGCTCATAGGCTTTGAAGCCTTGGTTCGTTGGCAACATCCCATTCAAGGCATGATTTCTCCTGCGGATTTCATTCCTATTGCAGAAGAAAGTGGCTTAATCGTTCCATTAGGCGCTTGGGTATTAGAACAGGCTTGCTTAGAAGCCGCTAAATGGCCTAGCGATCTTAGTGTGGCTGTTAATGTGTCTATTATCCAAATTGAAAGGACTGACCTTTTAGCAGAGATCAAAGAGGTTTTAGCACGTACTCAGCTTCCGATCAGTCAATTAGAAATTGAAATAACAGAGTCTGTGCTCATGACAGAACAGTCTCCAGCTTTTGACTTTCTAATTGGTTTAAAAGAGGCGGGAATACGCATCGCGTTAGATGATTTTGGAACAGGCTTTTCTTCCTTGTCTTATTTGCAAAACTTGCCATTGGATAAAATTAAAATTGATCAATCGTTTATTAATTTATCGGACATGGACAGTAAAACATGCGCCATTATTCGCTCAATCACGCAATTGGCAAGTGCCCTCAAACTCAACACGATTGCAGAAGGTATTGAACGAGAAGGTCAATGTGAATTGTTGTTTGATTTAGGCGTCAATTCTGGACAAGGGTATTTGTATAGTCAACCCATGCCTGCTGAAAACGCCCTCGCCTTTATAAAAACAAAAGCTGAAGGTTTTTAACGGAAGCTACTCAGCTTGTGCTTTTAGCGCCTCAAGCTTTTCTCTAATCGCTTCTGCTTGCTCGGTCAGTTTAGCGTAGCCTTCTATGTCGCCGTTGCGCTGCGCTTGCATGGCTTTTTCCAGTAACACACCGTATTCTTTATCGAGTTTTTTGATCGGGTCTGACTTGAGAAAACCGAACATAATACACCTGCTACTTTATGGCTTTAGTTTCAACATTAACTGAACATGTTACGTGCAGATACAGAAAGTAGATCACTTTAAATAATAAAAAAGCACCAACCAGAATCCTCTGTTTGGTGCTTTTTAATCAGAATGTCTAAGAAGTGCTTAAACGTCTAAGAAGTCCATGATGCCTTCTGCGGCTTTGCGACCTTCATCAATGGCAGTTACCACCAAATCAGAACCACGCACCATGTCACCACCAGCGAAGATTTTTTCGTTCGTAGTTTGGAACATGAATTTACCTTTCTTCGGTGCAATCACGCGACCACGAGCGTCGGTTTCAATGCCAAACTTCTCGAACCAAGGCGCTGGGCTGGCTTGGAAACCAAAGGCAACCAAGATGGCGTCGGCAGGAATAATCTGCTCGCTGCCTTCAATCACTTCTGCACTGCGGCGGCCGTTTTCGTCAGGCTCACCCATTTGGGTCTCAACCACTTTAATGCCTTCTACTTTGCCATCACCAACGATTTCCACTGGCTGACGGTTGAAAAGGAATTGCACGCCTTCTTCTTTGGCATTCTGTACTTCTTTACGAGAACCCGGCATGTTCGCTTGGTCACGACGGTAAGCACAAGACACGCTCTTTGCGCCTTGACGAATGGCAGTACGGTTACAGTCCATCGCGGTATCACCACCACCAAGCACCACCACTTTTTTGCCTTTCAGATTAACGTAATCTGCTTCGTCTTCTTCAAAATCTAGGCAATGATTTACGTTAGACACAAGGTAATCCAAGGCATCATGAACACCAGGAAGATCTTCGCCTGGGAAGCCGCCTTTCATGTACTTGTAAGTCCCCATACCTAAGAAAACAGCATCATATTCTTCTAGTACATGCTCAAACGGCACATCATCACCAACGGAAGTTCCTAGGACAAATTCGACGCCCATTTCTTCAAAAATTTCACGGCGGCGTGTCATCACGCTTTTTTCCAATTTGAATTCAGGAATACCAAACGTCAGCAAACCACCAATTTCTGGGTACTTATCAAATACCACAGGCTTGATGCCATTGCGGACAAGAATATCTGCACAAGCAAGGCCTGCTGGTCCTGCGCCAACAATCGCGACGGTTTTGTTTACCGGAACCACGTTAGACATATCTGGACGCCAGCCTAAAGCAAAGGCTGTATCGGTAATGTATTTTTCAACAGAACCAATGGTTACTGCACCAAAGCCACCTTCGCCCAAAGTACAAGCGCCTTCACAAAGACGATCTTGCGGACATACTCGGCCACACACTTCTGGCAATGAATTGGTTTGATGACTTAATTCTGCGGCTTCTAAAATACTGCCTTCACTCACTAGCTTCAGCCAGTTAGGAATGTAGTTATGGACAGGACATTTCCACTCACAATATGGGTTACCACATTCTAGACAGCGGTGAGCTTGATCTTTCGCTCCCTCTTCTTCGAATGGTTTATAGATTTCGACGAATTGCCCTTTTCGAGTCAATAAAGGCTTCTTTTTTGGATCTTTACGATCTACTTCGACGAATTGAAATGCGTTGTTCAAGCGCTCAGACATAAGCTGCTATCTCCTTGGCTGCTTGTTCACAAGCAGCGCTTCTCTCAAATGGGTCAGACTGATTCGTACATGACGCTGAGTTCAACCTCAGCGCCACAACAGCGTGTTTTATTCCGGACGTTGACGAGTACTTGCCAAAAGCGCGCCTAAGCTTGCTGCCTTTGGTTTCACTAGCCAGAATTTACCAATGTAATCGTAGAAATTTTCTAGGAGTTCATGGCCCCATTCGCTGTCAGTTTCACGGACATATTCTTCGATTACTGAACGAAGATGCGAACGATATTCTTCCGTTAATTCGGTACCAATTCGGTGAATTTCCACCAATTCATGGTTGTACTTATCAACAAAGGTACGATCCAAATCCAGTACGTAAGCGAAACCGCCCGTCATACCTGCACCAAAGTTATAACCCGTACTGCCTAGTACCGTTACCATGCCGCCTGTCATGTATTCACAACAGTGATCACCTGCCCCTTCAATAACCGTATGCGTACCAGAGTTACGTACCGCAAAACGCTCACCAGCAGTACCTGCCGCAAACAATTTACCGCCCGTTGCACCATACAAACAGGTGTTACCAATGATCGCAGAATCTTGAGATTCAAACAGCGACCCTTTTGGTGGACGAATCACCAACTTACCGCCAGTCATGCCTTTGCCGACATAATCGTTGGCGTCGCCTTCTAGGTGCATGTTTAAGCCACCCGCGTTCCAAACACCAAAACTTTGCCCTGCCGTTCCTTTCAATTTCAAAGTAAGCGGCGCATCAACCATGCCTTGGTTACCGTAGCGTTTGGCAATTTCACCGGACAAACGAGCACCGATTGAGCGGTCACAGTTCGTGACGTTAAATTCAAACTCGCCACCTTCTTTCTCTTCAACCACATCTTTCACTGTGTCCCACATTTTAATGGCTAATAAGCCTTTATCATGTGGCGGGTTAAATGGCATATCACAGTATTGTGGTTTGTCTGCAGGAATCAGGTCGTTATTCAAGATAGGCGACAGATCCAAGTTACGCTGCTTGTCTGTTTCACCTGGAAGCAAGGCTAACAAGTCAGTACGACCAATCAAATCACGCAAACTTGCAACGCCCAATTTGGCCAACCAGAGACGAGTGTCCTGCGCCATGAATAAGAAGAAGTTCTTAATCATATCAACCGTGCCAAGGAAATGATCGTCACGCAGACCTTGGTCTTGTGTCGCCACACCTGTCGCACAGTTATTCAGGTGACAAATTCGTAGGAACTTACAGCCCATCGCGATCATTGGCGTGGTACCAAAACCGAAGCTTTCCGCACCAAGAATCGCCGCTTTCACAACGTCTAGACCTGTTTTTAAACCACCGTCTGTTTGAAGACGAATCTTGCCACGTAAGTCGTTTGAACGAAGCGCTTGTTGCGCTTCTGCCAAGCCAAGTTCCCAAGGAGAACCCGCATGACGAATCGACGTAATTGGTGACGCAGCGGTACCGCCGTCATAACCAGAAATCGTGATCAAATCCGCATAAGCCTTCGCAACGCCCGCCGCAATTGTTCCCACTCCTGGTTCAGAAACCAGTTTGACAGAAACCAAGGCGTCAGGATTCACTTGCTTCAAATCGAAGATAAGTTGAGCCAAATCTTCAATCGAATAAATATCGTGGTGTGGCGGCGGTGAAATCAAGGTCACACCCGGAACCGCGTAACGTAAACGGGCAATTAAGCCGTTCACTTTACCACCAGGTAACTGACCACCTTCACCCGGTTTCGCGCCTTGCGCTACTTTGATCTGCAACACTTCTGCATTCACCAAATATTCTGGTGTGACACCAAAGCGACCAGAAGCAATTTGCTTGATCTTAGAGCGACGCTCTGTGCCATGACGAGCAGGGTCTTCACCACCTTCACCTGAGTTAGAGCGGCAACCCAATTCATTCATAGCTTGCGCTAACGCTTCATGAGCTTCTGGAGACAAGGCGCCTAACGACATACCGGCAGAGTCAAAGCGAGGCAAAATGTCTTTGACCGATTCGACTTCATCAATAGAAATCGCTTTCGCTTTGTCTGATAACGTAAACAAATCACGCAACATAGACGCTGGACGCGAGTTAACCAATTCTGCGTATTTGCTGAAATCCTCAAACTTACCTGAACCCACGGCTGTTTGTAGATTACGCACCACATCTGGGTTAAACGCATGGTATTCTGCATCATGAACGTATTTTAAGTATCCACCATGTTGAATAGGCTTACGCAGTTTCCAAGCATTGTTGGCAATGGATGCTTGCTCGCGTTGGAAGTCTTCAAATTTCGCGCCTTGAATACGACTTGATACGCCTTTGAAACACAAATCAATCACGTTGGAATCCAAACCAACCGCTTCAAACAATTGCGCACCACGGTAAGAAGCCATGGTTGAAATACCCATTTTTGACAGGATTTTCATCAAGCCTTTATTAATGCCTTTACGGTATTTCCCGTGACAAGCGATTGGGTCGCCCATCACTTCGCCTTTGTCTACCATGTCGTTAATCAAACGATAAGAAAGGTATGGATACACCGCTGTCGCACCAAAGCCAAGCAATACGGCGAATTGATGAGGATCACGGGCAAAGCCAGTGTCCGCAATGATGTTAGAATCACAACGTAACCCAGCTTTCGTTAAATGGTGATGCACTGCACCAACCGCCATTGGCGCTGGAATAGGCAAATACCCTTTCTTCAGATCACGATCGGTTAACACTAGGATCACCGCACCGTTTCTCACTTCTTCTTCCGATTTCTCTTTCAGCGTTTTGATAGCGTCTTCTAATGATGTTTCAGCAGGATTGTAGTTGGTGTCTAAACGCACCAAACGGAATCTGTGATCATTCATCGCCAACAAACGAGTAAATTTACGCGCCGAAAAAATCGGTGACGATAAGATAATACGGTTCGCGTGTTTTGGCGTTTCTTCGAATAAGTTACGTTCAACACCGATACAAGTTTCAAGCGACATCACAACCGATTCACGTAATGGATCGATTGGTGGATTCGTTACCTGTGCGAACTTTTGGCGGAAGTAATCTGTCACCGGACGCGTTTGGCTAGACATAACAGCCATCGGCGTATCATCACCCATAGAACCTACGGCTTCGTGTCCGCTTTCTGCTAATGGACGGAAAATTTGCTCACGTTCTTCAAAAGACACTTGGAACATTTTCTGGTAGGTCGACATTTCTTCTGCGGTGAACGCCGTAAATTCTTGAGTCGATTCCACCAAAATGGTTTCGATACGAATCGCTTCTTGCTTCAACCATTTTTTGTATGGGTGCATTTTCTTCAAACGATTGTCGATGTCATTCGTATGAAGAATTTGACCTGTTTGAGTATCAACCACTAGCATTTGACCTGGCCCGACACGACCTTTGGCCACCACATCTTCAGGCTTGTAATCGTAAGTCCCAATTTCAGACGCTAAGGTGATAAAACCGTTTTTAGTGATCACCCAGCGAGAAGGACGCAAGCCGTTACGGTCAAGCATACAAACCGCATGGCGACCATCTGTCATTACCAAGCCTGCTGGGCCATCCCAAGGTTCCATATGCATGGAGTTGTATTCATAAAAAGCACGAATTTCTGGGTCCATGTTCTCGACGTTTTGCCATGCTGGCGGAATGATCAAACGCGCTGCACGGAAAATGTCCATACCGCCCGTCACCAACACTTCCAACATGTTATCCATAGAAGAAGAGTCAGAACCCGTTAAGTTTACGAGTGGCTGTAAATCTTGTAATTCAGGAATCAAAGGAGAACGTAGTTTATTCGTACGCGCTAGTGCCCAGTTACGGTTACCTTCGATTGTGTTGATTTCACCGTTGTGAGCCAACATGCGGAATGGCTGAGCCAAAGGCCAGCGTGGTAATGTGTTGGTAGAGAAACGTTGGTGGAATACACAAATAGCGGTTTGCAGTTTTTCATTGCCCAAGTCTTTATAAAAAGAAGGCAAATCCACTGGCATCATTAAGCCTTTATAAGACAGCACTTTGTCTGACAAAGAACAAACATAGAAATTGTCATACTGTGCCAATGCGATTTCTGTTTGACGACGAGCAACGAACAATCGAGTCGCAAACGTGCGTGCGTCCATACGGTTACTGTCAATGAAAACCTGTTCAATACGAGGCAAGCATTCTTCTGCAATGCGACCTAAACAAGAAGGATCGGTTGGAACGTCTCGCCAACCCACTACGTTTAACCCTTGGTTTTCTAACTCTTTATTCAGAACATCACGCTGTTTCGCCGCTAACTCGTCATCTTGATCTAAGAAAACCATACCAATGCCGTATAAGTCCGACAAAGTATGTTGGAAAAGTGCCTCTGCTTCTGCTCGTAGAAACGTATCTGGTTTTTGAATCAATAAACCACAACCATCACCTGTTTTGCCATCCGCTGCGATACCGCCGCGGTGAGTCATACAGGTTAATGATTCAATCGCTGTTTTAAGCAACTCATGACTTGTGTTGCCTTCCATGTGAGCAATAAGTCCAAAGCCACAGTTGTCTTTGAACTCGCCAGGACGATAAAGGCCTGCATTCATACACCAACTCCCACAGTTGAAACGTAAATATTAATAACTAGGTATCAAGTCGAATATCAATAATAAGATTTAAAGAAGCGTGAAGTGTGTTGTTGCGCTTCGAGAATGACTCTCATCTACCTAATAGACTGACCAAAAGGACGCTCATACTAGCTCGCAAACAGGTACTATTCAAACCGAGGGTGAGTTACTTTATGTTATTTTGGCGCTTTTTATAGGGTGTTTAGCGGCAAATAAGGGGGAGTTAGAGAATTATCTATTGTATGCGTTTTCTCAAACAGAAAATTCCACTGTTCCATCACGTTTTTCAGTAGATTACAGTGAATTTTACTTAATTTGATCTTTCCTTACACAAAAGCCCCTTCGTCAGGGGCTTTTGTGATTTCGACTGGTATTCTACTGAGACTTTTTAATATCGTCTTGAATACCTCGAGCACTGCGTGCCCAAGGGTTTAAGTCACGAATGTCTTTTGGTAATGACTCCGCAGCGGCAATCGCTTCACTGCGATTTCGATAAGAGCCATACACGACAACATACCAATCTTTATCATTGTGTTTAGATTTAAAATAACCAAAGGCGTCTATGCTACCTTGCTCACGAATAAAGTCTTGCACGGCACCGATATTGTGAGTGCCAAGCAGCTGCAAAGTGTAACGATTAGGGTTTTGCGACAGCCACCATTGTGTTTTATCAAACGGATCCTCTCTCACAGGCTCCGAGCTTCCTGTCACGATACTGCCAGAAACGGTGCTTTCAGACGACGTGGATGCAGCAGATTCGTTTGTACCCACTATGGAAGGTGATAAAGGCGCAGTCGCAAGTGGCGCAGGCTGTAAATCAGAAGCCGATCTAATGGGCGCAGTTGGAATGGCAGAATCAATAATACTTTGAGTCGATTGTTGTCCCGTTCCTGACACGCTGATCGGCGGCAATGCACCACTGTCACTGTTGGCTACAATGTCATCGGTGGAAAGCGCTGGCCCAGTTTCTGTAGAAATAGGCGGAAGCGCTACGCCTTCAGATTGCCCTATGCTGCGCTGCATCGCTTCCATTCGAGCAATGGTTTCGGCAGACGATTGACCTTGCCTAGGACTCAATGGAATCACATTATTTGATGTCGTCGCTGCCTCTTCTGCAGGGTCAGAAAAAAGCACCGCCACCAAAATACCCAGCATAATCGTTGATAACAACGCCATGTGAACCAAAGGAAACCCCATGGAAAGGCTAAAGCCTTTACCGCTGCCTTTGCTGTCCATTCCCATAATCTTTTGTGCAACTTGGTTGATGCGCCCAGGATAACCAGAAGATTCTAAGAAGATCTGTGTTACTTGCTTTTCGTCGAAGGGAAGTTCAATCGCACCACCAACTGCACGAATACGATGCAGAAGATACGCTCGGGTTTGGTCCAATGTATAAGGCGCCAACGACAATGAATGAGTTAATTCCTCATAACGCGATCGTTGATAGCTGTCCAAGTTTTTAGACAACGAATATTCGCTAAATAACACCACATGCGGCACGGTTTGATTGTCCGTCGCCAGAGACATCATATCCAACAACATGGTCACGGCATCGGTATTCAATTCTTGGGCGTTGTCGATCAAGATAAGCGCCGCCTGACCTCTCTCTTCTAGGTCATGAGCAAACTTCAACAAAGGCCCAAACGTGGTTTCATTGGCTGGCTGTGAGAAATGTGGAGCAAAACCAGAGTAAGCCGCTTGTAATAGCTGACTTGCTGTCATCAGCATACTGGCTTTTACGTGACTGATAATCGTAGAGTCGTCCTGATGACGAGAGAACTCCATCAAGAAGCGGCTTTTACCACTTCCTTCAGGACCTTGTACAACAGACAGTAAACTGCTGTAGCGGCTTAAGTGTTCTAGTAAAGCGAGTTGCTGATTGCCTTCTTCAGAAGCAAAGTAAACGGACGTGTCTTTTGAGCCAAACGGATCCCTCAGCGTCGCTTTTGGGGGCTGATTCAGCGCATCCTCTAGATCAAACTGAAAGTCTGGCTTAGCCATAATCGTCCTTCAACATTACTAATCAAAAAAAGGTTTAATGTAAGTTTGCCTGTTTACTGGCTTCAAGAGCATCTAAAAGGCACTCGTTAAAATATGCCATTGGGAAATCAGATGTCACTATAGCGTCACCCAATGCCGCCAGCAAAACCAGTCGTAAACTGCCGTCTAATACTTTTTTGTCTAACGCCATACGTTCTACAAAACTGTCTAGCGTCATGGATTCCGGAGGTAAAACAGGCAGATTCGCCGCTTTAAACAGTGCGATAGACCGGCTCATGTCTTCATCTGTCATATTACCCATGCGCCACGACAGATCAAGAGCCAAAACACTGCCCGCTGCAACCGCTTCACCATGAAGCCAGTTTCCATAACCCATTTCAGTTTCTATGGCATGACCAAAGGTGTGGCCTAAATTGAGAATAGCACGAATGCCGCCTTCTCTCTCATCTTGAGCAACCACATTGGCTTTGGCCAAACAAGAACGGTAAATCGCATCACTGATTTTATCCTTGTCTAGCGTCATCAAATCCGTCATTTCTTGTTCAAGCCAGTCAAAGAAAGGTGCATCGCAAATTAAGCCGTATTTAATCACTTCCGCCATGCCTGCTGACAACTCTCGTTGCGGCAAGCTTTCTAAAGTTTCAGTATCGATGATGACCGCTTGAGGCTGATAAAACGCGCCTATCATGTTTTTTCCAAGCGGATGATTCACGCCTGTTTTACCACCGACAGAGGAATCAACCTGAGACAAAAGAGTGGTTGGCACCTGAATAAAAGGTACGCCTCGTTGATAGGTTGCGGCTGCAAATCCCGCCATATCACCGACTACGCCACCACCAAGAGCAATAATGGTGGTCGTGCGATTGTGTTTGGCTTCTAACAAACGAGTCATAATCATGCCGTAGGTATCTAGCGTTTTATACACTTCACCGTCAGGCAGAATACAAGTGTCTACTTTGTAGTCTGCAGATAACATAGACACCATGGCATCTAAATACAAAGGCGCGATGGTGTCGTTTGTCACTATCATCACTTGTTTGCCATGAATCGCTTCATCAAACAGTGCTTTCTGCTGACGAATACCATGTCCAATAAATATAGGGTAACTACGATCACCAAGATCAACGGTTAGCGTACGCATTAAGATACAGATGTCTCCATGTCGAGATGTCGCTTAATCGCATCCAATACCTTGTTGGCAACGGCTTTTGGATGGCGCGCATCAGTTTCAATCACTAGGGTGGCAACCTCTCGGTATAACGGGTCACGCACTTCAAATAGTTTTCTTAAGGTGGCTTTGGGGTCGCTATTTTGTAGAAGCGGTCGGTGCGAGCTCTTAGACGTTCGATAAAGCTGTTGAGAAACCGAAGCGTATAAATACACCACCAAGGCACCTTCTCGTAAAATCGCTCGATTTTCCTCTCTCATTACAATACCACCACCTGTTGCCAAAACAGATTCACTGGTATCGGATTCAATAATGGAAGTTAATGCCTGCGTTTCTCTTTTACGAAAACCGTCTTCACCTTCTTTTTCAAATATCCAAGGAATGTCTGCACCAGCGTTGTCTTCTATGACTTTATCAAGGTCATAAAAATGCTTGCCCATCGATTGTGAAATCAAACGGCCTATGGTGGTTTTTCCTGCGCCCATCGGGCCTACTAAAATAATATTGGGGGCTTTTTTCATTGTATTCTGTTGCATCGGAATTAAGCAGAATTAAACTGCGGCCTAGTTACCTGACATTTGTAGCAGCTTTGGCGTAATAAATACAAGTAATTCAACCTTTTCTTGCTGTTGTAGGCGTCTTTTAAAGAGTTCTCCAAGCCAAGGAATGTCACTCAAAAAAGGCACTCGGCTCTCGGACTCAAAATTTTCTTCCCGGAAAATCCCCCCTAACACTAAGGTTTCTTCATTGTTCACCACGACTTGCGTCTGCAAACGATTGGTTTCTAAACTCGGCACGCCATTGATTAAATCGCCAACGGAATCTTGATGAATATTTAAAGACAGCAAAATGCGATCGCCGTCCTTTACAAACGGCGTCACTTCCAACACTAAAGACGCTTGACGAAACTCCACGCTGACATCATCGTCCGTGACTGTTTGATAAGGCACTTCTGTTCCAGATTCAATTCTCGCGATTTGTCCTTCTGAGGTCACAATCTTTGGCTTTGAGACCACATTCGCCAACCCTTCACTTTCCATTAGATCAAGCGTTAGGTTTAGCAAACTGGAACCACCGACACTCGACGCACTCAACGTCGTCGTCGGCACCAAAGCGGCCAAATCAATCGCGCCACCCAATGAAGACTGAACACCATCTGACAATTGCGTTTGCCAATTCACACCAAATTGAGATTGCGCCGTACGGCTCACCTGAGCAATTTGCGCACTAATTTCTATTTGCCTGAGCGGCGTATCCAGCCACGCCAAGGTTTCCTGCAAACCATCTGGTGACGCACAATCATGGGCAATAATAGAATTTGTGCGCAGATCAACCACCAAAGACAAAGAAGGATACAAAGCGCGTAAATGAATTCCCACTTGCTCCGCTTTCGCATGCTTTAACGTCCAATAATACCGCTGACACTGTTTAGGGTGAAAACCTCCGAGCGGCTCTTCTGCTATCTCATTTTGATGCATCAACACAGCCACATCACCTTGCCACTCTAAATGAATGGTCGGTTGCTTAGCCACGGCCGCCATGACGTCTTGCCAGCTCGCATCTTTTATCGACAAAGTCAGAACCTCTTGTATATCTGGACTTAGTATCAAGCTTTCATTCATTTGCGATGCCAACCAAGGCAACACCTCTTGCAATGAACGAGATTCAAAATACACATCCATGGCAAACACATTGGACAGCGACAAAGACCAAATGAGCACCCCTGTTTTCACTTGTTTAATCATGATTCCCTCCCACCTTATTGATTGGCAACGTCACTGCTGCACCGTCTTTTGTCATCAGTGTCACCTGATTCAAAGACACTGAGCTAACGGTTAAATCCGCGCTAGGAAGCCAGCTTCCTGCCTGCACTTGAAACACGTCATTCTTGTATTTCAATAATGCAAACGCCGCATTATTTGCTTGCATGGTAGACAAAACGCGCCAGTCTTTTTCAACAAAAGGCACCATTTTTCGCTTGGTGGGCAGCCAGTTTTTGTATATCCGATTGATTTGAGGAGCTTCGATATCAAACACATGACGCCCAAACCAATCGCCATTATTTTCTCGCTTCCAATAGGACGACATCACCGCCAAAGCGATGTGGTTTTGAGTCTGCTCAAATACAGTGTGCCATTTTGATAGTGGCGCACGGCCTTCGATTTGCCATTGAGTGGGCAGGTTATCCTTTCTTTGTGTCACTGTAAACGTCGCCCAATCTTTTGATAATGCACTCTGTTGATCAAGCCATTTGAGTTGCTGCTCCAGAGCTTTCCATTGAGCCTTGCTCCGAGCCTCCAATTGCCACTGCTGCGCTCTTGCTTCATGAGCTTCTGATAAAAGTGGATACCAAACGGCCATTTGAAAAAACAACAAAAGCACCACTGAAGTACCTGAAATCGAACCCAAAGACACGTTATTTTGTTGGATGTATCGAGATAAAAACATCTACCACCTCATCTTCCTTAATCAAAGAAAAAGACCGTGGTTCGACCTTCGTGACCTCCCACTGCCAGGAAGGCTGTTGCTGCTGCCAGCGCTCTAACAGCGCGTCTTTTTCACTACTTAACAAAGTAACTTGGAAAGACGTTGTTTGTTCCGCGCCATCAAACACAAGCAAACGTGTTTTTTTAGGAAGCGCTTGAATAAACGTTAGAGCAGACGCCACAAACGCATTCGCCTGTTGATCATTTTCCCAAGCCGAACTTTTATCAAGCAAAGCCTGTCGCGTCACTTTAGATTGATGTGATTGTTCATGAAGAAGAGACAAATAGAGGTAAGCAGAAGTGTGTAATACCACACTCAATAAGATAAGCTGTACCCAAAGACGCTTGTGTTTCAAGCGTTTTTGAGAGTCTGGCTGATAGAAACAAAGCGCATTACGTTTTAAATACGACCAAGACTTCGCGCCTGTTTTCAAATGCGCCCACTGACTAAACGGCATAATCAGATACCTCACGCCACCATTAATAAAAGGTTTTGCCAAGGCATTTGCCAAACTGGAAGTGCAGGCGACAATATCAAGTGTTATTGCGTCAGAGGGCAAAGTTCTTGTGCGATATAAAAAAAGCACATTGTCTGGTGATGAAAATGTGGTTTGCGCCGCAGAACTTAGCGCCGCCAACGGCAACAATGCATCAGGCGTTTTGGCTTCAATCGTTTGCGTAGAAAAGGATAACCAAACGTCAGGAACAAGAATCAATACTTGTGAGGTGAAAACTATATCACCAGAAATAAGTACCGATTGGAGTCTATCTAGTTGAGTATTTGCGGGGAGCGCCTCTGCATTATTTGCAGAAGAAGCGATGACATTTGCGACATCGTCCATTTCGCAAAGTGTGCATTTTTCTGTCGTATAAACGACCACAGAACAGGTTGTTGTTCGCTTCATCATTCATCCTTGAAGTAGTAAGCTGTAGAACCAAGTTATAAAACCGACATCCTTGCCAATTTTTCTCAACATAACACGAATTGGTGCAAAGTTAACCGCCAATTTTACAAGAATCTTAGGTATAATGTTTTTTCCTACACTGGTCGTAAATTAGGTTCTCATGGCTAAGACATTTAAAATTTTGTTTATTCTAGGTCTTATCGGTGGTCTTTGTGCTGCAGGCTTGACGATTGGAATTTATTACAGTGTTAGAGACAAAATACCAACGGTTGAAGAACTCAAAGACACCGAACTCAGTATTCCTTTACGAATTTTTACGGCGGACAACCAACTGATTGGTGAATTTGGTGCGCAACGCCGTACACCAATCGATTACGCAGACATTCCTCCGCACTTAGAACACGCAATTCTCGCAGCAGAAGACACGAATTTTTACAGCCATCCAGGTGTGGATATTTTCGGTTTAGGTCGCGCCGTTGTTCAATTAATCACCACAGGCGAGAAGCAAGGTGGCGGTAGTACCATTACCATGCAGGTTGCGCGAAACTACTTCTTATCTTTTGAGCAAACCTACACGCGAAAATTCACCGAAATCTTCATTTCCTTAAAAATGGAGCGCGAACTCAGCAAGCATGAAATTCTCGAGCTTTACGTCAACAAAATTTACCTCGGTAATCGCGCTTACGGATTCGAAGCCGCTGCTCAAGTGTATTACGGTAAAAACCTTGCAGACCTTACCTTAGCCGAATTGGCGATGATCGCGGGCCTACCGAAGGCACCCTCTCGCTATAACCCTGTGGTCAATCCATCCCGTGCACTTATTCGTCGAAATTGGATATTACAGCGCATGCTTTCTCTTGGCATGATTGATAAAGAGTCGTATCAAACCGCTGTTGAAGCTGAAATCACTGCAACCAATCATGGTGTTTCTCCTGATATTGAAGCGGGCTACATTGCTGAAATGGTGCGTTCCGAGCTTTACGATACTTTTGGCGATGAGCTTTACACGACTGGATTAAGTGTTTACACCACGATTGATGCAGGTCGTCAAAAAGCCGCCAATAAAGCCATATACGACGGTGTAATCAATTACGATATGCGCCATGGCTACAAAGGCACATTAGAAACTCGCGTAGACCTTATCGACGCACCAGTAGAAGAACAAGAAGCCGCTTTGCAAGACATCAGCCGCTTCGAAGGCTGGCAAACCGCATTGGTTCTATCCGTTGACGGCATCACGGCGAATGTACGTTTATCAAACGGCGAACTCATTGTGTTGCCATGGGAATCGGTTTTGTGGGCAAAACCTTACATCGACGAAAACTCTCAGGGCGCAGCGCCTGCTATGATCGCGGACGTGATTGTTCCTGGAGACATTATTCGTCTACGTCCAGATGAAAAACTCGGCTGGATCTTGACTCAGAAACCAGCGGTGCAAAGTGCTCTTATTTCTTTAAACAGTAAAAACGGTGCGATTCAAGCGTTGGTCGGTGGTTTCAATTTTTACGAAAACAAATTCAATAGAATCACCCAATCTAAACGCCAGCCTGGCTCAAACTTCAAGCCTTTCGTTTACTCCAGCGCATTAAGCCGTGGCTACACAGCGGCCAGCATTATTAACGATGCGCCCGTTGTATTTAATGACGATAACCTAGCCACAGCATGGCGACCAACCAACGATGGAGGTCGTTTCTACGGCCCGACCCGTTTACGCCAAGCACTATATCGTTCACAAAATATTGTGTCTGTTCGCTTGTTAGATGAATTAGGCATTCGACCAACATTAAACTTCTTACGCCGCTTTGGGTTTGATCCTGACGAATTACCACATAACTTGTCTTTGTCTTTAGGCAGCGCAAATTTATCGCCTCTACAAATCGCCACAGGTTATGCCGTATTCTCAAACGGTGGTTACCAAGTTCAACCTTACTTGATCGATAAAGTAGTAGACCGCAATAACGAAGTGTTATTTGAAGCCAACCCTGTGACGGTCTGTATTACGTGTACAGCATTAGAAAAAACGTCTGACGACGAACCTCAGGTTGGATTGTTTGAAACCGACGAAGGTATTCGCAGCTTCCCTATTGCACCGCAAGTGCTTGACCCTGAAGTCAATTACATCATTTACGATATGATGCGCGACGTTATCAAATACGGTACAGGTCGACGTGCTTTAGTACTTAGAAGAGATGATATTGCGGGCAAAACAGGGACAACCAATGACGGCCGTGACGCTTGGTTCTCAGGTTTCAATGGCGACATAGTCACATCGGTATGGAGTGGGTTCGATAACTCTTCTCCTCTTGGTCGTGGCGAATGGGGTGGCTCAGTGTCTTTGCCTTCTTGGATTGATTATATGCGCTACGCTTTAAATGGCACCAACCCTTCGTATGTCACCAAACCTTCAACCTTGGTCACCGTTCGTATTGACCCAAAAACCGGTGAACGCGCGTTGCCAGGACAAAAAGACGCTATCTTCGAGATATTCAGACGAGCAAATGTACCACCTGAGCGTGAAATCACCAGTTCTTCAGTACAAAACAATGCAGGCAGTGAAACACAAGAAGCGAAGCAAGAAGACAATGCCTTAGAAAATTTGTTCTAAGAAAAAAAGAGTAGAATAAAAATGACTACCGATAATGAGAGACATAATCGGTAGTCATAATTTCTAAACTAGCTTGGTAGATTGCATATCTTCTTGTATGGCCCTTTGATAAACAAGCCTAGAATAACAACCAGTAACGCCAAAGAAATATAACAAGTCGGAATAACAACACTCAAATCAGAGCCGCCTCTCATTCCTGCTTGAGCCGTTGGGCATACTGCACCAGCCGAAAAGAACTCTGCAATGGACGCCAGCAACGCAATAATAAAAGCCACTCCCCAACCGATACTAAAAAAATGATGTTTACAGCCTTTATATGGAACCAGAAGCGACATCAACATAAGACTGTAAGCCGCCAGAACAACATAACATACCGGAATGGAAAACAAATGCGGGCAAGCATTGCTTTGAAAATTCTGATAACTTATGGCTAAAGCACCAAAAAAACCATATAACACCAGCAATAATAAGCTGATAAAAATCGTTCTACTTGTATTCATACTGCTCTCTACTCATTCTCTATTTTTATTACTTAAGATGCTGGAGTGTAAATTTCATTACGGTAATTTCCGCTCACTTTTGACTGACGACCATCTAAGTAATCAATTTGAATCTCTGTTGCTACAGACTGAGACAAACCAAACACCATGGTATGACTTTGGTCTGAGCATAACCCTTCACCCACAATATAGGCCTGCTTAACGACACTGCCATCAGCCAAAGTGACGGTCACTTTTGCACCAATAGACTCAACCGTGTTTGCTAATTTTACTTTTAGGAAATTATTGCGAGGCGCATGACTCAAAAAGACCTTCTGTTCGCCCAATAAATTAATATGAACCAAGTCTGGCGCACCGTCTTGGTTAAAGTCAGCGGTTAAAGGCGAAATGCCAAAAAAGCGATTTTGTACACCCGACTTATCACCCACTTCGCTGAATTCACCAGAACCTGTTTGCAATAGGAAGCGGCCATCTAAACGCCAGAAAGGAATCGCATGAGTTGGAAAGCCAACATAGTTTTCAGACACGACCAAATCATCTTTTCCATCAAGATTAAAGTCTTCAAAAATCGCTCCCCATGAAAACTCATAATCAGCAAGTTTGCGTTTTTGAGCCGTGTCTTCAAATTCAAATCCGCCTTGGTTTTCAAACATCAACCACTTTTTGTGTAGCACTTGATCGTCTCTCAAATCACCACGAACAATGGCATCTGGTGTTGTTGAACCCACATTAGAAAAGAAGAAATCGGGCAAGCTATTATTACCTAAGTCGCTCACCGCAATTCCCATTGGATAAGAGAAGTAATCGCTGGTCGGGTTTGGCATATTTTCAAATTTAAGATCGCCCAAATTTTTCCAAGTACGCACTTGGCCGGTATCATGGGCAACAACCAAGTCTTCTAAACTGTCATTATCAACGTCAATGAAAATGGCCTGAAACGTATTATGTTGATACTCCAAGCCTGATTCTTTCGTGATGTTCTCAAAGCCAGCTCCTGTGTTTAGAAACAAGCCACTGACACCGCCATAAACTTGGTTAAAGATGGTTTCCCCTTCGACATATTCACGAGCAATATAGCCAGACACATACATATCGAACAAACCATCGCGATTCAAATCCGCAATCGCAACAGAAAGTGGTACTGTCTTTCTATCGAGATCCAAATCCAGCTTAACACCCGTAAAAACACCTGCATTATTGGTGTATTGCCACACCCCCGATTGACGAGCAATCAGCATATCTGTGTCACCATCGTGATCTAAATCCATTGTCACAGCGCCATATGTGTCATCGGATGCATTCTTACGCCATTGTGTAGACGTCGTCACATCGACAAATTCGCCCTTTTTATAAGCGTAAAAGACATCGTTCTGATCCATGCCTCCGCCAATAAACAGTTCTTCCACGCCATCGTTATCAATGTCGATGATGGCACTTGCTGTGAATGGCAGCGTCAATGTTTCATCATAGCTAGGTACAAAGGGGAGAGTTTTCTCTGTAAACGTTGGGATATCCAAACCATCACTCGAAATACCATAATCATCCGCTCTATCGTGAACGCTTAACCAAGTAAGCGCACCAAACAAAAGCGCAATAGCAAGAAAGGCATAACAAAGAATCGAGGTTAATAGTTTTTTTATGCTCATAATGTCGCTTCTCCATTGGCTAAGACAATTGTTGATTGGTTTTTTAACGTCACAAAAAGGGATAAAGTAAACACAATAAAAAACGCAACATTGAGCGCAATTGGCATCACATGCTTACCAATTTGAGGGGCGGCGAGATACACTAAGAAGCTACCGATGATAAGCAGGATTGGGTTAAAAACCGCCATCCACTTAGGATAATGAGTCTTACCTTTCAGAATTAAAACAATGAAAACAACTGACAAAAATAATGTCGTCAACCGAATGACTTGCAATAACGTTTCATAACGTAAATCGTATAATGCCACCAGCGCGTCTATCTCTGGGCTTTCCGGCAATTGCATCAAGGCAGAAACACTGGCTCTTGAACCAATCCACACAACCCCGACCATAAAACCCATTGAACCAACGATAAAGGCACTGAACGCCCATTTATTTGAAGCGGGTTTCAACATCAGATATAAGTGATAACAACCCACTGGATAAAGCAAAGCGCCGAACACACCTAGAAAGTGCCCGAGGCTTGTCCGTTCAGCACCGATGCCTTGCATAAAACCAAAACCGCCTTCGGCAAAACGAGCTAAAGGGTCATAGTGCAGTAAATATTCCCCTGCTCCAACCAAGATTGAAGCAAGTACTCCCAACATTCCTGTTAATATAAACACATTCATAGACGTCTCATTTACTACTGAATTAAAAATACATAAATAATTAGTGTAGAGGTCTATGAGCAATAAAAGTTCCTAATATCCAATTATATGTAGGGAAACAGCTAAATTCTTTTAAATTTCCAACAAAAAAAAGCGATACCCACATTAGGTATCGCTTTTTTTGAAGCGTATTTTTTACTTAAGCACCAAAATGATCAAGACTCTCTAGCGGGTAAAAGTCTGGATATGGCAACATGGCCACTCCGGAATCCACCGCCGCTTTAGCAACCGCTGCAGATACTGCAGTTAGCAAACGAGAATCCATTGGCTTCGGTAAAATGTACTCTTTACCAAAACTTAAGTCCGCGCCGCCATAAGCGGTAATGACATCCGCAGGAACCGCCTCTTTCGCTAAATCTTTTAAAGCATGTACGGCCGCCACTTTCATTTCTTCGTTAATTTTAGTCGCACGGACATCCAATGCACCACGGAAGATAAAAGGAAAACCCAACACGTTATTTACTTGGTTTGGATAATCCGAGCGGCCTGTTGCCATGATCAAATCATCACGCGTATTACGTGCTAATTCATAGTTAATTTCTGGGTCAGGATTAGAGCATGCAAACACAACTGGGTTCGCGGCCATTTTTTTCAACTGCTCTGCAGAGAAAAGGTCTGGGCCAGATACGCCGATAAACACATCTGCGCCATCAATGGCATCATCTAAAGTACGCTTATCCGTATCAATCGCAAACATGGATTTAAACTGGTTCAAATCCTCTCGGCCAGAATGAATCACGCCTTTACGATCCAAGACAAAAATATTCTCTCGTTGCGCACCACAAGCAATAATCAGCTTCATACAAGCAGTTGCCGCAGCGCCAGCGCCTAGGCAAACGATTTTCGCCGTTGCAATATCTTTGCCTTGCAGTTCAAGCGCATTCAGCAAACCAGCAGCAGTCACAATCGCCGTACCGTGTTGATCATCATGGAAGACAGGAATAGAACAACGCTCAATCAACTGGCGCTCAATTTCAAAGCACTCAGGCGCTTTAATATCTTCTAAATTAATGCCGCCATACGTATTGGCAATTCGAGCAACGGTATCGATGAAAGCTTGTGGGCTTTCCGCTTCCACTTCCACATCCACAGAATTGATGCCAGCAAAGCGCTTGAACAACAAACCTTTGCCTTCCATAACTGGCTTACTCGCCAGTGGCCCAAGGTTTCCCAACCCTAAAATGGCAGAGCCATCAGAAATAACAGCCACTAAATTGCCTTTACCTGTGTAACGGTAAGCGTTTTCTGGGTCTTTTGCGATTTCACGGCAAGGTTCAGCTACACCAGGGCTATAAGCTAAAGCAAGGTCGCGGGCGGTCTCGGTCGGTGTGGTAATGGTAACGCTTAATTTTCCTGGAACTGGGTGCTCGTGGTAGTGTAGTGCAGCTTGCTTGATGTCTTCAGCCATGGTGATTTTTCCGTTATTGATGTCATTCATTATTTTTATTGTGCCACACTAAAAAATATTTGCTGTCTAACTCATTCTATTAACAGGTGGCACATTTTTTCTTTGAATGTTGAGAATAATCTATCTAGACACGACTTGAAAGCGTAAAGAGGCAAGAAAGCATAACTTACTGCTTAGAAAGTACCTTTATTTGTACCAAATCATTAGGGTGCCTCACGCTCAACACCCAAGATTTAAAATTCGCATTCCAGTTTTTTCGTTGATGTTGCCAACCTCGAACTTCTACTTCTTTGCCTTCAAGGTAAAATACCTTTTGTGCAGGCCAATAATCCATGGCGCTGGGCGGTAGATTAACCACCAAATCATGATTAGTCTCTAGCCACCAGCCGCCTCTGTTTTTTGTCACCGACATCACTGTGACGCGAGAAAGCGTAAAGCCACCTTTCGGCTGCCAGTCTAATGAATGTTGTTGCCAAAGGCCTTTTTTAAGCTGACGAGCAGATGTTTCCACCGCTTGGAAGCAAGCTTGATAAGCTAAGTTTGGTGGATAAGCGATTCGATAACCTAAGCCTTGCGCTAAAAGTTGCCCCGCTAATGACTGGTGTTTTTCGTCAAAAAGATAATATAAATAACGCCCGTATCTGTCTTGCTGGCTTTTGGAGGTTTGGATATAAACAAATTCACCAAGCAATGAATCCAAATACTCTGTCGCTTCTACAGCATAAGCGTCGTGTTTTCCGTCTTTATGATCAAGCTCTGGTGTATTAATACCAACAAAACGTACTTTTCGACCGTCCGTTAGATGCAATGTATCGCCATCGACAATACGTTTGATTTTGGCTTTTTCAAGCTCGCCTGTCGCTCTGCAATCGGCAAGTGAAAACGTATGTTGAGAAAGAGAAGGAAGAGTCTGATCGCCGTACGCAATATGAAAAACACTAAAAAAAAACAAAAAAAGCGCCAAGATAGCTTGGCGCTTTTTTAATAGATTCACTTTCCTACCACCAATTACTTAGCAGTACGACGTGCTCCGAAACGCTTATTAAAGCGATCAACACGACCACCAGTATCCAACATTTTTTGTTGGCCTGTGTAGAATGGGTGACAGTTGCTGCATACGTCGATGTGCATGTCTTTACCAGCAGTTGAGTTAAGACTCAAAGTGTTACCACAAGTACAAGTTGCAGTAAGCGGAGCGTAATTTGGGTGGATATTGTTTTTCATTTTCAGTTACCTTATTTTGGTGTGCCGCCACTCGCTCAAAATTAATGGGCTAATTAAATAGCCGAGCCAGCACCGCACGTTTCACTGTACAGACATTGTACAATGGGTCTACGAACGCGCTATTCTAGAGGCCAATCATGCAATCAGCAACCTTTTTATTCCGCTTTCTATATAAAATTGCCGCTCGCACCAACCTACCACTCTGACGTACACTTGAATTTTGATCCTGTTCTTCCATTTTTGCGTTAATAAACAAGGCCTAAATCTCCCGTATGCAAGAAGCGCTTCTTACTCCTTATCCTTTCATCAAAGTCGCATTACCGGTGCCAATGCGGACTTTGTTTGATTATAAAGTGCCTAAAGCGCTGGCATTAAGGCATGAGCTCAAGCCTGGTATGCGCATTAAAGTGCCTTTCGGTAAGAGCAGTCGCCTTGGGGTGATTGTTGCATTAAGTGACACCAGTGATTGGGATCCTGAACAGGTAAAACCTTTCACATCATTGGTCGATGAAAGCCCTGTTATCAGCGAAGAGTTAATGGCTTTATGCAATTGGGCCGCGCGCTATTATCACCATCCGATTGGCGATGTAATTTTTCATGCCCTGCCCGTTTTATTGCGTAAAGGGGAAAACGCCGAGTTTCGCACCGAAAACTGGTGGTTCACTACGCCACAAGGCCAAGCACTTCCTCTTGAACAATTGAAACGCGCACCGCGCCAACAAGATTTCTTAAAAGCTGTCCAGGAACACCCAAATGGCATTAGCCAACAAGCCATCTCCGTCTTAGACCTTGCTGTGTCAGCAGGCAAAGCTTTGGAGGATAAAGGTCTTGTTCGACGAGAGCCTCGCTCTTTCAATAAAGGCGGTGAAAAACACGCTCACCAAATGCAAGTGCCGCCGACATTGAATCCTGAACAAGCCATTGCAACAGAAGAACTGCTCGACAACCGACATCATTTCAATGTCGCTTTATTAGATGGTGTAACAGGCAGCGGTAAAACCGAAGTCTTCTTACGCGTCATGGAGCGACTGATTGATGAAGGCAAACAAATTCTAGTTATGGTGCCAGAGATTGGTTTAACGCCTCAAACCATGAAACGCTTTGAAGTGCGTTTCAATACTGACATTGTGCTGATGCATTCTAATATGAGCGACCGAGAGCGTTTAGACGCTTGGTTATTGGCGGCAAGTGGTCACGCCAGAATCATTATCGGCACGCGCTCTGCGGCGTTTATTCCTGCACCCAACCTTGGTTTGATCGTCATAGACGAAGAACATGACACCTCTTATAAGCAGCATGAAGGCTTTCGTTATCATGCGCGAGATTTAGCGATTAAACGCGCTCAAGCTTTAGACATTCCGGTGTTATTGGCTTCTGCAACGCCTTCCTATGAAAGCTTAACGAACGCACTGCAAAAGCGTTTCGCTTGGCTCAAATTGCGCCAACGAGCCGGCAATGCACACATTCCAGAGATGGAGCGAGTCGATTTGCGAGGCAAAACCTTGGTTCACGGTTTCAGTGAATACGCTTTAGCCTCGATGAAGCAATGCTTAGATCGTAAAGAACAAGTGTTGATTTTTCTGAATCGACGAGGTTATGCGCCCACTTTAATGTGTCATCAATGTGGCTGGATCGCAGCCTGCGACCATTGTGATGTGAATTTAACAGTTCATAAACGCGCCAATAAGCTGCATTGCCATCATTGTGATACGCAAAAAGCCTTGTTGCATACGTGTCCTGAATGTCATTCAGATGAGCTGTTTACCGTCGGGGAAGGCACAGAGCAAATCGAAACCCAACTCAGCACCTTGTTTAAAGACACGCCCATTTTAAGAATCGACAGAGACAGCACACAACGAAAATCCGCCATGGAAAAGCTCACACAGAAAATCCATGAGCACGACCAAGCTATTCTCGTGGGAACACAAATGCTCGCAAAAGGGCACCATTTTCCCAATGTCACCTTGGTGGTGATCATGGACGCGGACGCTGGCCTTTTCTCCTCAGACTTTCGCGGCATGGAACGCACCGCGCAATTAATTACGCAAGTGGCTGGCCGAGCGGGCCGCGCTAAAAAACCAGGTCATGTGCTACTGCAAACCTATCATCCGGATCATACTGCAATTGAATGCTTATGCAATCTTGGTTACGAACACTTCGCCATCGACGGCTTGGCCGAACGTAAATCTTTGTCGCTGCCGCCTTTTTATCATCAAGTTATCGTTCGTGCAGAATCCAGCAATGAACAAGAAGCCATGCAACTTTTGGCGGCCATGCGAAACGATTTGGAACCTTACTTTGCACAAGATCTTTATCTCGTTGGCCCTTATGCTGCCATCATAGTGCGTAAGGCAGGCCAGCATCGCGCTTTGATTTCTATCAAGTCTTCTCAACGCGGCCCACTGCATCAGGCGACTCAAATGATCAGTCAATGGCTAGAGCAAGCCACACGCCAACATAAAATTCGTTTCGCAATTGACGTCGACCCACTGGAAACTTACTGATCGAGCAAGCATAATGTGCCCAACACTCGGTACATCAACTTTTAAAAGCCAACATTATGTTTAATCCGATTCAAATCGCAGCAAAAGGCAGTCGCCCAAGAAAAGGCGCAACGCGTCGCAGCACGCCTCCGCCAAAGAAAAATACGCCTTGGTGGCTTTGGCTTCTTGTTCCAGCCATTCTTATTATTTTTATTTATGGGTTAATGCAACTCGATCAAGTTGCACCAAAAACAGCGCCAGCGCAAAAAACCTCAACTACGCCAGCGCCTACTACAAAACCAAAAGCAGAACCTAAGCCAAAACCTGTAGAAGTCAAAAAAGACACAGCGCCTAAGAAAGATGATTTTGAGTTTTATCAGATTCTACAAGACAGCAAAGTCGATACCAGTCACGTAGACGCCTACCAATCGACACCTCGTGGCGAGCAAGATTTTTACTACATGTTGCAAGCTGCTTCTTTTAGAAATTCAGAAGACGCAGACCGCTTACGCGCCAAGTTAATTATTTCTGGCCTCGTGGAAGCCGCGATTCGAAAAACCATTGGTGACAATGGCGAACCTTGGTATCGCGTGGTTCTTGGTCCTTATACTTCTCGTTCCAAAATGAACCGAGCAGAAGACAAACTGGTTTCCATGGAGATTTCTCCGTTTTCTTACCGAGTAAAAAAAGAGCAATAAGTTCGTCTAGATTGCACACAGATCATGTAAAGCCATGACTGTGTGCAAACCTTTCCTTGAAATCCTCCCTTGCGTCCCCATTTCGTTAATATCGAAACTGGAGTAGACCATGACAACAATTCTCACTGTACGTAAAGGCAACCAAGTCGTCGTAGGCGGCGATGGACAAGTCTCTTTAGGCAACACCGTAATGAAAGGCAATGCACGAAAAGTGCGTCGTTTATATCATGGCGAAGTCATTGCTGGGTTCGCTGGCGGCACAGCGGACGCTTTCACTTTATTCGAGCGTTTTGAAGGCCAACTTGAAAAACACCAAGGCCAATTAGTTCGCGCCGCCGTTGATTTAGCAAAAGATTGGCGCTCCGATCGCGCCTTACGCAAATTAGAAGCTATGCTGATTGTCGCAAACAAAGAAAGTACCTTAATCATTACCGGCACAGGCGATGTGGTTGAACCACAACACGGCGCGTTAGCCATTGGTTCTGGCGGCAATTACGCTGAAGCCGCAGCTCGTGCTTTAATCGACAACACAGATTTAACCGCCAAAGACATTGTTCAAAAAAGCTTAGACATTGCGGCAGACATTTGTGTCTTCACCAATCACAGCTTAACCATTGAAGAGATCACGATTGATCCTCAACTGGAAGACAAATCCGCTTAAACATTGGCTCGCCAATACTTAATTAAAGAATATTAAAGAGAATCACTATGAGCAGCATGACCCCAAGAGAGACGGTTAACGCCTTAGACAACCACATTATTGGTCAACAAAAAGCCAAACGCGCCGTCGCCATCGCTTTGCGTAACCGCTGGCGTCGTATGCAATTACCAGAAGAAATGCGCGCTGAAGTCACGCCAAAAAACATCTTGATGATCGGACCAACGGGTGTCGGTAAAACTGAAATTGCTCGTCGTTTGGCGAAGCTTTCCAATGCCCCTTTTATCAAAATCGAAGCCACTAAATTCACCGAAGTGGGTTATGTGGGTCGCGATGTTGAGTCGATCATTCGTGATCTTGTGGAAATGGCTATCAAAATGTTGCGCGAACAAGAAACTGCACGATTGAGCCATAAAGCAGAAGACGCCGCCGAAGACCGAATCCTAGATGTATTGCTTCCACCAGCCCGTGGCGGCGACCCAGAATTAGAAGACAACAGCACTCGCCAAGCTTTCCGCAAGAAGCTTCGCGAAGGTCAGTTGGATGACAAAGACATCGATATTGAAGTCTCTGATGCGCCCGTTGGCGTGGAAATCATGACGCCGCCAGGCATGGAAGAAATGACGAGCCAGTTGCAAAACATGTTTTCTAGCTTTGGTGCTGATAAAAAAACCAAACGCAAAATGAAAGTAAAAGAAGCGTTACGCCAAGTTCGTGACGAAGAAGCCGCAAAACTGGTTAATGAAGACGAATTGAAAGCCCGTGCCGTTGAAGCGGTCGAGCAGAACGGTATCGTTTTCTTAGACGAAATAGACAAGGTAGCAAAAAGCTCTGAGCGCTCAAGTGGTGACGTTTCCCGTGAAGGTGTGCAACGAGACTTATTGCCTTTGGTGGAAGGTTGTACTGTCACAACCAAATACGGCATGATCAAAACCGATCACATCTTATTTATCGCTTCAGGCGCCTTTCATTTATCAAAGCCATCGGACTTGATTCCAGAACTGCAAGGTCGCTTACCTATTCGCGTAGAATTAGACGCGCTAACAGTGGAAGATTTCAAACGCATTCTGGTCGAGCCAAACGCTTCTTTGACAAAACAATACGTTGCCTTAGCAAAAACGGAAAACATCAACATTAACTTCACAGAAGAAGGCATTCATCGCATTGCGGAAATCGCGTTTAAAGTGAACGAAAGCACAGAAAACATCGGCGCACGTCGTTTGCATACTGTGTTAGAACGTTTGTTAGAAGAAGTGTCTTACTCTGCCAGTGACATGCCAGACAACCAAACGGTGGACATCACCGCCGCTTACGTTGATGAGCAATTGGGCGAAATCGCAGAAAACGAAGACCTAAGCCAATACATTCTTTAAGGAATTATCATGGCAAACGTAACGCCAACACACATTCATTACCATAAACAGTCTCGTGAGTTGGCGTTGACCTTTTCTGACGGTCAATCTTTTCGCCTTAGTGCCGAGTATTTACGTGTTCACTCGCCTTCTGCGGAAGTGCGAGGCCACGGAATGCAAATGCCCATTTTGCAATACGGCAAAAAAGACGTGAGAGTGAACAACATCGAAGGCGCAGGCAATTATGCGCTAAAAATCGTCTTTGATGACGGTCACGACACGGGACTCTACACGTGGGAATATTTATACAACCTCGGTAAAAACCATGATGAACTCTGGCAAATGTATCTAGATCGCCTTGAAAAAGAAGGCCAGAAACGAGAAACTGCCACTATTCAAATTCATCAGCTTTAAACCTGCCACAACGCATCGGGAAGACTCTTATGAGCTCACTTAGTTTGTCTGCTATCAGCGCCATCGAACACGCGATTAACCTCGCACTCAAACAAGACACGCCTTCCCAAGCACGCCTCAGCAAGCTCGCAGGACAGCAAGTATTCCTTTTCATCGAAGACTTTTCTTTCATTCTGCAAGTTCATATCCTTGAACAAGGCGTCATGCTGAATAAACCGGAAAGCTTAGACGAGATCGAATTAGACCCAAAACTCGACACACTGGTACAAGGCCCAAGTTCTGCCTACAGAAAGCTGCTTGAAGGTGACGGATTCTTTGACGGCGACTTACGCATTCAAGGCAACGCACAAGCCTTAATGACATTACATAAAGTCATGGAAAACTTTGAATTCGATTGGGAAGGTTTATTGGCCGACTACATCGGAGATTTACCCGCGTCCGCTTTGGCTCGATTACTGCGCGCCAAATGGTCATGGAGCAAAGAGCTTTCCACCGCGGCACGCATTCAACTGGTTCAACACCTACAAAGCAACAGCCAACTTCTACCGAGCAAAATCGAAGTCGAACACCACATCGACAACTTGGAGAAATTCGGCACGCAACTTGATCGCTTTGACGCTAGATTGAGAATGACAGAAAAGAAAATAACGGGTTAAGTCTTAGCTTTCGCCCGGCTCAAGTAAACACCCGCAATGGTAATCACGAAGCCTGCAATTTGAATCATGCTCATGGATTCGTTGAATAGAAAATAGCTTTCTACTGCGGCTAAAGGTGGTGCCAGTAATAACATGGTTGAGACTTGGGAAGCTTTGGATTTTCTTAGCAACCAAACCATTAAAAACACACCACCGCCTGACAATACGAAAATCCCCCACGCAACCAGCGCGAAAGATTCCCACTGCATAACGAACAAACGTTCCCCAAGGAAGAATACAAAACCAAAGGAAACCAGGCTGCCCGCAAGGTTTTGTATCGCTAAAGAACTGAAAATATCAGACGAGGAAATGGAGGTTTTTTGGTAAGTGACGCCGAGAGAAAGAACCAATATTGCGCTGCATCCCAATATCAAGGTCAGCAATGATACGCCGCCATTTCCCATATCGAGATCCAAAGCAGGGCTCACTACAAGAACCAAACCAAACATGCCGATGACAATGCCGATAATGCCTTTGAAAGAGGTTTTCTCTTTAATCCACAAAAAGGCCAACAGCGTGACTAACGCAGGTTGCAGCGCGCCAATAAGCGCCATGATGCCGGCGGGCAATCCTTTCGCGATCGCCACATAGGCCAAACCAAGATACAATCCGTTGAGCAACATGCCTGCAAAAATGTGCTTAGGCACTTCTTTCCATTGAGGAAAAGGTCGACGTAATAGTAAGGCAATCGCCAGAAACACTAAGCCTGCACACAAAAAACGGATACTCAAATACACGTTCGGATCAATAAGGCCAACAATAAACTTGCCGGTTATAAATCCCATCGACCAGATCAAAACCAAGAGTACGGAGAAAACCGCCATGCATTTTCCTTATGGTTACACTCAAATCACTAACGCGTTTATCGGTTAAAAATGCCTTTAATCTCTCGACTGTCCATGCCCAAACCGATCAACATATGCAGCCTTACAAAAGCCGCTTCGTAGGTTGAATCTTTACCTGAGACAACGCCCGCATCTGTCAGTGCAGATCCAGCGGCATACGCGCCTTCGGCCACACTACCCGAGCCACATTGACTGACATTAACAATCACTACACCACGATCACTCGCGGCTTTTAATAGCTCAAGAAGCGCTGGATTTTTATCTGGAGCATTGCCTGCGCCATAACTCAATAACACGGCGCCTTTCACTTTATCGTTTAATAAACCTTGCCAATGCTCCGCTTGAACACCTGGAAAAACAGGTAAGATAGTCACAGCGTCTTCCATCATATCTGGAATTTGAACGGTCATAGGAAGCGCTGTTTGAAGCTTTTCTTGCCAGCGCCAATCAATCCCTAATTCACCACACACAGGCGCATTCACTGAGCTGAATGCCTGCCAATCGCTGGAGTGTGATTTATGTGCTCTGTCTCCTTCGATAAGACGATCCGCAAAGAACAAGAACACGCCTTGTCTCTTCATGGCAATCAATTGCTCACACGCCGAGATCGCTCCAAAAACATTACTCATCGCGTCTGTCCGCGCTTTGAACATTGGTACTTGTGAACCTGTGACGATGATTGGCTTATCACTATTAACAAACATAAAAGATAAAGCTGCCGATGTATAAGCCATCGTATCTGTGCCGTGCAATACGACAAAAGCGTCGTATTTCTGCCATTTACTCTCAATGTCACGAGCAATCGTTACCCAATCTTTTGGTGTCGCATTAGAAGAATCAATCAGCGTGTCGTAACTTTCGATGACAAACTCATGTTCTATTTCTGAGTGTTGTCCAAGCTTCGTAGAAAGTTGCTCGGCAAATGCGGCATCAGGAACAAGTCCATTATCAGATGGCACCATACCAATCGTGCCACCAGTGTAAGCGATATAAATTTTCATCTAATTCTCTTCCTAACTCTTTGCTTCTCTTCTCAATCACAGATTGGGTGCTGAATGATGATTAAAAAAGGCGCTTATCAAAAAGAAGAAGCGCCTTTCGTTTATCCATCTATAAACACCTATTACATGCGTTCTAGGGTTTCGATACCTAATAATGACAAACCGAGCTTCAAGGTCGACGCGGTATTCAATGCCAATTGAAGACGACTGTTTTTAGTCTCATCTTCTGCATTCAAAATTGGACACGCTTCGTAAAACGTCATGAAAGTTCCAGCCAAGTCATACAAATAAGCACATAAGAAATGCGGCATGCCATCGTTGACTACTTGCTGAATCGCTTCTTCGAATTGACACAGTTTAACGGCCAAAGCACGCTCTTGTGCTTCGATAATATTAATGTCGCCCGTTAAGCTCGCTACATCAATCTCAGAGCGCTTAACAATACTTGCAACACGAGAATAAGCGTATAACAAGTAAGGCGCTGTGTTGCCTTCAAAACTCAACATGGTGTCCCAGTTGAACACATAATCACTGGTACGGTTTTTCGAAAGATCCGCATATTTCACAGAAGAAATACCAACAACACGAGCAATGTTACGCAGCTCTTCTTCGTCCATATCTTCGTTTTTAGACGCGACTAATTTATAAGCGCGTTCTTGTGCTTCTTCCAATAATGCAGATAATTTCGCGACACCACCAGAACGTGTTTTGAAAGGCTTACCATCGCTGCCCATTACCGTACCAAATGGCATATGTTCCAACTGTGTCTCTGGTTTCACAAAGCCCGCTTTACGGGACAAGGTAAAGATTTGCTGGAAGTGCAAAGACTGACGCGCATCGACAAAATACAAAACACGATCCGCATTTAATGTGTGCTGACGGAAACGTACCGCCGCTAAATCGGTGGTAGCGTATAAGAAACCGCCGCCTGTTTTCTGCACGATAATCGGCGTAATTTCGCCTTCTTTGTTGGCAAACTCTTCCATGAAGACACATTGCGCACCGTTGGATTCTTTTAATAAACCTTGCTCTGTTAACTCATTCACGACGTTTTGTAGATCATCGTTATAAGCACTTTCTGGCATCACATGCTGACGCTCTAAAGAAACACCCAACATGGCATAAGTCTCTTCACAGTGGCGCAAGGAAATCTCGATAAATTCATCCCAAAGTTTCAAACATTCTGCATCGCCAGATTGCAAAGCCACAACCAATTCACGCGCACGTGTGGCAAAGGCTTCATCATCGTCAAAACAAGTTTTTGCAGCGCGGTAGAAGGTTTCTAGATCAGACAAAACCATACTGATTTCAGTAGACTCTTCACGCAAACGCTCCATGTACGCCAATAGCATACCGAACTGAGTTCCCCAATCGCCCACATGATTTTGACGAACCACATTATGACCAAGAAATTCTAACGTGCGCACTACCGCATCACCAATTACCGTAGAGCGTAAATGGCCTACGTGCATTTCTTTGGCAAGGTTTGGTGCGGAGTAATCAACCACCACGGTTTCAGGCTTAGACACTTCGCCAATATCCAGACGGTCGCTTGTGCGTAACTGAGCCAACTCTTTACCTAACCAAAGGTCTTTCAAAAAGATATTGATAAAACCCGGTCCTGCAATTTCCACCTTGTCCGCAACATCAGACAAATCAAGCTTTTCTAATGTCGCTTGAGCAAATTCACGCGGGTTCATTTTCAAGGCTTTCGCTGCGCCCATAATACCGTTGGCTTGGTAATCACCAAATTGGACTTTGGCTGATTGACGCACCAATGCTGGCGCAGTTTCTGCAGCGCCGGCGGCGGTCATTGCCGCTTGAATACGTTGGTTTAGAAGAGTTTGAATATTCACAAAATAAGCCTTTAAACTGTGTGCACTGTTGCTAGAACAGCACATCAAAATCACACAACCCTCTGACCGAATAAACAGTCAGAGGGTTGAATTCGAAAAAATAATGGCGCTAATGATAACCGATTTTCAAGCCTTTAGCGAAAGAACAACTTGCAGGCTTCGTTGTTATTTTCGTCTTGATACGGATACCCTAACTCGTCCAGATAATGGGTCACATCGGTTTCTTCTCCAACCGCCTGTAAGCCAACCAACACACGCCCATAAGCGTCACCGTGGTTACGATAATGGAACATGGAAATATTCCATTGTCCGCCCAGCATATTTAAGAATTTCAGCAAAGCACCTGGACGTTCAGGGAATTCGAAACTGTATAGCAACTCGCCTTTTTCACTGCGTAAATGTCCGCCAATCATGTGACGAACATGCACTTTCGCCGTTTCATCGTCGGTCAGATCGGTGATTTCATAGTCTTTTAAGTCCGCTAACAATTCTTCACGGCTGTTCGGGCTGCCACCCAATGCAACGCCAACAAAGATCACGGCTTCTTTGTCATCACCATAACGATAGTTAAACTCTGTAATGCTTCTTCCCACAAGCGCTTGGCAAAAGTCTTGAAAACTGCCTGGCGATTCTGGGATTTTAACCGCAATAATGGCTTCGCGTTTTTCGCCTAATTCTGCTCGTTCAGACACATGGCGAAGGCGATCAAAATTCACATTGGCACCACTGTTGATCGCAATTAAGGTTTGACCCTTAGCGTCTTCTCGCTCAATGTATTTTTTCAATCCAGCCAAGGCGCAGGCGCCAGCAGGTTCTGTGATCGCGCGCGTGTCATCGTAAATATCTTTAATGGCTGCACACATTTCATCCGTGGTAACGGTGATCACTTCATCTACTGTGTCTTTGGCTATGTTAAAAGTGTTTTGACCAATTTCAGCCACAGCAACACCTTCCGCGAAAATGCCCACTTGCGCCAAACGTGTTGGCTTGCCATTTTCCAAGGCAACTTTTAAACAAGCGGCGTCTTGCGGTTCCACACCAATGATTTTGATTTCTGGACGTAAATATTTGATGTAAGCAGACACCCCCGCGATCAAACCGCCACCACCAACAGGAATAAAAATCGCATCAATGTCACCTTCCAGCTGACGAAGGATTTCCATACCAATGGTACCTTGGCCAGCAATCGTGTCTAAATCATCAAACGGGTGAACGTAGACTTGCCCTGTTTTTTCCATGATTTCACGGGATTTTGCTGAGGCTTCGTCAAAAGCATCACCAAATAAAACCACGTCAGCTCCGTGATTTCGAACGGCACTGACTTTAACTTCCGGTGTGGTCGCAGGCATCACAATCGTCGCTTGTATGCCCATTTTTTTCGCCGCTAGCGCTAAACCTTGAGCGTGATTCCCCGCCGACGCAGCGATCACCCCTTTTGCACGTTCTTCTGCGGTGAGCTGAGAAATTTTATTGTATGCCCCACGAATCTTGAAAGAGAAAACAGGCTGTAGATCTTCTCTCTTCAAAATAATCTCGTTGCCTAATCGATTCGATAATTGATTGGCGCGAGACAGTGGTGTTTCTACGGCAACGTCATAAACGTTCGCCTGTAGAATTTTTTTGATCATGGTGTGAGGCATAGTGTTTCCTAAACGAAATAAAGTCGACAGTACGATGCATAATAAGGCGTCCATACTGACTTGATTGGCCGTAAAAAACCGAACATGAAATATACTCTTTCACCACCTTTCACGCAAAGGCAGATCCTATTTTATCTAAGAGAAAACAGATCAAAATACTGACAAGAGAATGATAAAACAGGGTAACAATCACAAAATGAAGCGCCTATAATATCGCCACCATCAGAGGAGGCACTTTCCCCATGACGCAAGACGAACTCAAACAAGCCGTTGCAGAAGCTGCGGTCAAATACATCCTTCCAATGCTAGAAGACGACACCATTGTTGGCGTTGGCACAGGTTCCACGGCCAATCTATTTATTGATGAACTGGCGAAATATAAAAACGACTTTGATGGCACGGTAGCAAGCTCGGAAGCGTCTGCAGAGCGATTAAAAAAACACGGCATTCCAGTTTATGAGTTAAACAGTGTGGGGAACATTCGTGTCTATGTTGACGGCGCGGACGAAAGTAACGAATACCTACATCTTATAAAAGGCGGTGGCGCAGCATTAACTCGCGAAAAAATCGTCGCCGCATGCAGCGAAGAGTTTGTCTGTATTGCTGACGAATCCAAAATGGTCAAAGTATTAGGTGACTTTCCCTTGCCCGTTGAAGTGATTCCTATGGCACGCGGCTATGTGGCACGAGAGTTGGTCAAACTTGGCGGTGATCCCGTTTACCGTGAAGGTGTTATAACAGATAATGGCAACCAGATTCTTGATGTATACAACTTGGATATTTTAAATCCAGCGGAATTAGAAAAAAGCATCGATGGCATCGTCGGCGTTGTCACAAATGGCTTGTTTGCGAAACGCCCTGCGGATGTTTTATTACTGGCGACAAAAGAAGGTGTGAAAACACTTAAACGATAAATGTTCCCTTTCAAAATAGACGGTCAAAACCATTTGACCGTCTATTATATCTCATTAGAACCAGCGACTGCGCCTCATCAGAAGAAACTGACTCGCGCCTAATACAAATAAAGCGCCACAAAATAACCAGAAAGCCATACTGTTTTCTGTTCCCGGCATACCGCCAATATTGATACCAAATAATCCTGTCAGAAAGCCCAATGGCATAAAAATTCCCGACAAAATAGACAACACATACATACGGGCGTTCATCTTCTCGCTTTGCAAATTGGCAAACTCTTCTTGCATTAACAAACAACGTTCACGTAAAGATTCTAAGCCTTCCACATAACGTGTAATATCATTCGCCGCCTCTTGTACTTGAGACAGCTGGAGCGGTGACATCCAAGTTGAAGACTCTTGCCATAGCTTATGAATCGCTTCCTTTTGCGGCACTAAGAATCGCCTTAAACGAATAATTTCAAGCCGTCTTTTACGAAGAAAGTGACGCTGATCCTTTTCAGCGTCTTCTCCAATGCTTTCCTCCAAATCCGCTAATGTCTCTTCTAAATTCGCCATCACATTGGCCATGCGATCCGTTAATGTCTCCGTCAGAGTCGAGACAATATCCGCCGTACTCGTCGGCCCTTCGTTATTGACAAGATTTTCCACCACATCTTGCACAGACAACAGACGTCGCCTTCTGCTCGACACAATGAAATGCGGAGTGACCCAAAAACGTAAAGAAACCATATCGGAGGGATTCGATTCAGGGTTTAGATTCACTCCGCGAAGCGTCACTAATAAACCTTGTCCCATTTTGACCGTTCGTGGACGAGTCTCCTCTTCAAACAACGCCTCAACAACCGACTCTGGAACCTGCTCTAAATCCGCCAGCCAACTTCTCGACTCATTGTCTAATCCATCCAAATGCACCCAACGACATCCTTCATTTGGCACTTTTATTGGCAAGTCACAAGTATCAAGCTCGCGGGCACCGCCTTTTCCGTCCAGCTCTAAATGGTAAACAACAAATTCAGACATAAAAGTTTCCTCTTAACATTGTCGGTAGAATATCCGAAAAGTTATATTTGCCCTATTTATTTTATTTGCCATCACAACCTTGGCTGACACTGACAGGAGAGAGTGGCATAATTTCAGCACTACAAATAAAAAGGAAGTGTTACACCATGCAAAACCTATCTGATGTTTTAGCAGCAAGCTCAACTCCGGAAAAGCTCAACACAGTTTTAACAGTAACCACTGACACCTGCATCGCCATTTCTGACGCTCTGAAACAAGGCTCACTTGCAGGTATTCTTGGCATGGCCGGTAATGAAAACGTTCAAGGAGAAGAACAAAAGAAATTAGATGTGATCTCTAATGACATGCTAAAAAGCGCTTTGTCAGAATGCTCTGCCGTTAGAGCCATTGCATCAGAAGAAGAAGATTATATTGTTCCTGCAAACACTGATGGCGAGTATTTCATTGCTTTTGACCCTCTAGATGGCTCATCAAATATCGATATCAACGCTATGGTTGGCACTATTTTTTCGATTTACCACCAAACAGGCGATAAGCCAGCCACAGAAGCGGATTTTCTGATTCCGGGAAAAGAACAAGTTGCTGCAGGCTACGTACTTTACGGCCCATCAACCATGCTTGTGCTGACAACAGGCAAAGGCGTAAATATGTTTACTTACGACCCGACGAAGCAAGTTTTTACCCTGACTCATGAAAACGTTCAAATCCCAAAAGAAACTCAAGAGTTCGCTATTAATATGTCTAATCAACGCTTTTGGTCAGACAGTATTCAGAACTATGTGAATGATTTAGTAAAAGGCAAAGACGGCGCTCGTGATAAAAACTTCAATATGCGCTGGGTAGCCGCTATGGTTGGCGATGTACATCGTATTCTTTGTCGTGGTGGCGTCTTCCTTTACCCTTGGGATAATAAAGACCCTTCTAAAGCCGGCAAATTGCGCCTAATGTACGAAGCAAACCCAATGGCGATGTTACTCGAACAAGCTGGCGGTAAAGCTTATACACACACACAACGCATATTAGACATCCAACCAGAAGCGATTCACCAACGCGTCGCCGTCATTCTTGGCGCAGCAAACGAAGTGGATAAGTGCCTAAGTTATTAACACTTAAAAGCACACGCTCTTCCTGAGTCGTTTTGTGGATAAATAGACGATTCACCAAAAGGAGCCAAACGGCTCCTTTTTTGTATTGAAGAAGCAAATCGCTTCTTGCTTCGTATTTGAGCAAACGTATTTAAAGAGAAGGCTTACGAGGTAATAGAGTGTCTTTGTAGCCATTTACGCAGACGCGTTGAGCTCGCGAAACAGGCGCAAGTAAATGGCAACCAAGACACTCGCATTTCCAAATTAAACCTTCCATTTCCTACAGACGAAAAAAAGCCCAACAGCTTAGCTATCAGGGCTTTCTTAATTATAAGTTTGACGATGCTTATCCCCTTTGCGGGACGACCTACAATGATCTAAAGCGATGCTTTATCCTGCTTCACAGCGCCATTCGGCGTCCTGAGCTGGTTCCTTCGGAACATCGCTCAGTCACATGGGATCTCCCACACTACCATCGGCGATGGCGAGCGCCTGCGGCGGATAAAGAGT